>JAVXNW010000012.1:0-37210 GCA_036645575.1 Clostridia bacterium | reverse complement strand
GAAAGAAGCTCAAGGCGATGTACACCGGCACGAAGAAGAGCAAGTCGGGTTTCGAGCGTGAGGTCACTTTCTACGCGTGTGAGGACTGCACAGATTGTCCGCACAAGAAGCGCTGCACAAGAGCCAAGGGCAACCGCCAAATGCAAGTATCAAAGCGATTCATAGAGCAGCGGGCAGCATCGCTTGCGCGGATCACGAGCGAGAAGGGCAGACTCCTGCGCATGAACCGTTCGATACAGGTCGAAGGTTCCTTCGGTGTTATCAAGCAAGACTACGGTTTCCAGCGGTTCCTGCACAGGAGCAACCCGAAGGTCAAGACCGAGATTCTGATCGTTGCCATGGGCTACGACATGAACAAGTTCCATAACAAGATTCAGCAAAACCGCACCCGTTCCCAGCTTCACGAGAAAATGACCGCTTAACCCGCAGAAAAGCAAATAGCCCGCGCCGAAACCTCACGGCAAAACGCCCTGAATATGCGCGAGCACCCGCCAAATCGGCTTTGCCATGCCCGAAATCGCCCAAAAACCTTCCGCCCCCGCCCGTGCTTCCCCGTCATCTGTTTGATCCTCAAAACAAGCGGCTGCGGCACGAAACTTCTTTCGTGTCACAGCCCCTCGCGTTCTCTCTCGCGTTTTCTCTCGCGTTCTCTCTCGCGGGCTATCGAGCCCCGGCACCCACCCTTCCGCACCTGCGGGTGCCACCTCTCCTCAAGGGGAGGCACGGCAGTCGGGTTTTCCTGCCTCCAAATTCGCACACTTGCTTTTCGATTTTCACATCAAATGGCATAGCAAAGAAGGAACTGCCTCAAGTGACGGCTGGTGTCATTTTGAGGCAGTTCCTTTGATATTTGTCTAGATCATCATTCCCACTCGATGGTCGCGGGGGGCTTGGGGGAGAGGTCGTAGAGGACGCGGCCGGCGCCGGGGACTTCGTCTAGGATGCGGTCGGCGATGTGGGAAAGGATGGCAAAGGGGATCGGCTCGACGGTGGCGGTCATGGCGTCGATCGTGTTGACCGCGCGCAGGATGACCGGATACTCAAACGCGCGAGCGCCATGGCGAACGCCGACGGCCTTGAAATCGGGAACCAGCGTAAAGTACTGCCACACCTTTTGGGCAAGGCCGTTTTTCGCGAACTCCTCGCGCAGGATGGCGTCGGATTCGCGCACGATTTCGAGGCGGTCACGCGTGATCGCGCCCAGGCACCGCACGCCGAGGCCGGGGCCGGGGAACGGCTGACGGTATACCATGTCGCCCGGAAGGCCAAGCTCGAGGCCGCAGGCGCGCACTTCGTCTTTGAAGAGCTGCTTGAGCGGCTCGACCAAGTCGAACTTCAGGTCCTTGGGCAGTCCGCCCACGTTGTGGTGCGCCTTGACCGCCTTGGCGGTCAGCGTGCCGCTTTCGAGGATGTCGGGATAGATGGTGCCCTGGCCCAGGAACGCGACGCCCTCGAGCTTGCGCGCCTCCTCTTCGAATACGCGAATGAACTCGCTGCCGATGATTTTGCGCTTTTGCTCGGGATCGGACACGCCCACGAGCTTGTCAAGGAAGCGATCGACCGCGTCCACATAGATGAGGTTCGCGCCCAATTCCTGCTTAAATACGCGGATCACCTGCTCCGGCTCGCCCTTGCGCAGCAGGCCGTGGTTTACGTGCACGCACGTGAGCTTGTCCCCGATCGCGCGCAAGAGCAGCGCCGCGACCACGCTTGAATCGACGCCGCCCGACAGCGCGAGCAGCACGCGATTGTCGCCCACCTGCTTGCGAACCAGCTCGATCTGGTCTGCGACAAAGTTCTTCATGCACCAGTTGCGATTGGCGCCGCAGCGGTTCAGGAACTGATCGAGCACGTCTTTTTGAGCCTGCTCGTCCGCGGGCCACGCGTCTAGATCGTTGGGATGCGCGCCTTTGTGTGAAACGGTCAATACCGGAACGCCCAGGGCATAAAGCGCCGGGTCAACGTCGATTGAATGGCCGTCTACCACGCGGTTCTCGCCGCCGTTTACGATGATGCCGCGCAGGCCGGGCACCTGCTTGAGCGATTCGATGTCGGTCGTATGGGGGTAAATTTCGGAATAAACGCCAAGCGCGCGCACGGCGCGGGCGATTTGAGCATTGACTGTGCTGCCCAAATCCAATAGGACGACCAGATCTTGTTTCATAGGCTACGCCTCCTCAAGCATTATGCGTTTCAACCATATGATACGATGAACTCCTGCGCGTGTCAAGGGTGTCAAGGTGTCAAAAGATGAAGATGGTTGACAAAAACGGGCGCAATAGCGTAAAATATTCAAAACGGGCGGGAGGGCGAGGACGATGAAAAAATGGGTTGCGCTGGTGGTGGCGATTCTGTCTTTGATGGGGCCGGTGAGCGCGGGCGCGCAAGTGATAAGCCAGGCGCAATTGAGCGAATTGGCGTCCCCGCTTGCGGGATTGTTGGCGGCCAAAATGGATGGCGGCATGGCGTATCCGCAGGCCGGCGAGGAGATTCAAAACGACTACGCGCTGGCATACCTATTTTATATGGCCAATATCTTTTATACCGAGGCGGGCGCGCCACTGGCCAATGGCGGGCGCTTTGACGCGGGCGCGTCAATCAGCCAAGACGAGGCGGCGCTGATGCTCTCGTGGGCCTTTGGCGACCTGTTTACGACCGAGGACCTCAAGCCCGACGGGGAGATGGTGGCGGAGGCGGAAGGCGGCTATGTGATCGGGCTGTCCGACGGATACCCGCTCACGGTGACCTACGCGGGCGACGCGGGCGACGCCGAATGGACGGAGGACGCGCGCTATCCCTACGACTATGCGCTGGCGACCGGGGACGGCGGCGCGCGCACGGGCGAGCTTGAGGCGAGCGTCGATTATCTGAGGGAGGACGAGGACGCGCTGTGCGTGACCGGGCTGTACGTCTCGGATTCGCAGGCGCAGCCGCTTGGCAACTGGTACGCGCCCGACGGCAGGTGGTTTTCGCTGATGGCGGAGTCGCTGGTTTTTTGTTTTGACGAAAAAGACAACCTGAGCGGGCAGGGGACGTACCAGATCTTCGCAGACCATATCGCGCTGGCGCTTGACAGCGGGGAAATTTCGGGCACGATCGAGGAAGCGCGCATCACGCTGGAAGGGGAAAAAGGCGGCGTCTACGAAAAGAAGTGACGCGGCTTGCACGCATGGCGGGGCGGGCTAAACGCGCGTGAGAAGCGGCCGAATTTTGGCGCTATGGCGCAAGTTTTTACGCGCGGCCGCGCGCGGGGTCGATCGCCATCGCGCACGTTCTTTCATCAGCGATTCCCTAGCGGGCGCGATTAACGGAAAACGCGGTCGATGGCCGCATTTAACCGCCCGCATCGCGCACTTTGGCGCACTTTGGCCGCGAAAGCGCTTGCCATGCGCGCGGCCAAAGTGGTACAATGTTTTGAGACGGCGCACCATGCGTATAATTCTGGCAGACGATCCAATACTAAGCGAGTCGCATAGACGCAAAGTTGTATTGGAAGGTGTTTGGTTTTATGAGAGCAACGGGCATTGTGCGTAGAATTGACGAACTGGGTCGGGTGGTCATCCCCAAGGAAATCAGGAGAACCCTAAGAATCCGCGAAGGCGACCCACTGGAAATTTTCACCGATCACGACGGCGAAGTGGTGCTGAAAAAGTATTCCCCGATCGGGGAGATCGCGACCATCGCCAAGGATTACACCGACTCGCTCTATCGGTCGCTTGGCTGCATTGCGTGCATCTGCGATCGCGACATGGTGGTGTCGGCATCGGGTTCGCCCAAGCGCGAGCTGTGGGAAAAGCCGCTCAGCAGCGAGATGGAGCAGGTCATTCAAAACCGCATGCCGCTCAAGCTCAACGCGGCCAGCGGCGCGCGGCTGATCCCGGTCACGAACGAGGACACGGCGGAGCAGTACACCTCGCAGGTGATCGTCCCCATTCTATCGGATGGCGAAGTGATCGGCGCGCTGGTCCTGCTCAGCCGCGAAAGCGGCGCGGTGATGGACGACACCTTTTTCAAGGTGGCGGAGACGACGGCGATCATCGTGGGGCGGCAGATGGAGCAATAGCCGAGGCGATTTACCGGGCAATTCAAAGGATACAAAGGAGATCAGATGGAACTCTTTGTGGTGGGACTCGGCGTGCGCGAGGGCGAACTTACGCAGGACGCGATGGCGCTTTTGCGCGCGGGGAAAAAGCTTGTGCTGCGCACGGGACAGTGTGCGGCCGCCGACTGGCTTCGGGCGCAGCACATCGAATTTGAGACGCTCGACGCGCTCTACGAGGGCGCGGAGGACTTTGACGCGCTGAACGCCGCGCTGACGGCGTCCGTCACTTGCCTTGCGCAGGCGCAGTGCGTCGTCTATGGCGTGCTGGATCTAAGGGACGAAAGCGCGGTGGCGCTTTCGAAAGTGCCGGGAACCGTGCTGATTCCCGGCGTTCCGGTTGACGGAAGGCTGACGGGGCTGTTTAGCGCGCCGTGCGCGACGCTCGCGGCGGCGGATCTGGACGAGTACCAGCCCGAGGCGGGCATGGCGACGCTTGTGCGCGAGATCACGTCGCGCGAATTTGCCAGCGAGGTAAAGCTAAGGCTCATGGAGCGCTACCCCGAGGAGCAGATCGTCACGCTGCTTGACGCGCGGGGGGCGCTTGTTCAGATTCCGCTCGACGAGCTCGATCGACAGGCGCGCTACGATCATCAAACGGCGTTATTTGTGCCGGCTGAGCGCGATTTGGGCAAGCTGGAGCGGTACGGCTTTGCGGAACTCAACCGCATCATGCGCATCCTGCGCGGCCCGAACGGCTGCCCGTGGGACGGCGCGCAGACCCACGAGAGCCTGCGCAAGTACGCCATCGAGGAGGCGTGGGAGGTGTCTGACGCGATCGAGCGCGGCGACGCCGACAGCCTGTACGACGAGCTGGGCGACCTGCTGCTTCAGGTGGTGTTCCAAGCGGATATCGCGCGCCAGCACGGCGAGTTTTGCGTGGACGACACGACGAGCGCCATCTGCCGCAAGATGATCGCGCGCCATCCCGCCCTGTTTAACCCGGAAGCGGGCGCGCCGCGCGAGACGTGGGACCAGATGAAGATGCGCGAAAAGCACTTGACCGAGCCCATCGACGCGCTGCGCAGCGTGACGCGCGGACTGCCCGCGCTGATGCGCGCCGAAAAGGTGCTGGAACGCGCCGAAAAGGCGGGGTGGACGCTAGAAGGCGCGGGCGAAAACGCGGCGCGCACGCCGAGCGCCGCGTGGGATTTTGCGGACGAAGGCGCGGCGAAGGCACTGGGCGAGCAGCTGCTGCGCGCGGTCGATCAGGCGCGCAGGGCGGGCATTTCGGCCGAAAAGGCGCTGACAGACGCGGTCAATCGGCTGATTGAGCGATTTGGCGCGGGGACGCAGCCGAAAAACGTGTAAAAATCTGTTTTGGTGCAGGAATCCGAGTAAGTTTGACAGAATATAGAATTGGTTCTATGGATTGAGTTTCCCCAACATTGATGGAGGTGTCTATCGTGAATAAAACATCCTTTGTGGCCGCCGTTGCGGAGAAATCCGGGTTGACCCAAAAGCAGGCGGACGTCGCGCTGACCGCTGTACTCGATACCATTGTTGAAGCGCTGAAGCAGGGCGAAAAGGTTCAGCTGACCGGATTTGGCACGTTTGAGGTTCGCGAGCGGACCGAGCGCGAAGGCCGCAATCCCGCGACTGGCGAGACGATCAAGATTGCCGCGTCCAAGGCGCCCGCATTCAAACCCGGAAAGACCTTTAAAGACGCGCTGTAAGGCGCACATTGGGTCGAGGGTGCTTGGCTAACTCGAAAAACGTGCCATCGGCACGTTTTTTAAGTAGGGCCGAGCAGGGTGCTCCTGTATAAGCGAAAATTTTTCCGGGGAGGCGTGTCTGTGAAACAAAAGGAAGAAAAACGCAAAGATGACGCTCGCACGCAGGCGTCCGGCGGCCCTTCTCAGCCGGGCACAATGCGGCTTGACAAATACCTCAAGGTCTCGCGCATCATCAAGCGTCGCTCGCTGGCCAACGAGGCCTGCGACACCGGCCATGTCATGCTCAACGGCAAGGCCGCCAAGGCGGGCGCGGATGTGCGCGTAGGCGACATCGTATCGGTGCGCTACGGCGACCGCCTGAACCAGTACGAGGTGATTACGCTCTCTGAGCATGTGCTCAAGGCGGACGCCGCGGGCATGTACCGCGCAATTCCGTGAAAGGCGGCGCCAAAGTGCCCACCTGCTGGGCGGTGGTGGTGGCGGCCGGGCGCGGGCGGCGACTGGGGCTTGGCATCAACAAGGTATTTTACCGGCTGATGGGGCGGTCGGTGCTCGGGCGGAGCCTGGACGCGCTGGGCGCGTGCGGGCTGATCGACGGCATGGTGCTGGTGCTTGCGGAAGACGACTTTGCGGCCTACGACGCGTTGGTTCAAGGCGAGGGCGCATGTCCGCTCATCAAAAAAGTGGTGGCGGGCGGCGCGACACGGCAGGAATCGGTCAATAACGGCCTCATGGCGGTGCCGGAATCGGTTGAGCTGATCGCGATACACGATGCGGCGCGCGCCTTTGTGCCCGCAAGCGTGGTGCGTGCGACGATCGAGCGCGCGGCCAAGGTCGGAACCGGCGTTGCGGCGACGCTCATCTCCGATACGATCAAGCGGGTCGATCATCAAAATTGCGTACTGGAGACGCTCGATCGCGGGGCGCTGCGCGCGGTGCAGACCCCGCAGACATTCCGCCGCGACATCATTGTGAAGGCCCACGCGCAAGCCGAGCGCGAGGGCTATTTGGCGACCGACGACGCGGCACTGGTCGAGCACTATTTTGGATCGGTTCAGCTGGTGATATCGAGCGAAGGCGGGACAAACCGCAAGTTGACGACGCAGGAGGACCTTGACGTGATGGAAAAACTGCTGACGACCAAGCTGCGCGTGGGGCAGGGCTTTGACGCGCACCGGCTGGTCGCCGGGCGGCCGCTGGTGCTGTGCGGCGTGACGATCGCGCACGAGAAGGGGCTGGACGGGCACTCGGACGCGGACGTGGCGGTACACGCGCTGATTGACGCGCTGCTGGGCGCGGCGGGACTGGGCGATATCGGGCGGCACTTCCCGGACAGCGACCCAGCCTACAAGGGCATTTGCTCGATGGCGCTGCTTTCGCGCGTGGTTCAGATGCTTCAAGCGCGCGCGGGGCAGGTGCTCAACTGCGATGTGACCATCGTCGCCCAGCGCCCGAAAATTGCGCCCTATATAGAAGAAATGGCGCGCAATTTGGCGCGGGCGCTCCTGGTGGACGCGGACTGCGTAAACGTCAAGGCGACGACAACCGAGCGCATGGGCTACGAGGGCAGGGAAGAGGGCATCTCCGCAAGCGCGGTGACCCTCGTGTCCTTTTCTTAGGGAACCGCTGAATAAATCTCGCGGCGCGGTGACCCGCATCTCCTTTTCCTGATTCATTCGCGGAAATGCTTTACATAGGAGGATCAACCGATGGAATCTATCATACGGGACGCGGCGCTTGCGCCAAGCGGCATGCGCAAGATCGAATGGGTGCGCGCGCACATGCCGATTTTGGAGAAGTTGGAAAAGCGCTTTCAAGCGGAGAAGCCCTTTGCGGGGCTGCGCATTGCGATGTCGATTCACCTGGAGGCCAAGACCGCGCGCGCGGCGCTGCTCTTTAAGGCCGGTGGCGCCGAGGTCTATGCGACCGGGTGCAACCCGCTCTCGACGCAGGACGACGTGGCGGCGGGGCTTTGCGCGCAGGGCGTCACGGTGTGCGCGTGGCACGCGGCCACGCCGGAGGAATACCATCAGCATTTGATCCAGACGCTTTCGTGCATGCCGCACGTCATCATCGACGACGGCGGCGACCTCACGCAGATATTGTGCGACGAGCGACCCGACCTGCGGGAGAACCTGATGGGCGGCGGCGAGGAGACCACGACCGGCGTCATGCGCCTGCGCGCGCGCGCACAGGCGGGGCAGTTGCCCTTTCCGATGCTGTGCGTCAACGATGCGCAGATGAAGTACCTGTTTGACAACCGCTACGGCACCGGCCAGTCGGTGACCGACGGCATCACCCGAACGACCAATCTGGTGATCGCGGGCAAGCGCGTGGTGATCGCGGGGTACGGCTGGTGCGGCAAGGGCGCGGCGATGCGCATGAAGGGCATGGGCGCGCGCGTCGCGGTGTGCGAGGTGAACCCGGTGCGCGCGGTCGAGGCCGCGATGGACGGGTTTGACGTGATGACGATGGAGGAGGCGGCCAAGGTAGGCGAATTGTTCATCACATTGACCGGCTGCCGCGACGTGATTGCGCCCAAGCACATGGCGCACATGCGGGACGGCGCGATCCTGTGCAACGCCGGGCACTTCGACGTCGAGGTGGACGTAAAGGGTCTGCGCGCGGGCGCGGTGCGCACATTTGAGGCGCGCCAGAACATCGAGGGATTCGTCCAAGCGGACGGGCGGACGCTGTATGTGTTGGCCGAGGGGCGCTTGGTCAACCTCGCGGCGGGCGACGGACATCCGGCGGAGATCATGGACATCAGCTTTGCCCTGCAGGCGCTGTCGGCCGAATACCTGGTCAAGCATTGCGCGGCGCTTGAGAACACCGTTGCGGAGGTGCCGGCGTCGATCAACCTGCTGGTGGCCGAGATGAAGCTCGAGGCGATGGGCCTTGCGATTGACGCCTTGACGCCCGCACAGGCGGCCTACGTCGGCGCGGCGAACGGATAAAGGAGCACCACATGTTGAAGATTGAAAACGTCACCCTCTATACCGGAAAAGAAGTGATCGAGGACGGCGCGGTTCTGGTAGCGGACGGGAAAATCGTCTATGCGGGCGCGAAGGCGGCCTGCCCGGACGGCGCGCGCGAAAAAATCGACGGCGCGGGCGGCATTCTGGCGCCCGGCTTTTACAACACGCACTGCCACGCGGCGATGACGCTTGAGCGGGGCGTCGGCTCCGACCTCAAGCTGATGGACTGGCTGCACGTCATTTGGGCGATCGAGGGCGCGCTGACGGGCGAGCACGTGTATTGGGCGACGCAGCAGGCGATCATGGAGATGCTCAGGCGCGGCACCGTCGCCTTTGCCGACATGTATTTTTTCATGGATCAGGTGGGGCGCGCGGCGGTCGAGAGCGGCATCCGCGCGGACATTGCGCGCGGCTGTACCGACATGGCGGGGGTCGATAGCACGATCGACTTGTACAACGCCTGCCACATGGCGGGGGATGGGCGCGTGCGCGTCTCGATGGGGATTCACGCAGAGTACACCTCCGAGCAGGCGGTCGCCCAGCACGCGATTGAAGTCGCGCGCGAACTGGGCATCGGCATGCACATACACCTCTCAGAGACCCGGGAGGAGGTCGCGGGCGCGCTTGAGCGGCGCGGCATGACGCCGGTTCGCTACTTTGACCAGCTTGGCGCCTTTGACGGGCGGACGATTGCGGCGCACTGCGTGCATGTGGACGATGCGGAGATCGCGATCTTGGCGCAAAAGGGCGTGTTTGTCGCGCACAATCCGGCGAGCAACCTAAAGCTCGCGAGCGGCTTTGCGCGGGTAAACGACATGCTGAAGGCGGGCGTCAAGGTGGCGCTTGGAACAGACGGACCGGCGAGCAACAATGCGCTGGACATGCTGGCGGATATGCGGCTGGCGAGCATCCTGCAAAAGGGCGTGACGGGCGACCCGACCGCGCTGGACGCGCGCGCGGCATTCACGATGGCGACGCGCACCGGCGCGCTGGCGCTGGGCCTTGCGGACTGCGGCCTCATCGAGGCGGGCATGCAGGCCGACATGATCCTGATTGACGGGGACGCGGAGAACATGCTTCCGCGCTCGGACATCCCGGCGGCGCTGGTCTATGCGGCGCAGGGGCTCAACGTCAAGATGACGATGGTCGCGGGCAAGGTGCTCTACCGAGACGGCGCCTTTATGACGCTTGACAAGCCGCGCATACTGGCCAACGTGGCGCAATCTGCCCGCGCCATCGGCGCCTCCGCGTGATCTGCGGGGCGCGAGATGGGGAACTTGGCGCCGCGCCACCCATCCGCGCCCCATCCCGGCAATTTATTTTTTGAAATTCGCACTTATTTGCGAAAAACCCATTGACAAGCGTGGTCATATATGGTATTATAACTCTTGTCGTCGCGGGGTAGAGCAGTCCGGTAGCTCGTCGGGCTCATAACCCGGAGGTCACAGGTTCAAATCCTGTCCCCGCAACCATCTGCCAATCATAGAGCAATCCATGGTTGGCATCGTCTTGGCGGCGTAGCTCAGTTGGTCAGAGCATTCGGTTCATACCCGGAGTGTCGTTGGTTCGAATCCGACCGCCGCTACCACGAAAAGCCCCGAAACCGTACAGGTTTCGGGGCTTTGCTTTGCGCTCAATGCCCAAAGGTGGGTTGCGCCGGAAAAGTGATGAAACAAATGACACAATTTTTGAATTTTGTTGTGAAGCCGACGATTATATGGTACAATAAAAAAAGGGTAGTTAAGTGTTACAGCAGATGGGTGGCGATAGAGAACGTGCGTGTGAAGAGACAAAAGAGGCTGATTTTTATTGTGCTTGCCGCCATGTTGTTTATCGTGCTCAGCGTGCTATATGCGAGATATATTACCGACCTATTGACGAGCGAATCGCGGATGCACCTTTCGGAGGTGGCCACGCAGGGCGCGGCTTCGGTGCAGCGGCAGATCGCGCGCGATTTTGACATCTTAGAGGTGCTGGCGGATGGGATCATTTCCGATCCGGCGGTTCCGCTGGAGAAGAAAATGGCGCGGATTCGGGAGCAAGCCCAGAAATTCGACCTGTATCGCATCGCGATTGTCGATCCGGAGGGCAACGCCACCGCCAGTGACGACCATTGCTTCTCCGTGGCGGATCGGGATTTTTTCAAGGCGGCGATCAACGGCACGCGCTTTCTCTCCGAGCCGATCATCGACAAGGTGGACAAGGTGACGCCGGGCGTCGTGTACGCGGTGCCGGTATACCACGCGGGCAGCGTGGCCAGCGTGTTGTTTTCAGGTTATGAGCTCAATAAGCTGACCGAGCGCATCGACATATCCTTTTATCACGAGAGCGGCATTGCGTTCGTCGTGGATGCGCACGGGAATGTTCTTTTGCATCCATCGCAGGAACGAATCGGCAAGAACATTGTGGAAGTCGCGAAAGAGCGCAACCGCGCGGAGATAGTGGAACAGTTTAGCGGCGACCTCAAAAGCGGCGAGAGCGGCGTCGCCCATCTTATCATGAAAGAGGAGGATCGCTTTTTCGCCTACGCGCCGATTCAGGACGCAAACGACTGGTTTTTGTTCACCTCGCTTCCGGCAACCACCGTATTTGAGCGGTCGCAGAAGGTGATCCTCTTTACCGTGCTTTTGCTGGGGGGCATTTCGCTGCTGCTGATCCTCATCGGGCTTTATATCGACGTGACGAAAAAAAAGGCGGATGCGAAGATCGTGCGCCTGGCGTACTACGATTCGCTTACCGGCGCGGCCAACGCGGAGCGCTTTAAGCTGGACGCGCAGGCGCTCTTTGCGCAATTTGGCGCGCAGCGCTATACGCTGCTCAATTTTGACGTGAAGCAATTTCGCTACATCAACAATGATCTGGGCTATCGCGCGGGCAACGACCTGCTGGCGCACATCGTCCGCTGTCTTGCCAGCACGTCGATCAAGGACGAGGCCTTTGCGCGCGTGGGCATCGATCAGTTCTTGTTCTTGTTTTTTACCAAGGACAGCCGGGTGGAAGAGATGGAGGCGCTTGAGCGCCTGCGCGACCAAATTGCCCGGTGGAAGCAGCCGTCGGGCGGCTATCACGCCGTGCAGACGGCCTTTGGCGCATACAAGATCGACAATCGGGACGAGGGCGTGCTGTCCGCCATCGAAAAATCGAACATTGCGCGCAAGGCGGCCAAGGGCGGGCAGGCGACAGATATCGCCATTTACGATGTGGAAATGCAGCGCCGGATTGAGCGCGACGCGGCGCTTGAAAAGGCCATGCCCGCGGCGCTTGAAAACGGCGAGTTTAAGCTGTACATCCAACCCAAATACGACCTTTCGAGCGAAAAAATCGTGGGCGGAGAGGCGCTTGTCCGCTGGATTAAGCAGGATGGCACCCTCATCATGCCCAATGAGTTCATTTTCCTGTTTGAAAAGACCGGCGCGATCGCGAGCATGGACCGGTACATGCTGGAACAGCTCTGCAAATTTATGCGGTCTCAGCTGGAGCGGGGCGTTCGCACGGTGCCGATTTCCATCAACCAGTCGCGCCGCTATATGTACAGCCCGACCTATGTCAAGACCGTGTGCGAAGAATTGCGGCAAAGCGGCATACCCGCGCGGATGATCGAGCTTGAAATCACCGAAAATCTCGTCTATACGGAGATGGACAAGCTGATTTGCGTGTTGGATGAGCTGCATCAGGCGGGCTTTCGCATCTCGCTGGACGACTTTGGCTCGGGCTATTCCTCGCTCAACGTACTCAAAAGCCTCCCGGTGGACACGCTCAAGCTGGATCGCTTTATGTTGGGGGAGACGCTCAACTCGCAGCGTGAAAAGGCGGTCGTCGCCAACATCATCCGCATGGCCAAGGAGTTAAATATGTCCGTCGTGGCGGAGGGCGTCGAGACGCGCGAACAGGTGCATTTCCTGCGCGCGTGCGGCTGCGAAACCGCGCAGGGCTACTACTATTCCAGACCGGTGCCCGCCGAAAAATTCGAACAACTGCTGTTAGAAACGTGAATCATTTTTCCTGAGGGCCTGCGGCTTCGGCGCTTTCCGGCGCTTTTGCCGCCTCCAGCACCGTGCCGAACAGCGCGAGCACCTTCTCGAGGCCCTCGCCGGTGCTAGCAGAGAAGGGGATGACCTCCCACGGCTGAACCGCAAGCGTGCGGCAGATCAGCTGCACCTGAATGCCGCGCTGCGCGCGCGACAGCTTGTCGCACTTATTGGCAAGCACGGTAAAGGGCAGGTTGTAATGCCGGAGGTACTCGACCATCAGCTGATCGTCGGCGGTCGGCGCGTGGCGCAGGTCCACCAATTGGAGCACATGCTTTAGGTGCCCGCTCTTGGACAGATACCCTTCGATCATGGCGCCCCAGCGCTTCTTTTCCGTCCGTGGCGCCTTGGCAAAGCCGTATCCGGGCAGATCAACCAGCAGCATTTCATCCTCGTTGATCGAGTAGATGTTGACCAGGCGCGTCTTGCCGGGCTCGCTGGATACGCGGGCCAGTTTGGACATGCGCGTCAGGCAGTTGATGGTGGAGGATTTGCCCACATTGCTCTTGCCGGCCATGGCAATTTCCGGCGCGCCTTGCCCCGGAAAAGCCTTGAGCTGCTCCAGTGACAAGACAAACGCGGCTTTCTTGATGACCATGTTGTTCTCCCTTCAGACCGCTTCCAGCACGTAGTCAAACGCCTGATCCACCTGCTCCAGCAGGTGGATTTCAAGCGCTTTGCGCACGTCGCCGGGGATTTCTTCCAAGTCCTTTTCGTTGCCCTTGGGCAGCAGCACCAGCGTCATGCCCATTCGGTGCGCCGCCAACAGCTTTTCCTTGACGCCGCCAATGGGCAACACATGCCCCAGCAGCGTGATTTCGCCGGTCATCGCGACGTTCTGGCGCGCGAGCCGTCCGGTGATCGCGGACACCATCGCGCACGTCAGCGCGACGCCCGCGCTCGGCCCATCCTTGGGCGTCGCGCCTTCCGGCACGTGAATGTGCAGGTCGTGTTTTTCGAAGAAATCCGGCGCGATATGCAGCGTTTCCGCGTGCGCGCGAATGTAGCTGTGCGCGGCGCGCGCCGATTCCTTCATGACGTCGCCCAACTGCCCCGTCAAATCCATGATCCCCTTGCCCAGCATGATCGCGACCTCGATTTGCAGCGTCTCGCCGCCGTAAGTGGTCCACGCCAGGCCGTTTACCACGCCGCACGTCGGCTGCGTGCTCGTGGCTTCCGGGCGGGTATAGCGGGCAATGCCCAGAAAATCACAGAGATTGGCCTCGTTTACGCGAAGCGGCGAAGGCGTTCCCTCGGACAGGCGCATCGCGGCCTTGCGGCAGATCTGCGCGAGACGCCGCTCCAGCGTGCGAACGCCCGACTCCCGCGTATATTCCTCGACGATCGCCATGAGCGCATTGGGCGCAAGCTTTACCTGCGCCTTGGTCAGGCCGTGCGCCTTGAGCTGCTTAATCCACAGGTGCTTGAGCGCGATCTGCGTTTTTTCCTGCGGCGTGTAACCGCTCACCTCAATCAAGTCCATTCTGTCGAGCAGCGGCTGCGGGATTTCGTCGGAGGAATTGGCGGTCGTCAAAAACAGCACCTTCGACAGATCAAACGGCGCATCCAGGTAGTGATCGGCAAACGTGGCGTTCTGCTCGGGATCGAGCGCCTCGAGCAGCGCGGAGGCCGGGTCGCCCCGGTGATCAGAGGCCATCTTGTCGATCTCGTCCAGCAGAAACACCGGGTTCACCGTGCCGCATTTGCGGATCGAGGACACGATTCGCCCCGGGATCGCGCCGATGTAGGTGCGCCGATGCCCGCGAATCTCCGCCTCGTCGCGCAGTCCGCCAAGCGACATGCGCACAAATTTCCGGCCGAGCGCCTTGGCGATCGATTGCGCAATCGACGTCTTGCCCACGCCCGGCGGGCCCACGAGGCACAGGATCGGGCCGCGCAGGTCGCCCTTGAGCGCGCTGACCGCGAGAAATTCCAAGATGCGCTCCTTGGGCTTTTCAAGGCCAAAATGGTCGCGATCGAGCACCTTGCGCGCCTTGAGGATGTCGCGGTTGTCGCGCGTCTCAATGCCCCACGGAAGATCCAACATGCACTCGATGTAGTTGCGGCTGACGGTGGCTTCCGGCGTGCCCTGCTGCATGTGCGAAAGCCGGCCAAGCTCGCGCGTCACCTGATCGCGGGCGTCGGCGTTCATCTTGGACTGCGTGAGCTTGCGCTCAAACTGCACGCGCTCCGCCTCGTCGTCCTCGCCCAATTCCTCGCGAATGGCGCTCATCTGCTCGTTTAGGTAGTAGGTCTTCTGGTTTTGGTCAATCTGGTCGTGAATGCGCGATTGAATGCGCTTTTCGATCTGCAACAGCTCGATCTCGCGCGCCAGAATGCCCATCAGCGCTTGCAGACGCTTGGGTATCGAATGGGCCTCCAGCACCACCTGCTTGTCCTTGATCCCCGTCAAGGCGTTCGCGGCGATTAAGTCGGCCAGCGTGCCCAGGGATTCCTCGCCGTCGATCGCCTGGCGCAGTTCCGAGGAGAAGCCGCCCTGGTCCGAAGCAAGGCGGTTAAACAGCTTTTTGATGAAGCGCGCCTGCGCGGTCAGCTCATGCGTCTTGTCCTCGACTTTTGCTTGAATGCGCGTGAGTTCGCCCACCTGCATGTCGTCTTCTTCGACGACGCCCAACAGCCGCGCCCGACTTTCGCCCTCCACCAGCAGCCGCACCGTGTCGTCGGGCAGCCGCACCACCTGCTTGATGACCGCAACCGTGCCCACGCCGTACACGTCCTCAAGGTGCGGATCATCCACCGTTGCGTCGCGCTGCGCAACCAACAACACGCGCTGATCCCCTTCCAACGCGTGTTCCACCGCCGTAATCGATTTATCGCGACCCACGTCGAGTTTGAGCATCATATTTGGATAGGCGAGCAGTCCGCGCAGCGGTACGAGCGGCATTTTTTCGCTGGACGGCTTACCTTTGTTATCTGGCATTCGTTTTTCCTCCTGAAGGTTTGACTTAAGTGTATATGAAACAAGTATATATGCGATGGCGAATAAACGCAAGTAAGTATAAGTGAATGCGTGCGTGGAATTAAAATACAACAAAAAAATAATGCGCAAGCGCGCTTCTTGGCGGATCAATGAAGCAATCAAAAAAAGTAAATTGCGGCGATAAGCCGCAATTTACAATGATTCACCATCTGAAGGGAAGATCAGTTGTCGGCGACGATGTACACATCGCCCGGGTCATACGCGTCCTGCCAGATCACCTTTTGCGCGGAATCGACCTCCGCCATCACGTCGTACCACGGCATCGCCTTGTAGTTGTCAAAGTGCTTGCCGTTCTTGGCGCGCAGCACCAGCGCGTTTACGCTGTCGCTGCTGGGCGACTCGAGCGGCACCGCAATGCGCCAAGTCGAATCCGCGAGATAGGCGACCGCGACGTCGCTTTGCACCGTGCAGGAATAGAGCTCCGGCAGGTTTTCGTCCACAAAGTCGCTCAATTCCGAAGCGGTCGGCGCGTTTTTGGCAAAGTGGAGCAACTTGACCGCCTTTTTGTACTCGCCATAGCTCATCAGGCTCAGCGCCTGTTTCGCGTCGTCAATCAACTGCGTATTGAGTTTCGCAGCCGCCATCGCCGAAATAGGCGACAGCACCAACAGCCCGACGATCAGGATCGCCAACATCTTGCGCATAAGACATGCCTCCCGGCAATAACATTCTTGTCATTAAGACGCACTTCAAGCGGGTTTGGTTCCGTTAATTTCGGGATCATCAGGCAAATACGCTCGTTTTAGGACAAAAATCCTCAGGAAATTGCGGCAAAATATTGCGCCTTGAGCATTTGCCCCTCCGCTTGGTCGTGCGTGATCACGACCACGGTCGCGCCCGCCTTCCCAGATAGGATGTAGCGCGCGCATGTTTCGCGCATCTTTGCGTCAAGGCCCTTAAACGGCTCGTCCAGCAGCAGAAGTTCCGGATGCGGGAGCATCGCGCGCACAATCGAAACGCGCCGCCGTTCCCCGCCGCTGAGCACGCGCACGGGGCTTCGGGTGTCCGTTAGATTAAGACTCGCAAGCGCGGCGCACGCAACTTCGCGCGTAACGGTGCGCGGCGCGGTCAGCAGCACGTTCTCAAGCGCGCTCATGTGCTCAATCAACCGCTCCTCTTGAAAGACGACCGCGAGGCGCAACGCCTCAAAACCCGAAATAAGACCAGCGTCTGGTTTTAAAAAACCCAGCATCAAATTGAACACGCTCGTCTTTCCCGCGCCCGATTTTCCGCTCAGGCAGGTGGTCGATCCGGGGACGAGCGGCAGCGTAAAGTGATCGAGCACCGGCCGCCCCTCAAAGGAAAGGCAGACGTCTTTAAACTCCATCAGACAGCCCTCCCCCATAAACAGACTGAAGTTTCTTTATGAAGTGGACGACCAGTTTCTCGAGCAGTACGCTCATGAGCACGATCGTGATCGTCCAAGCAAACAATTCGTCGGTCGAGAGAAACAGCTTCGCGCGGTACAGCATGTCGCCAAGGGACCCGTCCGGCTGTCCGATCACTTCCGCCGCAATGCCCGCCTTCCAGCACACGCCCAGCGACACTTGGCAGGCGGTCAGGAAATAGGGAAACGCGGCCGGCAGGTAGATTGCGCGCACCACGTTTCCCGGGCGCATCTTAAACGCCTTGGCCATCTCAAGCAGCTTTTGAGGCGCCGACGCAAGCCCTGCCAACACGTTTGTGTAGATGAGCGGGAGCACCATCAGAAAGGCGGTAAACACCGACAGATTGCGCGCGCTGATCCACACGAGCGCCAAGATGACAAAGGAAGCCACCGGCGTTGCCTTGATGGTTGACATCAGCGGATCGAGCAGCGTGCGCACAAAGCGAAAGTGCGCCGCCAGCGCCGCCAGCGCCATGCCCAGCCCCACCGCCATCAAAAACCCCAACAAAATGCGGCCAAACGAGGTCAAAATGGCGCGGTAAAAGGCGCTCGTCCCCATCAGGCGAAAGAGCGTCGCAAGTGCGGTCATGGGCGACACGAGCAAAATCGCCTGATTGACCGCCATGCTGAGCGCCTGCCACGCGCCCAGCCAAAACAGCACGGCCAGCGCGCGCGGCAGGATTTTTTTCACGGCCCGCGCCTTGGGCTTAAGCGGCATCGCCCCTACTCACCCGCGCCCGTCAGGTAGAAATCCTCACCCGGCAAAGCGCCACCGACTGCGGTCGGATCTTGCGCAAACAGCGCCGCGAGATACCCCGACGCCTTGGCCTGCATGTCGCTTCCCTCGATGCAGACGATGTTGCACAGCGGAATCGCCTTTTCCGCGACCGCCGCCTTGGCAATGCCCAACTGCTCAATCAACACCGATGCCTCGGAAGGATGCTGGTTCGTATACTGGGTGGACGCGCGGTAAGCGGCCATAAACGCATTAAGAGACTCCGGTTTGTTTTCGGCAAAATCCTTGCGAATCAGCACGACGCCGGTCACAAGTCCGCTCTCGGGAATCACCTTGTCCCACTCCTTTGTCAGGCTGAGCGCAATGCGCAGCGTTGGGTTTTGCGCGAGCACGGCCGTCACGTAGGGCTGGGGAAGCATGGCCAAATCAACCTGCCCCGCGTTCAGCGCAGAAGCGATTTCGGTCGCTTCTGACTTAAACTCGATGGTCAGATCGCTTGCGGGGTTCAGTCCCCCGGCGCGCAAGACCGCGTTTAGCGCGTACTCGGGCGTGGTGCCCTTGCCGGTTGAGTAAAGCGTGCGCCCCTTGAGGTCGGCGATCGAATGCACGCTGTCCCCGGCCTCGACGATATACAATACGCCCAGCGTATTGATCGCGGCCATCTGAACCTGTCCTTTGGTCTTGTTGTAGAGGACGCTTGCCAAGTTGCAGGGCAAAAGCGCGATGTCCAGATCGCCCTTGACAAGCAGCGGAACGATTTCGTCGGCGGTTCCCGCGACGGTGAACTGATAGGCGGGGTCCTCGATCATTTGAACCATGCCCATCGAGGTGGGGCCCTTGAGCGAGGCGACGCGCACCAATTCCGGTTGGGCAAAGGCAAACGAGGCGCTCAGAAGCAGCCAAGTAACAAGGAGCAGCGACAGGGTTTTTTTCATAGAGGGCACGTCCTTTCATGCTACGGTTGCGCAAACAAATTCGCTTTTTATCCTATACCCACGCGTGCGTCCTGTCAACCAGCGCGGGGGGGCGGCAAGGGCTGCGCTTTGTCGCGCCCCGCGAAAAGCGCAACCGCCGCAGCGCAATGGCGTTACGGCGGCTGTAAAAGGCGCGATCAGTCGATTCGGCTCAGGATGTTCGCCTTGAAAAAGTTCATGGCGGTCTCGCCGGTCACGCTAAAGAGATCCTCATCGATCGAGACGCACACGCCCTGCTGGCAATGCCCCATGCAGAAGGCGAGCTGGAGCTCCACCTGATCGTGCAGGTGATGTTCTTCGATCATCTCCTGAAAGGTCATGACCACGTTGTAGGAGCCCTTCAAGTGGCAGGAAGTGCCCACGCATACTTTTACGTTAATCACGGTTGTTCTCTCCTTCTGTGTGCTGCGGATAGTGCACGTGCAACAGCTCGTGTACGCGGCCCTTGAGCACGCCCATGTACAGGCTCATCATCAGCGGGTTCTCCTCAGAGCGCTTGATGCTGAGCAGTTTGTCGGCCGAGTAGAGCGCCTTGCCGCGCTTTTCCTTGGTGAGCGTGGAGCCAAAGGGCTGGCCGCCGCCGCTGACGCAGCCGCCGGGGCAGGCCATGACCTCGACAAAGTCGAAGTGCTCGCCCGCGTGAATGCGCTCGATCAGTTTTTCCGCGTTGCCAAGGCCGCTGACGATCGCAATGCGCAATTCTTTTCCGTTGTAGAGAACCGTGGTCTCCTTGACGCCTTCCATGCCGCGCACATGCTTAAACGCTAGTGCGTTGAGCGCGCGCGCGGATTTGTCGCTGGTTAGGCGGCGAAGCACCGCCTCGGTCACGCCGCCGGTGACGCCAAATATGACGCCCGCGCCGGTCGCGGTGGAGAAGGTGGAGTCCACCGCCTCGGGTTCCAATTCCGCAAAGACGATGCCCGCTTCCCGGATCATCTGGATCAATTCCTGCGTGGTCATGACAAAGTCGGTATCGTCGATGCCGTCGTGCTTAAATTCGTCGCGCGCGGCCTCGAACTTCTTGGCCGTGCAGGGCATCACCGCGACGGTGACCACGCGGCGGCTGGACGAGGCGTACTGCGCCTTGATGACGGCGGAGAACATCTGCATGGGGCTTTTGCAGGTGGAGACGCTGCCCATGAGTTCGGGGTGGTTCTTCTCGCAATAGCGCACCCACGCGGGGCAGCAGGAGGTGAACAGGGGGAGCGCCGGATTGGTGGCCAAGCGGCGCAAAAATTCGGAGGACTCCTCAAGCACGGTCAGATCCGCGCCGGTCGCGCTGTCAAACACCTCGTCAAAGCCCAGCCGGCGCAGCGCGGCAATGATCCGACCCATCGCGTTTTCGTCGTCGCGCAGGCCGAACTCCTTGGCGACCGCGACGCGAACGGCGGGGGCGATCTGCGCGACCACCTTGTTGTTTTTGTCGTTGAGCGCGCTCCAGACGCGGTTGGTGTCGGATTTGATCACGATCGCGCCGGTGGGGCACACCGCGGCGCACTGGCCGCAGCCGACGCACGGCGACTGGGCAATCGGCACGTCAAAGGCGGTCGAGATGGTCATCTTGCTGCCGCGATGCGCAAAGTCGATCGCGCCCACGTGCTGCACTTCGTTGCACATGCGCACACAGTCGCCGCACAGAATGCACTTGTTCTTGTCGCAGGTGATCGACACGGAGGAATCGTCGATCTTCGGCTCGGCCTTGGGGTTATGAAAGCGCACGCGATCGATGCCAAAGCGCATCGCCAGCTCTTGCAGCTTGCAATGGCCGTTTTTTTGGCAGGTGGTGCAATCGCGGCAGTGGTTGGACAGCAGCAGCTCCAGAATCATCTTGCGGTGCTTGCGCAGCCGCGCGGTGTTGGTGTAGATCTCCATCCCCGCCTTGGGCGGCGTCGAGCAGGCGGCGTCCATGCCGCCCCACTTGTTCTCGACCATGCACATGCGGCAGGCGCCATAGACCGACAATTCCGAATAGTAGCAGAATGTGGGCAGCTCGATGCCGGCCTTGCGGATCAGCTCCAACAGGTTTTTTTCGCCGTTGATCTCGACGGGATTGCCGTCAATCAACATAAAATTGTTGCTCTCCATCTATCAGCCCTCCTTGATGGCGTTAAACGCGCAGTTGGTGAGGCAGGCGCCGCACTTGATGCACTTGTCTTGGTCGATCTTGAACGGCTCCTTGATCTTTCCGCTGATCGCCTGAACCGGGCACAGCCGCGCGCACTTGGAGCAGCCCTTGCACAGCGCGGGATCGATTTCAATGCGCCGGAGCTTTTTGCAGGCGCCCGCCGGGCAGCGCTTGTCGCGGATGTGCGCCTCGTATTCGGAGCGGAACGAGCGGATCGTCGAAACGACCGGCGACGCCGCCGTCTTGCCCAGCCCGCAAAGCGCGGTGCTCGAAATGGTGTCCGCCAAGTCCAGCAGCAAGTCGATGTCGCCCTCCTCGCCCTTTCCCGACACGATGCGCTCTAGGATCTCCAGCATACGCTTTGTGCCTTCGCGGCAGGGCACGCACTTGCCGCAGGATTCGTTTTGCGTGAAGTTCATGAAAAAGCGCGCGACCTCGACCATGCAGCTGCTCTCGTCCATGACCACAAGTCCGCCCGATCCGATCATGGCGCCCACCTTCTTGAGCGAGTCAAAGTCGAGCGGCAGTTCGAGGTTTTCCTTGGTCAGGCAGCCGCCCGACGGGCCGCCGATCTGCACCGCCTTAAAGTCCGCGTCCCCGCGCATGCCGCCGCCCACCTCGAAGATGACTTCGCCAAGCGGCGTGCCCATCGGCACTTCGATGAGGCCGGTGTTTTTGATGTTGCCGGTCAGCGCAAACGCCTTGGTGCCCGGGCTGTTCTCGGGGCCGATCGACTTGTACCACGCCGCGCCCCGGTTGATGATGAGCGCGACGTTGGCAAATGTCTCGACGTTGTTGAGCACGGTCGGCTGATCGTACAGGCCGTGCTCCACCGTGCGCGGCGGCTTGACGCGCGGCATGCCGCGCTTGCCCTCAATCGAGGCGGTCAGGGCGCTGCCCTCGCCGCAGACAAACGCGCCCGCGCCGCGGTTGATGTGGAAATGGAAGGAAAAATCGCTGCCCAAGATGTTGTCCCCGAGCAAGCCCCACGCTTCGTCCTGCGCGATGGCGTTTCGAAGCCGCTCGACCGCCATCGGGTACTCCGCGCGCACGTAGATATACCCCTCGCTCGCGCCGCACGAAAGCCCCGCGATCATCATGCCCTCGAGCATCCGGTGCGGGTCGCCCTCCATGATCGAGCGATCCATAAACGCGCCCGGGTCGCCCTCGTCGCCGTTGCAGACCACGTATTTGGGGGTGGATTTCTGGCGTGCCACCTGCGCCCACTTGCGCCCGGTGGGGAAGCCGCCGCCGCCCCGGCCACGCAGATTGCTTTCGGAGATCTGCGCGATGACCTCGTCCGCCGTCATGTCAAACAGCGCCTTTTCAAACGCCTTGTATCCGCCGATCGCCAGGTACTCCTTGATGGAGGTCGCGTCGATGTGGCCGCAGTGCTCAAGCACCAAGCGCGTCTGCTTTTTGTAGAAGGGGATGTCGCCCTGACGGGCATAGACTTGGCCGTTTTGCTTGTAGGCAAGCCGCTCGACCAGCTCGTTATGGACGATGGTCTTGTCGATGATCTCCTCGCAGTCAGACAGCTTGCACTTTGTGTACAGATAGCCTTCCGGCTCGATGCGAACCAGCGGACCCATCTCGCAAAAGCCGTGGCAGCCGCTCTTTTTGAGGCCGACCGATTCGTCGTGCGGGTCGTCCGCCAATTCAACTTCGCAGTCAATGCCCTTTTCGTCCATCAAGCGCTTAAGCTCGGCATAGATCTTGAGCGAACCGCTGGCGATGCAGCCCGTGCCCGCGCAGACCAAAATCTTGTGGTTTTCCTTTTCAATGGAGCGCGCGTACCGCGCGCGCGCATTCACGAGATCTTCTCGCGTCTTGAGCATCATTTACGCTTCCTCCTTTAGTTGCTTGAGCAATTCTGTCGCCTTATCGGGCGTCATGGCCGGATGAACCACGTCGTTGACGGTAATCGCAGGCGCTAGGCCGCACGCGCCCAGGCACGACACGGTCTCAACGGTAAAGAGCATGTCGTCCGTGGTCGGCTTTTCTTCGGAAAGCGCCAAGTCCTTTCGAAGCTGCTCTAGGATGGGAATGGATTTGCGCACGTGACAGGCGGTGCCGTCGCACACCTTGATGACGTATTTGCCCTTGGGCGAAAGCGAGAAGTTCTCGTAGAATGTCGCGACCGAGTAGATGCTGGCGACCGATACGCCCAGCTTTTTCGCGATGTACGCAAAGCACTCCTCGGGCAGGTAGCGATAATATTCTTGCACGCTTTGCAGGATCGCGATGACCTGACTCGCCTTGTGGGCGTGCTGGACGAGGATTTGGTCGATGGGGGTGAAGTCAAACGCTTGGTTCATGGTGCATCCTCCCTTTATAACATCAGCACAGGCTGATCTTGACGTTTTTGCCCATTTGGATCAGCAGCTCCTTGAGCTTTCGGACGATGGATTCTTTGGTGGTAAAGTCGATGTCGAGCACCTCGTGCGCACGGTTGGCGGACTGCCCGAAAAAGATGTTGACGTCGGTCGCGCGCTCAAAGAGCAGCCCGGCCAGCGCCGACGCGCCATCCTTGAGCCGACACAGCTGCAGGGATACGCTCGAGTCGCGCTGGTATTCCTTGGCAAGCTCCACCACGTGCTGCAAGGTGATCACCCCCTCGGTCACGAGGTCAACCCCCTCGATCGAGGCCATGATCGGCATGTCGTCATCGCCCGTGTCGATCAGCGGGATCACCGGTTTGCCCAGAAAATTCCCGACCACCGAGGCGGTCGAGCCGCCGCAGACGATGTGATAGCCCTCCTTGGCAAAGAACATGCGCAGGATTTTCTCGTCGTCCTCGCGGTGCTGCGGGGGCCCGATGATGAGGTTGGCGACCTTGCGCCGCTCCACCTTTAACACGAGCGCCGTCAGGTCGTCGTCGGGCGCGCCCAGACTGACGGCCAAGCAGGCGTCCGCGATGGTCGCCGCCATGCGCTGCGGGGCGATCTCGGGGGTATACCACTGCGCGAGCAAATCCGTGACGCCCTTTTGCGAAAAGCCCGCGGGCATCACCTTGCCAATGCCCGCGTGGGTGACCCCGTCGCTCATCATCACGAGAAAGTCGCCCTCCTCAAGCGCAAGTTGGCTCACGTGGATCTCCTTTTCGCCGATGAACTGCACCTGACGCGGATAGTCGATGCACTTGCCGCCGCGCATCAGGATCACCGGCGGGTTGTCGTATTGCGAAAGGTAGGCCGCGCTTCCCTCGATGCAAATGGCGGTAAAGGTGGCGTAGGCCAACTTTCGCGTCTGGCAGACCGGAAGCGTCGAGGCGACCGTCTGTACGCACTCCTCCATGGGCAGGTTGCGCGCAAGGAGCGAGCTTAGGATTTTGGCGGTCAATGTGGAGAGGATGTTGGCCTTTACGCCGCTGCCCAGTCCGTCTGACAACACGAAGATGCGCTTTGAGCCGTTTTTGAGGATCTCAAAGCTGTCCCCGCAGATGCTTTCGCCCTGCTTGTTGACCGACACGTGCCCGTACTCGATAAAAAGCTCATTCATGCTGGTCTTCCTCGATGTCGAGCAGAATGGCGTTTTTGAGGTCGGCGATGGCGGCCTTCGTGTCCGCGGCCGATTCACCAAGGAGCGAGGCGATCTCGTGCACGATGCCCAGCTGCTTTTCCACGATGTCGTCGGCCATGTTGGCCGCGCGCATCCTGACGCTCATCAGCCGCGCGCGCTTTTGGCGCTCGGAAGTGATGTTGGCCATGATCAGCACGATGATGCCGCTTTGCGGGTCAAAGAAGAAGGATTGGTCGAGGTAGGCGCTGTATTCGGCCAGGTAGACGCGCTTTTTGAGCGTCATCTTGCGGTTGGCGAGCATGTCCACAAAGTCGAACTCGTCGAGAATCCGGGAGACCGGCTGGCCGATGATGTCCGCGTGCTCAAGGCCAAATATCTCAAGGGCGGCGTGGTTGATCTCGTGAATCTTTAGGTCCATGTCAACCGCGATCACCGCGTTGGGCGTCACCGAGAGGACCTTGTCTGAAAAGGACTCCGCGCGCTTTTTCATCATGGGCAGGCACATCGAAATTTCCGCGCGCCCGAGAAACACCGCGATCGCCTTTTCACGACAGGAGGCGTAGCCGCACATGCCGCAGTTCAGCTCGTCTTCCTTGCCTTCCTTGCCCATCTTTTGAAAGATCGCCGAAATCTGCTTTTCGGTCGGCTCGACGATGCGCATTTGCTCGTTTTGAAACGCGCGGGCCATGTTGATGGCTACGGGCGCAAAGTCGCCCTCGCCGCCTTTCTGCGCGTCGCGCTTGACCAGGCGAGTCGCGCGCGCCGAACCGATCTGCTTTCGGCGAAACGACGGCCCGCCCACGCAGCCGCCCTCGCAAAAATTCATCTCGATAAAGCAGTCCTCCAGCTTGTGCGCCACCACATCCCTGAGCGTCTCCATGCACGCCTGCGCGCCGCTGACCGACAGGTAGGTGTAGGACGGCTCCTTTTGCATCGTGCGCAATATGCCGCCCTCGATGGGGAAGAGCCTGGAGAGGCGCGCGGCGTCGCTCGATTCCATCTCGGGGAAGGAGACCTGCTCGTCGTCCAGCCATGTGAGCAGGTCGCCAAAGGTGATCGCGTAATCGACCAACGAATTGCGCGCGGCGCATTCGCCCTTTTTGGCGATGCACGGGCCGATAAATACGATCACGGCGTCCGGCGTGTCCCGGCGGATCATCTCGGCCTGCGCCTGAAGCGGCGTCTTGACCGGGGCCAAGTAGGGGATGGCCTCGGGCAGGTGCTTTTGGACGTAGGCGTTGACCGACGCGCAGCAGGAGGAGACCATCGTGCGCTGCGTGCCCGCGCGGAGCAGCCGCTCGTATTCGGACTTCACCTGATAGGCGCCCTCCGCCGTCTCGCGCGCCTGAGAAAAGCCCAACACGCAAAGCGCCGCGCGCATTTCGACAAAGTCATTGGCGGCAAAATAGGCGATGTAGGACGGCGCGACGGCCGCGATCACGCACGCGCCTTCCTTCATGCGCGCCTTGATCTTGAGCACGTCGCTTTCGTCGTGCTTGGCCTTTTGCGGGCAGACGACGGTGCAGGTGCCGCACAAAATGCAGTCCCGCTCGATGATCTGCGCCTGATGGGCGCGCATCTCGATGGACTTGACCGGGCAATGCCCGATGCACTTGTAGCAGTCCTTGCACTGCGTGTTTTCAAAGCGAATGATGCTCATGCGTTCAGCGCCTCGAGCACCTGCTGTTCAAAGATGTCGTCGAGGTTGGCAAGGCTTACGCCCTCCACGATTTGCTCGTCAATCTGCATCGTGACGCCGTTTCCACAGTGTTGCAAACAAAACGCAGGCACCACCTGAACCTGCTCGGAAATCCCCTTTTGTTGAATCAACGCGGTGAGCCGGTCGATCAACTTGTATGATCCGCGACGGTGGCACGCGCTGCCGACGCATATTTTAATGATCATGTGAATGAAACTCCTTAAGTGAAATCGTTAAATATTATACAATATTCCGGACAAAATAGCAAATGACAAAATAGAGATACGTTCAATCTAAACCTGTCACCGAGCGCTACGTTCGTTTTCCTGTTTTTTGACGCCTTTTGCCGTGCATTTGTTGATCCCTTGCCGGCATGGGCAAGGGAAGCGGCATGGGCGGCACAGAGGCGCTTGAAGCGTTGCAATCCGCACCGCGCCGCGCCTTCCTTGGACGGCGTTGTCGCCCAAGGAAGGCGCGGCGCTCAAATGGCCTGCGGGAACGCTCGGAAAATCGCCACGCATCAATCGATGAATGGCAACAAAAACGAATGGACGCGTCCCCTGACGTATGCGCTTTAGGCGATGGGGGCGATGGGGGGAGTCGGCGCGGCGGAAGGGGTTAGGCGCTCTAGGAAGCCGACGATCGCGCCGCCATACAGCGCGCACGCGAGCACGCCCACCACGAGCAGCAAGACCGTCAGGATCAGCGCCGCGATGGCGAAATGACGCTTGGTCGCGCGCTTGCTTGCGAAGGCCCAGACAAAGAACATGACCAGATTGACGCCCGGGATGATGGACAAGAAAAGCGTGCCCAGCCAGTTCAGCACCGAAATGTCGCGGCGCTTGATATTTCCCTCAGCCATGTGAATCGCTCCTTTCGTTTTCCCCAAGGGCAGGATGACGCAGGTTTATCGGGGAGGCAATCATTGTCCTTATTATACAGATTATTTTGCGATTCGTCAAATCATTAATTCGGCATAATCGTGGATATAGCGGTCGCAAAGCGCGCGAATTTCCGCTTGATAGGGCTGCTGAATCGGATCGGCAATGCCGTAGACCTGCATCCCGGCGAGTTTCGCGCCCTTCATGGCGTAGAGCGCGTCCTCAAACATCACGCACCGATCGCAGGGGACGCCCAGCTTATCCGCAATATACTCGTAAAAGCCGGGCAGCTCTTTTTTCATTTGCAGGTCGAACGCCGAGGCGACGAACGCAAATTTTTCGAGCAGATGATGCCGTGCAAGCGCCGGGAGCGCGAGCGATTGGGGCGACGCGGTGCCCACGCACACGGAAATGCCCTGATCGGTGAGCCAAGAAAGGTACTGCGCGATGTGGGGTTTGGGCAGGATGTCATTTTGGTAATAGACCGCCATGCGCGCGCGGTACTCCGCGAGCACCTGTTCGGGCGTCATGTCAAGGCCGAGCTTGGTGGCGTAGAGCCGGGCGCACACGCGGTTTGACGTGCTCATCAGGTCCGCGCGAATTTCCTCGGGCGCTTCTAAGCCGCGCGCGGCCAGAAAGTCCGCGTTGAGCTTGCGCCAATAGCCCATCGAGTCGAGGATCGTGCCATCCATGTCAAAGATCACCGCGTCGTAAGGTCTGTTCATGTAGGTCGTCCTCCCTTATATTCCGGGTAATTCCAGTAGGGACAGCGCCGCTTGAAGCGACGCGCGCCCCGGCCCCGCGCCCTGCGCGAGATCGGCCCGCCCGCCGCCCTTGCCGCCCAAGGGCTTGACCACCCGCGAAAGCAACGCGCCCATGGGCACGCGCGCCTCGGGGGACGCGCAAAACACCAGCCGCGCGTCCGCTTCGCCCGAGGAAAGCAGCGCATAGGTGCGCCCGCTTTGGGCAAGGTGCGTTCCTAGTTCCACCAGCGCCGCCTGATCCAGTTCGTCAAGCACCGCGCACACCGCGCGCCAACCGTCCGAAAGGCGCGTCGCGCGCGACAAAAGCGCTTCCGCCTGCGCAAGCGCGCCCTGCATTTGGAGGCCTTTGAGCGCGCGCTCGGCCTCGTGCAGGCGCTTGAGCACCTTCAAGACCGCCTCAGGCAGCGCGGGGACGCCGGTCGACAGGGACGCGCACGCGTCTTCACAGGCGTGAAAGCGCGCCTGATAGTCGCGCGTTGCGCGCAGGCCGCACACGAACGTCACGCGCATCTTGCCGCGACTGGGGCGCGCGTCGAGCACCTTGATCAGGCCGATCTGCCCGGTGGCGCTTGGGTGCGTTCCGCCGCACGCGACGCATTCCACGTCGCCCACCTGAACCAGCCGGATGTGCGTTTTGACCGTCGGGGGCTTGCGCACAGGCGCGTCTAGCAGCTCCTGTTCGGTCGGAAACCAGCAGCGGATCGGCAGATCCTGCTGAATCTGCCGGTTCACGCGCTCCTCGATTTCGTCGAGCGTCGCGCGCGACACCCGCATCTGCCCGCCGGGCAGTTCCACGTCGATCGTCGATACGTCTTCTCCCAAGTGCAGCCCGATCGTGTGCCCGCCAAGGACCGTGTAGAGTACGCCGGCCAGCATGTGCTCGCCCGCGTGCTGCTGCATGTGGTCAAAGCGCCGCGCCCAGTCAACGTGCCCGCAGGCCACTTGACCCGGCGTCAGCGCCCGGTCGAGCAGGTGGATAACCTCGCCCGCTTGGTCCACAAACACGTCCAGCACCTGCGCGCCGCCAAGCGTTCCGGTGTCGTAGGGCTGCCCGCCCGATGTCGGATAAAATGCCGATCGATCCATTTGAACCAGAAAGCCGCGCGCGTCCTCCCGCACGTCGAGCACCGTCCCAGAAAAATCGACCCGATACGCGTCGTCATAATAAAGCCGTTCGGTCATCACACACACCCCTTTATCATGCCTTCCATCATACGCCGGGCAGATTAATTTGGCAAGTATCACGTCCGCCTTAAAAATTTAGACGCAAAGCGCCCGGGATTTTGTGAAATCCCGGGCGCTTTTTGGCGACCTTTGCGCTATTGAATGGCGATCTTGCGGGCGTTTTTGACTTCTTCCGCTTGCTTGGGCAGCGTGAGCCTGAGCACGCCATCTTCGCAGGCCGCGCTGATCGCGGATTCGTCGATGCCGCTGAGCGTAAAGGAGCGCGACACCTTGCCGCTTAGGCGTTCGTTGTAGACGTAGTGATCCTTCTCTTCGCGATTCTGGCGGTTTACCTCGGCCGAGATGGTCAATACGCCCTCCTCGATCTCGATGGACACGTCTTCTTTCTTGATGCCGGGCAGGTCGGCCGCCAAGGTGTAGTGGTCGCCCTCGTCCTTTACGTCAACCCGCAGGCTGAGCTGGCTATTGGAACCATCCACAAAAAAGGGCCGGAAAAAGTCGTCAAATGGGCCGAAATCGGCGTGGGTCACCGGGTGGCGGTTGGTGTGATACGGCATGAGCATGGTCATCATAAATCCCTCCTAAATGGTTCGTTCGTTTTTTCTCTTCTAACTTATAAGGTCTTCAGGGCTCCCCGTCGGAGCCTCTTTTTTGTTGACGTCTGTATTATAAAACAATGATCAAGGAAAGTCAATATCAGAGAAGGTAAAAGATTGGTTAAACCGCCAGCGCCCCCCAGCCGTGAATCGGCTTAACGCGCCCGCCACCGCGTTTCGCCCATGTCCCGATCGCCACGCGCCCATGCTTGCGGAGCGTTTCGCCCATGTCCGATCGCCACGCGCACATGTTTGCGGCGTGTCGCGCATAAAATGATGCGCATGTATTTTTTCTAGGCGAACCGGCAAAAATAGGGGAAAAAGCGGGCGGTTGTGCCCGGAGGAGGGACCTATGAAGGCGGTAATCATGGCGGGCGGCGAGGGCTCGCGGCTTCGGCCGATGACCTGTTCCTGCCCCAAACCGATGGTGCCGGTCATGGACAAGCCGGTGATGGCTTACGCGCTCGAGCTGCTCAAACGGCACGGCGTCACGGAGGCGGCGGTGACGCTCATGTATCTGCCCGGCCGCGTGACCGACTACTTTGGCGACGGGAGCGATTACGGCCTGCGCCTCACCTATTATACCGAGAACACGCCGCTGGGCACCGCCGGATCGGTCAAGCAGGCGGAAAAAATGCTGGATGAGACGTTTGTGGTACTGTCCGGCGACGGGCTGACCGACTGCGACCTGAAAAGCGCGCTGGCCTTTCACAAGGAGAAAAAGGCGCTTGCGACGATGGTGCTCAAGAAGGTCGCGACGCCGCTTGAATATGGCGTGGTGCTGACCGATTCCGCCGGCCGCGTCGAGCGCTTTGTCGAAAAGCCGGGCTGGGGCGAAGTGTGTTCGGACGCGGTCAACACGGGCATCTACCTATTCGAACCGGAAGTGCTCCAGTATATTCCGGACAACAAGCCCTGCGACTTTGGCCGCGAGCTGTTTCCAAAACTTGTGGAGGCGGGGCTTCCGGTCTACGGCTACCTGATGGACGGCTACTGGTGCGACATCGGCGACACGGGCGCGTACCTGCGCGCCAACGCGGATATGCTGGACGGGAAGATGGCGCTCGCGCGCGATTTGCGCCCCGGCGGCGTCAACCGAATGGCGGGCGCGATCGTGGACAAGAGCGCGGTGCTCGAGGCGCCCTGCTTTATCGGCAGCGGCGCGCGCGTGGCGCCCGGCGCGCGCATTGGCCCCTACACGGTGCTTGGCGCGGGCGCTGTCGTGGACGAGGGCGCGGGCGTCAAGCGCTCGGTGATCTGGCGCGGCGCGCACGTGGGGAAGATGGGGCAGATGCGCGGAACCGTGCTGCTGGGCGGCGCGGTCACGGGCGCGGACGCCTCCGCCTTTGAGGAGAGCGTGCTGGGCGAGGATTCGATGCTGGGCGAGGGCGCGGTGTTGATGCCGGGGGTCAAGGTGTGGCCGCACAAGGTGGTCGCGGATGGCGAGCGCGTGGACCAGAACGTGGTGTGGGGCGCGGGGCGGGTGCAGCGGCTGACCGACGGCGCGTTTGCCGACTGCGCGCCCGCCGAGGCGGTGATCAACGCGCAGGCCTTTGCCGAGGCGCTCAAGATGCGCGAGGTGCTGGTGGCGCGCGACGCGTCCGCGGTGGCGCTCGCGTGTCGGCACGCGGTCGAAGCAGGCCTCATGGCGCAGGGCGTGCAGGTGATCGACATTGGCGCGTCCACGGTGGCGCAGACCCGCTTCGCGCTTGACCAATGCGCGGCGGACGGCGCGATTCACGTGTCGCGCGACCGAATGCTGCCGCTTTTGGGCGAAGGGCAGGTGCTTGGGCGCGAGCAGGCGCGCAAGGTGCTGGGACTCATTGCCCGGGCCGACTATGCGATGCCCTTTTCCGGCGTGACCAAGCCGCCCATTGCGATGGGCGCGACCGACCTTGGCTACGTGAACGCGCTGATTCGTCAGGCGAACTTGTCGGGCGTTCAGATGGGCAATGTGCGCGCGGCGGTCTACGGCCAGACGGAGATGCTGCTCTACCTGTGCGAGCGCGCGTACCGCCGCGCGGGGATATCGGTTCGCGCGGAATGGGAGGAGGAGCTGATGGAACTTGGGCCAGACGAAGTGGGCGTATGGCTTGGCGAGAGCGGCGAAAAGTGCGACTTTGCCGATGGGCAAGGGATGCTGACGGAGGGCGAGCGCACGCTGCTCATCAGCTGGATCGCGCTGGAGGCGGGCGAAAAGACGCTCGTGCTTCCGCGCGGCGCGACCCATGCCGCAATGGAACTGGCGGGGCGCTACGGCGTTCAGGTGGACTGGTCGGGAAGCGGGGACGCGGCCTTTCAGGCAGCGCTGCTTGCGCGCGCGCCCGATCAATTTGCGCTGCACTTTGACGGGATTGCCTGCTCGCTTCGGGTGCTGGGCTGCCTTGCGCGCAATCACCTGTCGCTGCGCGGCGCGATCAGGCAGTTCCCGGTGGCGCATCGCCATTCTCAGGTGATCCCGATGGCGCTTAAGGACAAGGGGCGCTTGCTGCGCATGCTCGCGGAGGCGTTGCCGGAGGCCGATTTGACCGATGGGGTGACGCTCAACCGCGAGGGTGGCTGGGCATGGATCAGCCCCTGCGGCGACAAGCGCGAGTGCGTGGTGGTCGCCGAATCCGCCGACGCGGAATTTGCGCGCGAGCTGTGCGACTTCTGCATAGGCGAAGTATCGCGCCTCAACAGGCAGGGCGATGGCAAATAATGGCAAATACCCGTGCCGCGCGCGCTTGGCGGCAATATCGATGCGTGTAGCGCGAAAAGTGGCATAGGATATGGCAAAAACTGCAATGCTTGTGTAATCCTTTTGACGGGATTGTACCTTTACAAAGGGACCTGCTTATGCTATGATCTATACATCAATATGTGTGCCGGAAGCGGGCAAGCCACCGGGCTTTGCGCCGTGAGATGTCGGCGAGAGGAACGTAAAATGCGAAACGGTATGACGAAGGTTAAACGGCTGTTGTGTGTGATCTGTATCTTGGTGCTTTCGATGGGAATCTTCGCAACGCCCGCCTCCGCCAAGGTCGGCGAGACATACGCCTCACGGGTCAGCGGCCTGCGTCTGCACGCAAAGCCCGACGGTCAATCCGAGGTTGTCGGACGGCTACACAAGGGCGAAAAGGTGATTCACAAGGCCACGAGCAAGACTTGGTGGAAGGTCATGGCAAAGGACGGCACCGAGGGGTACGTCTTTCGCGACTACTTAAAGCCGCTCGTCCAGACGATTAAGAAAAACGCTTACTACACCGTGTACAAGACCAGCAAACTCACCGTGCGCAATGGTCCGCGCGCTTCGTCCGATAAATTGGGCACGATCAAGCGCGGCACCGTCGTTCGTCTGGGCAGCAAGCAGGGCGGATGGGGTCTTGTCAAGCTGTCCAACGGCAAAAAAGGCTGGGTGCAGGTGAAATACCTCAAATATTTGCGCGACTAAACAAAGAGCCAACTTCTGGATCGACTCATTTTCAGGTCAAATTGGATCGCTCCCCGGATCGAACGCCGGGTCAAGCTGGGTCAAAATAACGCATCAAAACCGTCCGTCCATGGCGTCGTGCCGTTGGCGGGCGGCTTTTTATGCCCGTGCTCATCCCGGAACGGGCGCAACGGTATGCGCAAAAATTAACACGCGACGCTACTTGACACGTAGTACTATGCGGTGTATAGTACTATGCGAAGGGAGGCGTTTTCTTGGATGCGCAATTGAAGAAAGGGCTATTGGAGATCGGCATCCTGACGGCGCTCTTGCCGGGCGATTCTTACGGGTATCAGATCATCAAGGATGTGTCGGGCGTTGTGGCCATTTCGGAATCCACGCTCTATCCGATTCTCAGGCGATTGGAGAGCGCGACCTGCCTTACGGTCTATACGCAGGAGCACAGTGGACGCCTGCGCAAGTACTACCATCTGACCGACATGGGGCGCGAGAAGATTCGGGAGTTTTTAGACGAATGGGATCAGATGACGGCGATTCATCACTTCATCGAGGAGGGGTACGGGCGTGAACAAGGATGAGTTTTTGAAGGAACTGTCGCGGGCGCTTGAGGGATTTAGCGCGGTCGAGCGGAAAAAGTCGATCGGGTTTTACCGCGAGTTGCTCGAGGATCGGATGGAGGAGGGCATGAGCGAGGCGCAGGCGGTGGCCAACCTCGAGCCGGTGAGCGTGATTGCCGCGCGATTGCGGGAGGGGCAGGTGCTTCAAAAGCCGCGCAGCCACGTAAGCGTCTTCATGCTCATCCTGGCGACGCCGTTTTTAATCGTGGTGGTGGCGGTGGTCTTTGCGCTGCTGGCGTCTGTGTGGGCGGTGGCGGTGGCGTTGGCGGCGGCGGAGGTGGCGCTGATCGTCTCGGGCGTTGGGTGTCTCGTGGCGGGCGCGCTGCGCGCGTTCACCATGCTGCCGCCCGGCCTTGTGCTGATGGGTGCGGGGCTGATTGTGGGGGGAATCGGGCTACTGTGCGCGCCGCTCATGCGCGGCCTACTTGACCAGATGGTGCGCTTGAGCGTGCTGACAACGCGCGCGATGAAGCATTTGATCGTGGGAAGGGAGCGGAACTAGATGAAAAAGCATCAACTTATTGCGTGTATTGCGATGGCGCTGGGATTGATATTGGCAATTGCCGGGTTTGCGATGGCGGAATTTGACCTAAACAAGCTGGACACGCAGGGGCCTTACACGACGCAAGCGCACACCTTTTCGGCGCAAGATGTGGGCGCGATTCGGGTGAGCAACGGCGACGCCAACATCAGCATCCTGCCAAGTTCCGACGAATCGGTGCACGTGTCCGTCACTTTTGGCCGGAACGAGCGCTACCAAGTGGGCGTGGATGCCGAGCGCGTGCTTGCGATCGAGTATGTTTCTGAATACAAATGGTTTGAGCGGCTGGTTCAGTTGAGCTTTGGCCTTGCGGACGCCGGGGTCAAGGTGTATGTGCCCAAGGGGTTGATGGTTCCGATTGCGCTATCCAACAGCACCGGAAAAATCGCGGCTTCGGGTGTTTCGGCAACTGCGCTCACGCTTCACAACGCGACCGGAGACGTGCGGGCAGACAATGTCACGGCGGAGTCGATCGACGTTACGACATCGACGGGCACGCTGTCGCTCGAGCAGTTGAGTGCGGATCGCCTTGCGGCCACGACGGCCACCGGAAGGATTGATCTCAGGCAGGCGCGCGTGCGCGAACTTCGCGCGACCGCCGGCACCGGGTCGATTGCGCTCGAGGGCGTAGACGCCCAGGACATTGTGCTGAGCGCCGACACCGGAAACGTCTCGGGAACGCTTGCGGGCGCGCAGGCCGACTACGCGATTCAAGCGCGAACCGGGACCGGTTTTTCCAGCCTCCCGCAAGAGCGCGCGGGCGGTCCGCGCAAGCTGAACGCCAAAACCGGCACAGGCGCTATCAACGTGAAATTTGAACAATAGCTGCGCATGGGCGGCCCGGCATTGCCGGCGCCGCCTTGTTTTTTGCGCCCGAAACGCCCGGCAAGCCAAGCCACCGCCCCATTGTTATCAGATATCCAAACAATGGGTCGAATTGCGAAATCCAGCTTGACAAACACCATCAAAACGACTATTATACTAAATAAGCGGGGATGATAGGTAAAGAGAAAGCACACTTGTCAGGCCGACTTAACGAAAACCCGCTGTTTAGCGCGCGACGATTCGACTGCGGGTCATGGGGATCGGCGGTCGTTTTCGGTTTATGACACGATGGGGAATCGAAAGAAGGAGGAACAGGTATGAAGAAGATGCTGAGGTTATCCGTCGCGCTGGTGCTGATCCTTGCGCTGCTCTCGTCCGTCGCGTTTGCGCAGATGGGCATGGTCACCGATGGGCAGGGATTCTCGCTATTTGACGAAAGCGGCGTGATGCTGCGCACCAATCGCAGTGCGACCGGGAGCAAGGGCATGGTGTCCGCGCCGAAGTACGAGGCGGCGAAGATCGGTATCGACATTCTGGAGGCGGGCGGCAACGCGTTTGACGCGGCGGTCGCCGTCGGATTCGCGGTAGGCGTCGTCGAGCCGAACTCCTCAGGCCTTGGCGGCGGCGGCTTCATCACCTGTTATGACGCCAAGTCCGGCAAGACCACCTTCATTGACTTCCGCGAGCGCGCGCCCAAGCACGCGTCCCCGGCGATGTGGGTGGTGGACGAGGAGACCGGCAAGGTCATTGGAGGCAGCAATGGCGTGGGCGGCTTGGCTTCCGGCGTGCCGGGCGATGTGGCGGGCTTCCTCTATACGCTCGAAAAATACGGCACCATGACCCGCGAGCAGGTCATTCGCCCGGCGATCGACCTGGCCTCCGGCGGCTTTGTCGTGACGCCCACCTTGGGCGGCGACATCAAGAACAACTACGACGCGATGGTCGCCTACCCGGCGCTGGGCAAGGTCTACCTGACGCCCGACGGGTTCCCCTACGAAGTGGGCGAGACCCTCGTCAACAAGGACATCTGCAACACCTTCGAAAAGATCATTGCCGAAGGGCGCGACGGCTTCTACAAGGGGCCGATCGCCGAGGCGATTGTCCGCGACGTCAACAAGTACGGCGGACTGTTCACGATGAAGGACCTCGAGGACTACGACGTGATCATTCGCGAGCCGGTCAAGGGCACCTACCGCGACTATCAGGTCATCTCCTCCCCGCTGGCATCCTCGGGCGGCACGATCATCATCGAAATCCTCAACATCTTGGAGAACTTTGACCTATCCGCCATGGGCGACAACTCCGCCGACTACATCCACATGTTCTCTGAGGCCTTCAAGATGGCCTATGCGGACCGCGCGATGTACATGGGCGATCCTGAGTATGTGGACGTGCCGATCACCGGGCTGCTCAGCAAGGATTACGCCAAGAAGCTCGCCCAGAAGATCGATCCCGCCAAGGCGCAGACCTACACGTGCGACGATCCTTGGCTATACGAGCATGAGGACACCACGCACTTCTCGATCGTCGACAAGGACGGCAACATGGTCGCCTGCACGAAATCGGTCAACGGCATCTTTGGCAGCAAGGTGGTTGTCGATGGCTACGGATTTGTGATGAACAACACCATGGCCGACTTCTCCACCGACCCCACCAGCGTCAATGCGGTCGCGGGCGGCAAGGAGCCGCTATCCTCCATGAGCCCGACCATCGTCATGGATCCCGACGGCAAGCCCTTTGCGGTGCTGGGCAGCCCCGGCGGCACCACCATCATCGCCGCCGTCTCGCAGGTCATCAGCCGCATGGTGGACTTTGGCCTCTCCGCCGAGGAAGCGGTCAACAGCCCGCGCTTCTCCGACAACACCAGCGCCGTCATCAAGTATGAAAACCTGATCGATCAGGCGGTCATCGACAAGCTGGTCGCCATGGGTCACGAGGTCGAATCAAGCGACGCTTGGAACCGCAGCTTTGGCTCCGTTCAGGCGGTCAAGTACGAAAAGGACGGCACCATCTCCGGCGCATCCGATCCGCGCCGCGACGGAAAATCCATCGGATACTAAGACGCACGGCACTGCGGTGCCGTGCTGGCGCTCACGCGGGTTATTGAACGCGGAGGAGGGGCTACTCGCCCCCCTCCACACCA
>JAVXNW010000011.1:15192-38109 GCA_036645575.1 Clostridia bacterium | reverse complement strand
ATGCCTGTACATGCTCGTTTCCACCAATGCGACGCAACATCCCGATCTTCCGGCGGATTGCGCGCCATCTGCGCCAACGGTGGTATGCGCGGTCTCTGACCATAAGCCTCACCCCTCAACCATTCGAGCAACCTGCGAGGGGACGTTGAGGCGTTAAATCCTCCGCAGGCTGCCTATGATGAATATACTGATTGCCCAAAAACAGGGGGATGCAATTTGGAATTAGGGGGTGCAAAAAAGTGAATACCCCGCGATGCAGGGTATTCACTTGGGGCGGGCAACCATTGATATAAAAAAGCGATAGCCTTCAGCACCGGGCAGGGGGGTGCAAATTTGCGGCTGATCTTTGATCGCCGCGTGCGAACTGAGGCGGACGCAGGCAAGCTCGCATCCGAATAAATGACGGATGCACAAGCACATAATCCGTTTTAATGGCGTAATTCAACCTATTTCCCTGCTTTTTTCCCAAATATAGAATAAGAGCCGTCATTTTCATGACGGCTCTTATTCTATCAACTGCCCAGTTGAAATATGGTGCTGAAAGCGGGACTCGAACCCGCACGCCCTTGCGGACAGGAGATTTTAAGTCTCCGGCGTCTGCCGTTCCGCCATTTCAGCACACCGCTATATTATAGCAGACTGCGGGGTGAGTTGCAATTGTTTTTAAATAGACATTTTCGTAATATTTGAAATATTTTTGACCCATATGCTTTACGAGGCACGGAATATGTGGTAGAATCAGGGGTAGATATGGCCCTTGATGGGCGAAGGGGGATGACATGATGAAGCGAATTTTGACTTGTGCCTTGTTGACGATCATGCTTTTGGCCATGTGTGTGCCGGGCTATGCGGCGCCGAGCAAGCTTGAGACGTATGGGTTGGTGGTGAACGGGAAGGCGGTGACGCTTTCTGACGCGACGGGGTATCTGTTCAAAAACGGGCGCGTCTTGATGATGCCGATCGAGGCGGTATGCAAAGCGCTCGGCCTTTCGTGTGATGTGTCCAAGGACAGAAAGAGCGCCCTCATTTCGTGCGCCGACGGCACGCGCGCGCAGATTCGGCTGGACACGCGCGCCGCGCTTGTGGATGGGAAGAAGCAGCCGCTCAAGGCAAAGACGCTGCATCAGGACGGAAAGCTGTTGACGGCCGACGTGCGGCTGCTCAAATATCTGGGCATGCCCTTCAAGCACTACACGGCGCCGGTCGCGCGCAAGGCGGGTTACCCAAGCGGCGTGCTGGTGATTTCGTCAAACGGCGGAAGTCTGGCGCTGCCCGAGCTTGCGCCAAGCGGGGATGTTCTCCCAGACGCGCTCAAGCCGGCCGCAAAGAACGCCACGCAGATCGTGGGCGTGGCGTACAAGGGCGGATCAAGCGCCGTCCTTGCGCTGTATGAAAAAAAGGACGGCAAGTGGCTCAAGCAATATACCACGTCCGCGTTTGTGGGCAAAGAAGGCATCGACAAGACGCGCGAGGGCGACGGCAAGACGCCCACCGGCACGTTCAATTTGACGACGCCCTTTGGCATCAAGGCGAACCCGGGCGCGCGCATGAAGGGCTACCTCAAGGTAAGCAAGTATCACTATTGGTCGGGGCAGAACGGCCCAAACTACAACCGACTGGTGGACACGCGCAAGGCGCCCGATTACAAGCCCTCCAGGGCCGACGAGCAGCTGATCAAATACGCGCCCAACTACAACTATTGCCTGTTTGTCGATTACAACAAAGAGGGCGTGGCGGGCAAGGGCTCGGCGATCTTTCTGCACTGCAAGGGGCGCAGCAAGTCAACCGGCGGCTGCATCGCGGTTGACGAGCGGGTGATGAAGTCGCTCGTGCAAACGCTGGGCGCGGGCGCGAAAATCGTGATTTACTGACCACCGTCGGCCTTTAAACTGGCATTTCCGGCCAATTATGTTGACAAATTGAAACTTCAGTTGAGTTAGACTGAAATGGATTGACGGGCGCAAATGCCCGTCATATAATGAAGACGGAAGACCTGCGCAAGGAGGGCTCTGTCACCGTGTTTTCAAAGATTAGCGTCAAAAAGCCTTATACGGTTATTGTGGGCATCATCCTGGTGCTTGTGCTCGGCGGCATTTCCTTTATGAACCTGACCACCGACCTGCTGCCCAGCATGAATCTGCCGTACGTGGTCGTGTACACTTCCTACATCGGCGCAAGCCCGGAATCTGTTGAAAGCACGGTGACCAAGCCGCTCGAAGCCGCCATGTCTACCGTCGGCGAACTCAAGAACATCTCCTCCACCTCGGGTGAAAACGTATCGACCATTACGCTTCAGTTTAACGACAACGCCAACATGGACACCGCCATGATCGAGCTCAACGCCAAGATCGACTTGGTCAAGCCCAACTGGCCCGACGAGGTCGGCGCGCCGGTCATGATGAAACTAAACCCCGACATGCTGCCGGTCATGGTCGCCTCGGTCGACCGTGACGACATGGACGTGATCGGGCTTTCCGGCTATGTGGACGACACATTGCTCAGCCAACTCGAGGGCATCGACGGCGTCGCATCGGTCACGGCCAACGGCCTGATCGAAGAAGAGGTCACGGTGACCATCGAGCAATCGCTGATCGACCAGATCAACTCCAAGATCTTAAAGGAAGTGGACGCCGAGCTTTACAAGGTGGAGCTCAAGTTGATTGACGGCGAAAACAAGTTGCTGGACGCCAAAAAAATGCTGGACCGCAAGGGCAAGGCGGGCCTCAACCAGATAGACGACGGCCTCAAGCAGCTGGAAGAGGGGCAGGGAAAACTCGGCCCCGCCATCAGCCAATTGGGCGAAAAAAAGCAGCAGCTGGTTCAGCAGCTCGCGCAGGCGCAGGCCGCCATCCCCGCTCTCAAGGCGGGCATCGCGCAGATGTCCGCTTCGCGCATGAGCGACGCGGACAGGCGCACGCTCGAGGAATTGAGCGGACGCATCGCGCAATACGAGGCGCAGGTGGCGACCGCGCAGGCCGCGCTTGACAAGGTCGACGAGCAGTTAGGTCTGCGCACACCCGCGCCCACCTTGGCGCCCACGCCCGCCCCATCGCCCTCCCCCACGCCCGCGGGCGTGCTGGAAGACCCGAAGAAGCTGATCAAATCCGGCGAAAAGATCACGGATATCGACCTTGCGTCGCACCCGAGCGCCACGCCGCACGAGCAGGTCACGACGGACGCGCCGAGCAAGCCCAAGCGCACGAGCGCGCCGGTTAACTCCAAGCCGGGCACCGCGTCCTCCAAGCGCAAGCCGGGCGCCGCGCATCCCCGCGCGAACGCGGATGTCGCCTTATCGGCGCGGAAGGATTTGCACAACGCGCGCGCGTTTGATCGCTTGGGCGCGGATTTTGAGTTGTTCTCGAGCGCCAGCGCCGACGCGCTGATGGACGAGGATGCGCTGAGGGCGGAAAAGGCGCGCCTCGAGGGCGAGATCGCGCAGCTTAAAGGGCTGATCGCGGGCATCAAGCATTCCTCCGGCTATCAGGGTCTGCTCAAATTGGCGGAAGCCGACGGGCAGCTGACCGGCATGGAAAAGCAGCTGGCGGAACTTGAAGCGGCGATTCCCCAAATGCAGGGCGGCATTTCCCAAATTGACATGATGGTCGCCAAGCTCGAGCAGGGTATTGTGCCCGGCGGCCTCATGGAAGGCATCGATCAAGACACCAATTTAGAGGACGCGAAAACGCAGCTCACCCAGACGCGCAAGACCGTCAAGAGCCAGCTGAAGACCGCTTCCGCCCAGATTGAAAAGGGTCAAAAAGAACTGGGCGAGGCGCGCAAGGAGTTTGAAGACAAGCGCGAAGAGGCGTTTAAGGACGCCAAGCTGGACGGCGTGATCACCGTTGAGATGATCGGGCAGATCATTGCCGCGCAAAACTTCTCCATGCCCGCCGGCTATTTGAGCGAAGAGGGGCAGAAGTACCTCGTGCGCGTCGGCGACGAATACCAAGACATCAGCGAACTCAAAGACACCGTGCTGTTCACGCTCGACCTTGACTCGGTCAAGGAAGTGCACCTGCGCGACGTGGCGGATGTGGGCATCACCAACAACGCCGACACCGTCTACGCAAAGGTCAACGGAAACGACGGCGTGCTGCTCTCGTTTTCCAAGCAATCCACCTTCTCCACGGCCGAGGTCGCCAACTCGATCCTCGCCGCGTTCAAGCAATTGGAACAGGATACGCCGGGTCTGCGCCTGACGCCGCTTGTCAACCAAGGCATCTACATCGATATGATCATCGAATCGGTGCTGGGCAACCTGCTCAGCGGCGCGCTGCTGGCGATTCTGGTGCTGCTGATCTTCCTGGGCGACTTTAGACCCACGATGATCATTGCGCTGTCGATTCCGTTGAGCTTGGTCATTGCGGTCGTCGCCATGTACTTTTCAGACATCACGCTCAACGTCATGTCGCTTGCCGGACTGGCACTGGGCGTCGGAATGCTTGTGGATAACTCCATTGTGGTCATTGAAAACATCTACCGGCTGAGAAACGACGGGCTGGACGTCATTCCCGCCTGTATCGAGGGCACGCAGCAGATGGCCGGCCCGATCTTCTCCTCGACGCTGACCACGATCTGCGTATTTCTGCCGCTCGTGTTCATCACCGGCATCGCAAAGATGCTCTTCACCGACTTGGGTCTTACGATCACCTACTCGCTGATGGCGAGCCTCTTGGTCGCGATGACGGTGGTTCCCGCCATGTCCTCGAAGGTGCTCAAGCGCAAGGCGAAGGTGCGCAAGCACCGTGTGTTCACGGCCATGCAGCGCGGCTATGCACGGCTGCTCAACACGACGCTCCGCTTTAAGCTGCCGGTGCTGCTGCTCTCGCTCGTGCTGATGGTCTTTTCCGGGATGCAGGCGATCAAGATGGGCACCTCGTTCATCCCCGATGTGGACAGCAACCAGATGACCGCGTCGCTGATGATTCCGACCGACTACAACTATGACGAGCGCGTGGCGCTCAGCAATCAGGTGCTTGAAAAGCTGTTGACGGTCGAAGATGTCGAGACGATCGGCGTATTTGACGCCAAGGGCACGTCGATGATCGTGACGGGCAACAAGTCCGGCGACGCGATGAACTACTATATCACGCTGGTGGACGGCAAGAAGCGCCGCAACACCGCGATTGCGGACGATATGATCAAGGCGGTTGAGCCGCTCAACTGCGATCTGTCGGTTTCAGTCAGCAACATGGACATCTCGATGCTGGGCGGGTCCGGCATCTCGGTTAAGGTCAAAGGCCCCGACATCGACAAGCTGCGCGCCTACACGACCGACATTGCGGATAAGATTTCGAAGATCGAGGGCGTGATCGACGTGTCGGACGGGCAGGAGCATACGGTTCCGGAGCTTACGTTCAAGGTGGATAAGCAGGAGGCGATCAAGAACGGGCTGACCGTCGCGCAGATCTACCAGTACGTCGCCATGCAGGTATCCGACGGCGTCGAAGTCTCCACGCTCACCGAGAACGGCCGCGAGTACGCGATCATGGCGGTCGATGGCAAGAACGCCGACCTTACCCGCGAGGACTTGGCCGACCGCACGATCGAGGTCAAGAAGGCGGATGAGACCATTCAGGTGCGTCTGGGCGACGTGTGCGAAATCAAGGAAGCAGAGAGCCTCTCCTCCATCGACCGCGACCAGCAGCAACACGTGCTGTCCGCCTCGTGCGGCGTAGACTCAAAGCACAACATCGGCCTGGTCGGGCGCGAAGTGGAAAAGATCGTTTCGGGGCTTACGCTCGAGTCCGGCTACACCGCCACCCTCACCGGCGAAAGCGACACGGTCAGCTCGGCGCTGGGCGACTTGGTCAACATGATCCTGCTCTCGGTCGTCCTGATCTACCTGATCATGGTGGCGCAGTTCCAGTCGTTCCTGTCCCCGTTCATCGTGCTGTTCACGATCCCGCTTGCGGTGACCGGCGGCCTGCTCGCGCTGATTGCGTGCGGCATGGACATCAGCGTCGTGGGCATGTTGGGCTTCCTGATTCTGGCGGGCGTCATCGTCAACAACGGCATCGTCTTTGTCGATAGCGTGAACCAGTTGATCATCGGCGGCATGGAAAAGCGCCCCGCGCTGATTGAAGCGGGTCGCCTGCGCCTGCGCCCGATCCTGATGACCGCGCTGACCACCATCCTCGGCATGTCCACGATGGCGCTCGGCCAGGGCATGGGCGCGGAGATGATGCAGCCGCTTGCCGTCGTCACGATTGGCGGCCTGACCTACGGAACCTTGCTCACGCTGTTTGTGGTGCCGGTCCTCTACGACTTGTTTACCGGCAAGAAGGTCAACATGAAGCACCTGGACGGCGGCGCTGCGGCGCAGGTCGCGCCAGAATCCGCCAAACTCGGCGGGCCCGATGCGCCGGATGCGCGCGCGCACGACGAGGACGAGGTGGATCCCGACTACTTCGCGCAACTGGAAGATGAAGCGGATCAAGCGGCGCAAACGTACTGCTTCGGAACCGACGCGCGCGATGAATAGGTGATTGAGGCCTAAATAAAAAAGCGGGTGGAAGGGGCTTGTGCCGCCTCCCACCCGCTTTTTCAACCCTTTCGCGCGTCGCGGCGCAGCAAAATAGGGGTGTGGGGGATGTGCCTCAACAGGCAGTCCGGCCATTTGCGGTTGGTGTGCCGCGCGGACATCCATCATTTTCAACCTTTTTCGCGCAACCTTTGACCCGCGCGCACCGTCTTTATAGCGTTCACACGTTGTGTAACAAATCTTTTGAAAGTGATGTGAATGAGGAATGAAACGCAGATGTATCGCGTTCACGCTCATGCTCTGCGCTGTCATGCTCATTAAGCTGGGCCTTCCGGTCTTCGCTGAAATGACGGGGAAGACGGACGACCGCTATGAGGCAGCGCTCACCTACATGGAGGGCCGCGAAGGCTCGGTTGCCGCAACCATTACCCCCCCGATGACGATTACAGAAGCCATGAAGACGCTCGAGAAGGAGTTTTCGTTTTCGACAAATTACGGAAATTCCGGCGAAATTGCGCGGGCAAGCGTCCAGATGGTCGCGGTTGACCGCGAAATGACCGAGGACGAATGGCAGCAGGTGTCCGACTTCCTGGCGCGCACGCTGGGCGCGGCGGTTCCGAGCACGGACGGCCTTGACGCGGAGGCCATGGCGCGCAAGATGCTCGACGCGGTCGAGATCGCCCGGGCGAAGACGGTGCCGGGCGAAGACGGGCTTCCCGTATATGCGCAGGACGCGCTTCACCTGTCCAGCCTGTCGGTCGCCGCGCCCTACTACCCGGAACTGCAGCGCGGCGCGCGCGGCGACGAGGTCAAGGCCTTGCAGGAGCGAATGATCGTGCTGGGCTACCTAGACGGCGCGGCGGACGGACAGTTTGGCAAGGGCACCGCTTCCGCCGTCGAGCAGGTTGAAACCGAACTGCGCGCAAGGGAGCAGCAGGCGATTGAGGCGTCGGCAACGCCGGTGCCCACGCCCGCGCCCGAACCCACGCCCCTGATCAACGAAGCGGGCGAGGCGGTTCCGGTCGAGGCTGCGCCCACGCCAGAACCCATTCCCGCGCCGGAACCCGCGACCAAGGTGGACGGCGTGGCCGATCTGGCCTTCCAAATCCGGCTCTATTCCGATGAACTGCCGCTGATCGCGGGCACGCTTGACAAGGGCGCGAACGCAAGTGCGGTCACGCGATTGCAGCGCAGACTTTTGGCGCTGGGCACGCTGACCGGCGCTGCCGACGGCGACTACGGCGCCAATACGCGCCGCGGCGTGCGCATCTTCCAGCACTACAACGGCCTTGCGGAGACCGGCATCGCCGATGAAGCGGTGCAGAAGCTGATCTTCTCGACGGCGGCCAAAGCGCCGGAAAACCCGCTGATGACGACCGGAAGTTCCGGAAGCGCGGTAAAGCAACTGCAAAAGCGGCTGATCGAGCTAGGCTTTATGAAGGCGACGGTCGCGGACGGCGATTACGGCAACGCGACAAAGGTCGGCATTGAGAACCTGCAGACCTACATGCGCGAAAAGGAGATCGCCGCCTTGACGGCCGAGGCGCGCGCCGCGCAAAACGCCGCGATTGTGCCGGCGCAGCCGGATGTGACCGAAACACCCGAGGATTTAGACGATTCGGAGGATTCGGAAGACCGGGCGGATAGCGCCGACGCGGCGGCACTCAGCCAGATCACCGTGACGCCGACCATCCCGGTGAATGGCATCGCGGACCCGCTGCTGCTGGACGCGTTTTACGCAAGCGACTTCGAGACGATCCCAAGCCCCAAGAAAAACGGCGACACAGGGCTTGACGTTATGCGCATCCAGCGCAGGCTGGCGGCACTCGAGTACCTCTACGCGGGGCAGAACGGCAGCTACGGCGACGCGACGGAGTCGGCGGTGCGGGCATTCCAGGAGCGCAACAAGCTGTCGACGGACGGCATAGCGGGGCGTTCGACGATGGAGACGCTGTTCTCGTCCGAGGCGCGCAAGGCGCTCAAGCCCTACATGCTGAAGGTCAGCACGAGCAAGCAGCGCGTGTACGCCTACGCGCCGGACGAGAACGAGGAATACACACGCCTGGTGCGCACGATGAAGTGCTCGACGGGGCTCAACGACACGCCGACGCCCAAGGGCACCTACATTGGAACGACGGGCCCGGGCGCGCGCTGGCACTACTTCAAGAAGTTCACCTGCTGGGCGCAGTACGCCTACTACATCGAAGGCGACTACATGTTCCACTCGGTGTTGTACAGCAACAAGGGCGGCTCGCCCACCGGCTCGTCGGTTCGAAACCTCGGCAGCAAGGCGTCGCACGGCTGTGTGCGCCTGGCGGTTGAAGACGCGAAGTGGATCTACCAGAACTGCCCGCCGAACACCAAGATCGTGGTGACCTAATAAGCGCCATCGCCCCGCCGGCCAACCGCCTGCGGGGCGATTTTTGTAAGCCCTCTCCCCCGCCGCGAGGCGCACGCCGGGCTTGACGCCTTGGCTTTCTCCCCCTGCCGCGAGGCGCACGCCGGATTTAGCGCCTTGGCTTTCTCTCCCGCCGCGTAGCGCACGCCGGATTTAGCGCCTTGGCTTTCTCTCCCGCCGCGTGGCGCACGCCGGTGGCCGGTTCCCCTTTGCCGCTGTTTTGCCCCTTGACAGGCGTCATATATTACGATATAATTACAGTAGTGAATTATATAATACAAAGGTGTGTTGAAGAATGAAACGTATACGGCATTTATCGGCATTTATGCTGCTTGTGGCGGTGTTGACGCTGTGTTTAGGCGGCATGGCATCGGCGGCGGAGGCGTGGCAATCGGGCTATGCGCAGTTTCTCAAGCAGAACGGGCGGGTCAAGCGGTCGATTGCGCTGGTTGACCTGTGGGGGGATGGCGAGCCGGAGCTTGTGTCGATGGCGATGAACGCCAAGGGCGTGGGCACGCTGTCGGTTGCGCGCTGCGCAGGCGGCGCGGTCAAGCAACTGCGCTCGAGCGATTCGCTATTTGACTTTGACGCGGCAAGGTTCAAGGGGGTCAGCGGAATTTCGACGCAGCTGCGCAAGGACGCGGACGGCGAGCTGTGTCTGAGCATCGGCATTCAGCAAAAGAGCGGCGGCGTGCGCACCACGACGCGCGTCGCCTTTGTGGCAGATGGCGCCTCGTCGCTCCAAGCGATCTATCTAGCGAGCAAGGCCAGCAAGGGCGGGGCGAGCAAATACACGGTCGGCGGAAAAGAGGCGAGCGCGGCCAAGTACGAGTCGGCGCAGCAGGCCTTTGGCGAGCGCTATGTCCAGGCGGGCGGGCCCATCCCGTCCAAGTCGATTTCCCGCTCCGACAAACCGGCGGCGATTCAGGCGAAATTTGACGCGCTGGCCAGTCGCTTTGCCACATCCGGCACCGCGACCGGCATTCGCCTAAGCAAAACCAAACTCTCGCTCGTCGTGGGGCACAGCTTTACGCTCTCGGTCTCGGTCAAGCCGGCGTCCGCGGCGTCCGACACGGTCACCTTTGAAAGCTCGGACGAATCGGTCGCGACGGTCGGGCCCAAGGGCAAGGTGACAAGCGTGGGCGCGGGGCGCGCGACGATCACCGCCAGCACCCGCAGCGGCAAGCGCGCCACCTGCGCGGTCACGGTGACCGGCGCTCAATCGGGCGCGGTGAGCGGCGTAGAACTGGATCGCACCGCGCTGTCGCTGAGCCGTGGCGAAACCTACACATTGACCGCGACGGTTCAGCCGGTGGGCGCGACGGCTTCCCTCGCGTGGTCGAGCGGCAATCCCTCCGTCGCGACCGTGCGCGAGGGCAAGGTGGTCGCGCTGTCCAAGGGTCAGGCGGTCATCACGGTCAAGACGCGAAACGGCCATATCGCAAGGTGCAAGGTGATCGTCAACACCGCGCCGGCGCTGATTGTGGACATCTCGTCGCACAACAACAAAAACGCCATGGACTGGGAAAAGATTTCAAAGAGCGTGAGCCTGCTGATCCTGCGCTGCGGCGTCACCCGCACGCAGACCGCGCCGCTGGGCATTGGCCGGGACGCAAACTTTCCCTTCTACGCCGAGAAGTGCAAGCAATACGGCATACCGTTCGGCGTATACTACTACGGCAAGTGCTCGAGCGTCGCGCAGGCCAAAGAAGAGGCGCAGATGACTTGGTCGATCGCCAGCCCCTATAAGCCGCTTTTCTACGTGTACGACGTCGAGGAAGCGCGCCTGACCAAGGAGATGATCGAGGCCTACATGACCACGCTCCAGAAGCTTGGCGCGAAAAAAACCGGCTATTACATCGCGCACCACCTCTATGGCGCCTATGATCTGGACACCGCGCTGGTCGATTTCATCTGGCTCCCGCACTATGGCAAGAACGACGGCGCCGTCAATTCGACGCCCAAATACCCGTGCGACATCCACCAGTATTCAAGCCAAGGGCGCGTGCCCGGCTTCCCCGGCGTCGTGGACGTCAACCGCCTGATGGGCGGAAAGACGCTTGGCTGGTTTCTGGGCACAAACTAGCCATGCCGCGTGAACGCCGAATCGCCCGCCAAGTCCCAATATCCGTGTGAGGCCGTTGTGGCTTAAGCGCGCGACGCATAGCTTCGGGGCGAACCGGCCATGCGCCGTTCGCCCCGTTTTGCGTTTCTTGATGGTGGATTAGACCAACACATCGATTTTATGCCTACGTCAAGTTAAACAATTCGACATTCTCGCGCTATCGGCGCGACATTTTGTCGAAAAGTCGCTCGCTGTAATTTTCTTCCAAAGTCCAGCATTCATGGGCATGAGGGCCGCACAGGCAATGTGCGGCCCTTGTTTTTGCGCCAAAATACCCCCTCAAAATGGCGAAAATCCGGTGGAAATATCCGCAAAACGTCGATAACTGTCGGTCAAAATGCCCCGAACACCGCGCCAATCCTGCGTTTTTCGCGCCTCTTTTTCCCTATACTGGACAAGTGAACGGGGGGAATCGCGTGATGATATCAATCGAGGGGTACCTAGTCGCCAACTTCGTGATGAATATCATCATTATAGGCGTCATTGCACGAAGCCGAGGCCGGGTCAGGTGGGGACGCGTCGCGTTTGCGGCCGCCTTTGGCGCGGTGTATGGCGCGGCCATGGAATGCGGTTGGTTTCCCCAGCTCAACTGGATGCCCTTTAAGCTGCTGCTCGCGCTCGGGCTCACCTTGGCGGCGATTCGGGTGGACAGCCTGTGGGAGCTGGTCACCGGAACGCTTCTGCTGCTGGGCGGCACGGTGTTTTTAGGCGGCGTCATGACGCTGGCCATCTCGGTCGCGGGGCGCTCGCTTGGCACCATGCTGCTGGGCGCATTGGTGGGCGGCGCGGCGCTCCTCGCGGCGCTTGAGGCGCGCGGCAAGAAATTAGAAAAGTGGGAGGCGCAGGTACAAATGACGTGCGGAACGTCGTGCGTTCGGTTGAACGCGCTCATCGACACGGGCAATCATCTACACGAACCGCTGAGCGGGCTGCCGGTGCTCATCTGCGAAGAAAAGTCGATCAGGAAGCTGCTCCCGCCGGGCTTTAACGCGGCCTTGGCGCAGGACAGCCTGCCGCCGGGGTTTCGCTTGGTCGCCTATGGCGCGCTTGGCGGGCGCGGCGAGCTGGGTTGTTTCCTGCCCGATGCGCTGACCGTTTCCTATGGGGATGGGTGGATGAAGGCGCCCGATGTGTGGGTGGCGGTCTATCCTGGCAAGATGCCCGGCAACGCGCACGCGCTGGCCCCGACCGTCATTGGGCGCATTCAGCCGACCGAGCAGCCGCGCCTTCCTCACAATATACGCGCAATCCATTCAGTAAAAAGCGGAGAGGGGAGTCGGTATCGATGGTCAATCCCGCACAGCAAGTGATCGGGCGAACGGTTCTGGGTCTGGTGGTCAGAATGCGCAGGGGAAGCGTATGCTACATCGGTGGGTGCGATATGTTGCCCGCGCCGCTCAGCCGAGAGGACGAGCTGCAGGCCATGCGCCAGATGGGCGCGGGTGACGCGCAGGCCCGCGACATGTTGATTGAGCACAACCTGCGCCTCGTGGTCTACATCGCGCGCAAGTTCGACAACACCGGCATCGGCATTGAGGACCTGATCTCCATTGGCGCGATCGGCCTGATCAAGGCGGTCGGCTCCTTCAATCCCGACAAGAACATCAAACTGGCCACCTACGCGTCGCGCTGCATCGAAAACGAAATCCTGATGGTGCTTCGCCGCACCAACCGCCTGCGCTTTGAGGTGTCCTTTGACGAGCCGCTCAACACCGACTGGGACGGAAACGAACTGCTGCTTTCCGACGTATTGGGCACCGAAAACGACCTCGTCTCTCGAGACTTGGACGCCAACGTCGAGCGGCAGATGCTCTACGACGCGGTTCGCCACTTGGGCGTTCGCGAAAAGCGCATTGTGCACCTGCGCTACGGCTTGCAGGGCACAACTGAGCACACGCAGAAGGAAGTCGCCGACCTGATGGGCATCTCCCAGAGCTATATTTCCCGGCTGGAAAAGCGTATCGTCAAGCAATTGCAGTCCGAAATTCTCAAAATGGCGTAACCGACCGAAGTTTTCACAACGCGTTCTTCGAATAAAAGCCACCCCGCGCGGCAATACTCATGCCGTGCGGAGGTGGCTTTTATGGCGATTGGCAAGGTGGAAATTTGCGGTGTTGACACGAGCAAGCTGCCCGTCCTCAAAAACGAGCGCATGAGGGAGCTGTTCCCTCAGGTGCATTCAGGCGACGTGGCGGCACGACATGAATTCATTCAGGGCAATCTTCGCCTTGTGCTGAGCGTGCTTCAACGCTTTCACAACCGCGGCGAAAATGTGGATGACCTCTTTCAGGTGGGCTGCATCGGCCTGATGAAGTCCATTGACAACTTCGACCTCAGCCAGAACGTGCGCTTCAGCACTTACGCTGTGCCCATGATCATCGGCGAGATCCGTCGCTACCTGCGGGACAACAACCCGATCCGGGTCTCCCGCTCCCTGCGCGACACCGCCTACAAGGCGCTCAAGGCGCGCGACCAATTGGTCTATCAAAACGGACGCGACCCCACCGTCGGCGAGATCGCCCGCGAAATGGAGGTGCGCGAGGAGGACGTCGTGTTCGCCCTTGAGGCCATACAGGACCCCGTCTCGCTCTATGACCCAATCTTCCAAGACGGCGGCGACGCCATCTGCGTGCTCGATCAGGTCAAGGACAACCGCGTCAGCGAAAACGACTGGGTGCGCTCCCTCTCCATTAAGCAGGCACTTGGGCACCTGCCCAGCCGCGAACAGCGCATCATCCGCCAGCGCTTCTTCGGCGGACGCACCCAAATGGAGGTCGCCGAGGAAATCGGCATCTCCCAAGCCCAAGTCTCCCGCCTCGAAAAAGCCGCGCTTCAGCAAATGAAGAAATACATATAGCGAGGAGGCGGGGGGGCGGGTAAAATATAAGGGCTATGCGAGAATGCCACAGTATGAGCGTACAGCTCGAGGGGATAGTGTGAAAGGGGGCGAGCAGCCCACCTTTCGCGTTCAATCACCGCGTGAGCGCCAGCACGGCACCGCAGTGCCGGGCTGGCGAGCAGCCCACCTTTCGCGTTCAATAACCCGCGTGAGCGTAGCACGACGCCGCAGCGTCGTGCTACTGCGCCTGTGCGTAGATCTTATCGAGTATGCTGCCGTCGCGGTACTCTACCGTGGCGACGACGCGCTCGCCGCGCTTGATCGGGGCGGGCTTTCCGGTGATGCGCTCCGCCATTTCCTTGAGCGCTTCAATGTCCAGAACCGGAAGCCCTGCGGCCACCAACTTGTCACGCAGGTCCTTGCGCGCGGGGTTGACCGCGATGCCGCGCTGGGTGACCAATACGTCCACGGTATTTCCCGGCGTAGAGATGGTCAGCACGCGATCTACCACGATGGGCAACCGCGCCCGGAACAGCGGCGCGACGATCATCGTGAGTTTCGCGCCCGCCGCTACGTCGCTATGCCCGCCCGAGCCGCCGATGATGAGGCCGTTGGAATCCGTGTGCACGTTCACGTTGAACTGCGTGTCGATCTCCGTTGCGCCCAGAATCACTACGTCCAATTGATCCGCCGCGCAGGATTTCGCAAAGGGGCTGGCGTAGCGGGAGGCTGAGATCTCCTGATGCGCGGGATTTTCACGGATCGACTGAACCGCCTGCAAGTCAAAACACTGCACGTCCATCAGCTTTTCAAAATATCCATCCTTGAGCATGTCCACCAAGTGCCCCGTAATGCCGCCCAGCGCAAATCCGCCCGTCACGTTCATGCGCTTCATGATGGGCTTGAGAAACTGCGTGACCGCCAGCGACGCGCCGCCCGCGCCGGTCTGGAACGAAAAGCCGTCCTTGAGCAGCCCTGAATGCTCGATCACCTGCGCCGCGTACTCGGCAATCAACAGCCCGACTGGGTCGCGCGTGATCTGGGTCGTGCCCGACGCAATCCCGGCGGGGTCGCCGATGGAATCCACCTTCACCACATAGTCCACCTGCGTTTCATCGATCGAAACCGGCGAGAGCGGGTAGGGCAGGAGCGTATCCGTGATCGCAATCACGGTGCGGGCGCACTTGGCGTCCGAAAACGCGTAGCCGAGCGAGCCGCACGCGGCGGGGCCGGACACGCCGTTTACGTTGCCTTGGCAGTCCGCCGCGGGAGCGGCGATAAACGCGACGTCCAATTTCACGTGCCCGGACTCGATCGCCGCCGGACGCCCGCCATGGCTGCGGAAGACCACGGGTTTTTCGAGCAGGCCCTGCGATATGGCGCGGCCGACGCCGGCGCTCATGTAGTCGGTCTCAATGCCGGTCACGACGCCTTCCTTGATCGCCTTGATCAGCGTGGCCGCGTGCACGTCAAAAAGCGAGCTGGGCTCAATCGTCAAGTCCTTTAGACCCATCCGCGTCGCCGTGTCAAGCACCATGTTCAAGACATGGTCGCCGTTGCGCAGGTGGTGGTGGAAGGAGATTGTCATGCCGCCTTTCAGCCCCGCTGCGACCATTGCCTCTTGCAGCGTTGAAATGAGTTTACTCATGTGTCTTCACCCCCATGGCGCTTGCCAGTTCAAGCACGTATTTTGCCCGATCCACGATCGGCTTGTCGATCATCTTGCCGCGCAGCGAGATGGCGCCCTTGCCGGCGCGCTTGGCCTCTTCGATGACCTCGAGCACCTCGAGCGCGTAGTCGATCTCGGCCTGCGAGGGGCTGAACACGCGGTTGACGGTGCGCACGTGGCGCGGCGAAATGACCGCCTTGCCCGAAAAGCCCAGCCCGCGCGCCAGCTGCGCGTCCGCCTCTAGCCCTACGTCGTCGCTCACGTCGGTAAAGGGCGTGTCGTAGACGTCTACGCCCGCGGCCCGCGCCGCGATCACCACGCGGCCACGGCTGTAGGCGATCTCGGCGCCGGGCTTGGTGCGCGCGGCGCGCAGGTCGCTTGTGAGGTCCTCCGCGCCTAGGAAAATCGCCTTGACACGCGGGCAGGCCGACGCGATTTCATACGCGCGCTCAATGCCGGACGCGGTCTCAAGCAGCGGGATCAGGCCGATGCCGCCCGCCGGCAGCTCGTTTTCGCGCTCGAGCGCGAAGAGCATTGCGTCCATCTTCCGAACCGTGTCCGGGCTATCCACCTTGGTGGGCATGATCATGACCGGCTTGAGCGGCACCGACATCTTGAGGTCGTCTGCGCAGTATTCGGTGTCGATCGGGTTGACCCGCACGATCAATTGAACGCCCTTATAGCCAAGCGTCGTCACCGCGCGCTTGACCAACAGCCGCGCCGCGTCCTTCTGGTCGGGCGCGACCGCGTCTTCCAGATCCAATATGATGGCGTCAGCGCGATGGATGTCCGCGTTTTGCAGCATCGACGGGCTATTGCCGGGCACAAACAGCATGGAACGAATCATTTGCCCACCTCCCCGGCGCGGCCCAGTGCGGCCTCAACGCGCGCCTTGATCGTGCATTCGAGCGCGCCGCGGTCCTGCACGCGGATGCACCCGCTTGTCACGTCCTGTTCGGCAAGTACCTCGCGCACCGCGCGGTCGATGGCGTCGCCAAACTGGCGCATCACCACGGACTCAATCTGCACTTCGAGCGCCGAAGACGGCTCGATCGTGATCAGCGCGTCGCTTGACTCAAGCGATCCCGCCACGGCGGGCTTTTGAAGGATCATGGTTGCTTCCCCCTTATCTTTGATAACGCCTCAAATGTAGTCTCCGGAACCAGCGCGCGCGCGGCCTCGCTACGTCCATCCCGAACCAGCGCCCGCACGCGCGACGCGCTGATGGGTTCGCCGCCCAGCGACGCGCGCGCAATGATCGTGACGGCGATTCCGCGCGCGGGCAGCAGGCGAAGCATCTCCTCGTTGTAGATGCGCGTGGTCGCGCTCAATGGCTCCTCCCCCGCAAAGCGCGCCGTGATGCCGAGCGCGGGCGCGATCCACTCGGCAAACACCGTCAGATCCAGCTGCGCCCAGGCACGCGATACCGCGTCCTGCGCCGGCAGAAAATACGCCGGGAAGGTGGCCGCCGACAAGACGTATCGACTGCCCGCGTGGACGACCACGTTGCGAAGGGACGCGGTGCCCGCGCGCACCAGCGCCTCGCGCACGTCCGCCGGATAGTCGGACGCGTCCTCGCCCACCACGAACACGTGCAGGTGATCCACCTGGCGCGCCGCCGTCTGAACCAAGTGCAGGTGACCAAGCGTAAAGGGATTGGCGTTTAACACCACGCACCCCGACACGCCGCCCAGCGGCTCAAGCGTCTTTACATAGCGCGCAAGGCCGTCGCGCGCGTTTTCAAGCAGCGCCGCCTGTTCGCAGCGCGCGATCAGGTAAAAACCCAACCCCTCAAAGCGCGCGATATTTTCGGGCTTTGTCGCGAGAAACAGCCGCGTCTTTCCGCGCGCCGCCGCTTCCTCGCACAATTGGCCGACGATCCGCGCGCTCAGCCCGAGCGCACGGTATTCCGGCGCGACCGCGAGGCACTTGAGCACGTCCCCCGCGAGCGACCCGCACGCGGCAATGCGCGCGCCGTCCATCAGCGCGTAGCTGAACGCGATGTCCTCGTCAAAACCCAGCCCGTTTTCCCGCAAAAAGTCGATCATCCGCGCGCGCGCGCGACCGGGCCCTGTGATCGCGCGCCCGCTCAGCATTTCGCCGCCTTCCATAAAACGCCCCCTTCTCGCTTCCTATATTATACCGCGCCCGCTTCCGTAAAGCAACCGCCCCGGGCGCAGTTGTGCCCATGCGTCCCGCCCGAGCGGCGCGATCGCGCGCCCTTGCGTGAAGGAAAGCAATGTGCGCGATCCGAAAGCGGTACAATTGCGTTTTATCCGGCGGATTCACTTTATTTTGGATTTTTTTTCAGGGCAATCGCATTTGTGACACGAAAGACAATGGGTGCACTATTTTAAGTAACCCATTGCATATTGAGCGAACCTGTGCTAGAATATAACCGTATTATGGCCGGTTTCGCATAGAAAACGCCTATCCCATTGATCGGATAGGTGAAGTGCGGCAAGGCGCTTTTTCGCTGCGCGTGGGTCGGACGAAAAAGGGCGGTGACGTGGGAAGTGCTGTGCCTTCCGCCAGAGGACGGTCGTGTTTTCGCGGCATGAATTGCGGCGTGAACATAAAAATCAACAAGTCGAAGGGGGATTCCACCATGAAGAAACTAACTGCTCTGGTTTTGTGCCTGCTGATGGCAATCACGCTACTCCCGGTGAGCGCGAGCGCGGCCAATGCCGACGTAACCGGCAAGGTGTTGATTTACACGTCCATGTATCAGGACATCATCGAGATGATGGACAAGGCGCTGGCGGAGGAGTTCCCGAACTGTGACATCGAGTTTTTCTACGGCGGAACCGGCACCTTGCAGACCAAGCTTGCGGGCGAGATGGAGACGGGCAGCCTGGCCTGCGACATGTTGATGGTCGCGGAGCCCGCCTATTCGCTCGAGCTCAAAGAGGGCAAGTGGCTGCACAGCTACGTGACCGAGAACGCCAAGAACCTGCGCTTCCCCTACGATACCGAGGGCTACTGGTATCCCGTGCGCGTGTGCTCGATGGGCCTTGCGTACAACCCGGACATGTTCGCCTACGAAGATATTCCGGTGACGTTTGAGGCCTTTGCCAAGGACGCGACCGCGCAGGGCATGATCTCCATGTCCAATCCCCTCACCTCCGGCACGGCGATGGCGACCATCGTGGGTCTGCGCGCCAAGTATGGCGACGAGTATTTCGACGCGCTGGGCAAGCAGGACGTCATGGTCGAGTCCGGCTCCTCCGCGCTGGCCAAGCTTGAGACCGGCGAGTGCAAGGCCATCATGATCCTGGAAGAGTCCGTGCTCAAAAAGCGCGAAGAAGAGAGCTCGACGCTTGAGTGGTTCATCCCCGAAGACGGAAACGTGCTGGTTCCCTCGACCGTGATGACGGTGGACGAGGCCAAGTCGCTCAACAAGAACATCCCCGCGTGCGAGAAGATCACCGACTGGCTGCTGAGCGAGGCGGGTCAGAGCTACATCGTCAAGGGGTGGATGCACTCCGTGCTCAAGGACTACCCGGGCGAGCCGTTTGACGGCGCGGCGACCGCGGAACTGATCGAAAAGGACATCGGCGTCGATTGGGAGTCCTGCTTCCGCGATCGCGACGAGATCCGTACCGCCTTCCAAGAGCGCGTCACCGTCGAATAACAGAGGCAAATGTGGGGGGAGCCGGCGCATGACGGCTCCCCCGAATCTTGGGCAAGGGAGTGTGTTATTAACGGATGAACAGTGCTTTACAAGCCGCAAGTCCGGCGGCGGGCAGGCGGTTTCACTTTGACGTCAAGTGGCTGCTGATTCTTGCGATCGTCGCATTTATGCTGGTGTTCCAAATTTTCCCGCTCCTGTATCTGGTCTGGCGCGCCTTTTTTCCGAATGGCGCCTTTTCTTTTGAGACCTTTCAGCGCATTTACAGCTATGAGATGAACTGGGGCGCGCTCAAAAACACGGTCATCTCCGCGTCACTGGCGATGGTCTTTGGCACCATGATCGCCTTTCCGCTCGCGTGGCTGGTCGGGCGCACCAATCTATACGGACGCAAGTTCTTTCGCAGTCTCTTCGTGCTCACCTATATGGTGCCGCCCTACGTGGGCGCGATGGCGTGGCTGCGCTTGCTCAACAAGAACGTGGGCACGATCAACGTGTTGCTGCGTTCGCTTTTTGGCCTTGAGATGAATGCCGGGCCGCTCAACATCTATTCGCTGGGCGGCTTGGTTTGGGTGCTGACCACCTTCTATTACCCCTATGCCTTTATCACCATCTCCCGCGCGATGGAGAAGATGGACCCGTCGCTTGAGGAGGCGTCCCGCATTGCGGGCGCGTCCCCGCTCAAGACGCTCAGAACCATTACGCTGCCCATGATGATGCCAAGCATCGTCGCGGGCGCGCTGCTCGTGTACGTGTGCGCGGCGTCCTGCTACGGCATTCCCTCGATCATCGGCGCGCCGGGCAAGGTGCACACGGTGACCACGCGCATCATCGAGTACTACGGCATGGGCACCGACGGGATCAACGACGCGACGGGGCTCGCGGTGTTCCTGATGGTGATGGCGATTATCATCTTGTATATTTCCGATTTCGTGGTTGCGCGCAAGCAATACATCACGGTCTCGGGCAAGTCCACGCGGCCCAATATTGTGGACCTGCGCAAGTGGCGCATCCCGATGACGGCATTGGTGTCGCTGTTTGCCGGGCTGATCATCATGGTGCCGTTTTTGACCATTCTGGCGACCTCATTTAAGAAGAACTTGGGCAAAGGCCTCTTTGACGCGGGCAACTTCACGATCAATCACTGGACGAAGATATTCAGCCGCGCGGACATCTTGGAGAGCCTCGGGCACTCGATCGTCTACGGCGCGATCACCGCGACGATCGGCGTATTGATCGCGTGCACAATGGCGTATCTGTTGCAGCGCACGCGCGTGCGCGGAAGGCGCATTCCGGATTTCCTGATCACGCTGGGCTCCGGAACGCCCTCGGTCGTGATCGCGCTCAGCCTCATCATGACCATGAACGGCCGCTTCGGCATCAGCCTTTACAACACGGCCTACATCATGATCATTGCGTACCTGATCAAGTACCTGATGATGGGCATGCGCACGGTGGTGTCGGCGATGAGCCAGATCCACGTGTCGCTGGAGGAGTCCAGCCAGATTTCCGGCGCGAGCTGGCTTCGGACGATGCGCTGCATCACCATGCGCCTGATCTGGCCCTCCATTGCGGCCGGCTGGTTCCTGATCTTCATTCCAAGTTTTTACGAGCTGTCGATGTCGGCGCTCCTGTACTCGTCCAACACCAAGGTGATCGGCTTTCAGCTGTACGAGTACTGGACGTACACGAGCCAGCAGCAGGCGTCCGCCATGGCCTTTGGGATATTGCTCGTGGTGGTTGCGCTCAACTTTGTGTTAAACAAGCTGACCAAGGGCGAATTTTCGATTTAAGGTTCATTCAAGCGATGCGCGTCTTGCGCGTTTTGCGAAAGGCCGCGCGTGGCGTTCATTCCATTGGTAGAACAAGTGAGGTAAGTGCAGATGGCAAGCGTAACCATACAAAACGTATCCAAGGCATTTGGGAGCGTGGTCGTGCTCCAGAACTTCAACGAGACGTTCGCCGACGGCGAGTTTGTGACGCTGCTCGGCCCGTCGGGCTGCGGCAAGACCACCATGCTGCGCATCATTGCGGGCTTTGAAAAGCCGACAAGCGGCCAAGTGATGATTGGCGACACCGTGGTCAGCGGCCAGAACACCTTTGTCCCGCCGGAAAAGCGCGATATCGGCATGGTGTTCCAGTCCTATGCGGTGTGGCCGCACATGACCGTATTTGAAAACGTCGCCTATCCGCTCAAGATTGCGCGCAAGGGCAAGGCGGAGATCAGCGAAAAGGTCATGAAGATATTGGATATCGTCCACCTCGCGCAGTACGCGTCGCGCATTCCGTCGCAGTTGTCCGGCGGGCAACAGCAGCGCGTCGCGCTCGCGCGCGCGCTGGTCGCGGAGCCGCGGCTGCTGCTGCTGGATGAGCCGCTCAGCAATCTGGACGCGAAGCTACGCGAGAGCATGCGCTTTGAGATCAAGGAGATTCAGGAAAAGCTGGGCATATCGGTCGTCTATGTGACGCACGACCAGACCGAGGCCATGGCGATGTCGGATCGCATCTTCGTCATCTATGGTGGCGTGGTGCAGCAGGTCGGCACGCCCGAGGAAATCTACAAGCGCCCCGTCAATCAGTTCGTCGCCGACTTCGTCGGCAAGGTCGATTTCCTGGACGGCATGGCGCAGGACGGCGTGATCCGGCTCAGCAAGTGCGGCCAGTCCATCAAATACGACGGCGATAAAAGGGGCGCGGTCGTCGTCGCGGTTCGCCCCGAGAACGTCCGCCTCACCCGCGCGCCTAAGCAGGACGCGCTCAAAGGCACCCTCACCACCAGCTTCTACTTGGGCGACGCCTACGACAACCGCGTCGATCTCGGCGGCGATGTCCTCCGCGTGATCACCAGCGCAGGCGACTACGAGGGCCTCAAACCCGGCGAGCCCGTCCACGTAGCCATCCGCGAATTTATCGTCTTCGCCAAAAGCGAAAACGACCAACTGAAGATCCTGACGTGACGAGGCGCGATGCGGCGGGAAGATCATATGGGGGACGTACAGCTCGAGGGGATAGTGTGAAAGGGGGCGAGCAGCCCCCTTTCGCGTTCAATAACCGCGTGAGCGCAGTCCGGCACCGCAGTGCGGGGCGATCCTTTGATGCCAGCGCGCCTGCGGGCGCAGGTTGGGACGGGTAAAATAATTGAGCTGTGCGAGAATGCCACAGCATGGGCGTACAGCTCGAGGGGATAGTGTGAAAGGGGGCGAGTAGCCCCCTTTCGCGTTCAATAACCGCGTGAGCGCAGCCAGGCACCGCAGTGCCGGGCTGGCTCGGAATGGTGTTGTCGCTCAAGGGGTATTTTATGTTTTGTGGGTCGAATTGTAAAATAATGGTTGACGAAAAACAGCCTGTTCATGTATAATAAACACGGCAGGAAGACTACATGGGATTTTGCGCCTCGCTAACAACGAAAGTGAGGTGATATGTTATGAGTGATTTCGAGACGCTTCAAATCGTACTCAACATATTGCTTTTGATGGTTGCCCTCGCGGCATACCTAAAGAAGTAAGCGAAACCACCGTGTAGCGCGAACTACACGGTGGTTTCTGGTCTAGCGATTTCGCGAGGCTATGAACTCCATGGAGACACATCTTCCTGCCCCCATTATACCTCAAGGCGCACCCTTGCGTCAAGGGGTATTTTTTGTTTTGTGGCGCGAATTGTAAAATGGCGGTTGACGAAAGGCTATCGATTCGTGTATAATAAACACGGCAGGAAGACTACATGGGATTTTGCGCCTCGCTAACAACGAAAGTGAGGTGATATGTTATGAGC
>JAVXNW010000011.1:0-15096 GCA_036645575.1 Clostridia bacterium | reverse complement strand
AGGCGCACCCTTGCGTCAAGGGGTATTTTTTGTTTTGTGGCGCGAATTGTAAAATGGCGGTTGACGAAAGGCTATCGATCCGTGTATAATCATGGTGGCAGGAAGACTACATGGTGTTTTGCGCCTCGCGGATGTTTATACGGAAGCGAGGTGATGCAGATGAGTGATTTTGAGATTTTATACCTCATGCTCACTGTATTGCTTTTGATCGTCGCCGTCGCGGCACTATTCAAAAAGTAAAGCAAACCGCCGTGTAGTTGCAACCTACACGGCGGCCTAGGTCTCACAATGGTTGCGAGGCTGAAACCCATGGAAAGCAAACCTTCCTGCCACCATTATACCTCAAGGCGCGCCCTTGCGTCAAGGGGTATTTTATTTGGAAACAAAACTGGGGGGTTAGGGCCAGAGCAGTTTTTCGAAGGTGGGGATGGTGACGGGGCGGGAGAAGACGAAGCCTTGCAGCAGGTCGCAGTCGGTTTCGCGCAGGAAGTCGGCTTGGGGCTGGGTCTCTACGCCCTCGGCGACGGTGGACATCGTGAGGTCCTTGGCCAGATTGATGACCGAGCGGATCATCGTGCGCTCGCGCGAATTGTCCATGTCACGCGAGGTGAAGAACGCCTTGTCGAGCTTGAGCACGTCCACGTCCATGTCCTTGAGCGCGTTGAGCGAGGAATAGCCGCTGCCAAAGTCGTCGATGGAGCAGGTGAAGCCGTGCCGGTGCAATTGGGAGATGACGTCCACAAACGTCGTCGGGTTTTCAAACACCATGGTCTCGGTGAACTCCAGCTCGATCAAATGCGCCGGGACTGCGTATTTTTTGCGCAAATCCAGGTACGCGTCCAGAAAATTGGCGTTTGAAAAATGCACGCGCGACAGGTTGACCGATACCCGCACCGCCTCGCGCCCCGCGTCCAGCCAGCCCTTGATCATCCGGCAGACGCACTCAAATACGTACAGATCCATCTGCACAATGAACCCATTTTTTTCAAAGAGCGGAATGAACGCGTCCGGCGCGATCAGCCCCACTCGGGGGTCGTTCCAGCGCACCAGCGCCTCCGCACCCACGATTCGATCCTCCTTGAGCGAGAGCTTCGGCTGCAGATACACCTCGAACTCGTGGTTCGCCAGCGCATCGCGCATTCGGTTCTCAATCTCCTTCTCGCGCATCAGCTTTTCGCGCACCATCTCATTGTAAAACCCGCACACGCACAGCTGCGCGCGCGCCACTTTTTTGAGGCTCGTGCTCTTGCGCGCCGCGTTCGCCCTGTCCTCTAGCTTTGTCACCGACAGCTCGCCCCCGCCAATCAGGTATACGCCCGCGGTAAAGGTGAGGATGTACTTGTCCTCCTTTTGCTGATTGAACCGGTTGACGTCGCTCGCAAACTTGTTGAGCCGCGCCGCGATCTGCGCTTTCGTGCCCGCCTTGAGCAGCAAGACGAAGTTGTCCGCCGCCAGCCGCGCCAGATACTCGCCTTCCGCCAAGCGCCGGGCAATCGTGTCGTGAATGTACTTGAGCGCGCGGTCGCCCGTGGCGCTGCCGCCCTGATCGTTTATCAGCTTGAACTTTTGCAGGTTGAGCCACACCAGCACATAGGCGCCCGGCGCGGCGGTTTGCAGCACGTTTCCGACCGTCAACTCAAACTTCGCGCGGTTCAGCCCGCCCGTCACGGGGTCGATATAGGCAATGCGCTCAAGCGCCGCGTTCGCCTGCGCCAAGTGCTCGTTTTGCGTGACCAGCGCGGTGATGTCGTCGTAGACCAGCAGGTAGACCGGATCGCCCCCGATGAAATCCGTGCACTCGCCCGACATGCGAAAGCGCGCCGTCTGCCCCGCCTGATTGACCGTCGAAAACTCGCAGTTCGCCCGGACGCCGGTGCGAAGTAGCGCATGCCATTCCCGCGTGACACCCGTGCAGGCACCGTGCGCCAGTTCGCCTGCGTCAATGTCGCGCCCCGCGCCAAAAAAGGCGGTGAACTTGGCGTTGCCGTCAAGGAACTGAAGCCCCTGCTCGGTCACCCGGTACTTGACGATCAGCGAGGGGACGTGATTGCAGACGGCCATCTGATCCACGCGCGACTGCATGTGCTCCGTGATGTCCATCATGACCGCATAGATGCACGGGCAGCCATAGCGTTCTACCGTCTCCTCCGACAGATGATCCACGAGCCGCACCCACAACTTCCGCCCGTCGCGGTGCCGCATTCGACACACGCAGTCGCACTTTTCCTGGCCGCAGGCGATGGAGCGCTTGACCGTATCGACCAGCGCGTGCCAATCCTCCGGATAATCGTCATGAAAGCGGGTCAGCAGGTGGTCGAAGTCCGCCTCATACGACGCACGGGTATAGCCAAACAACTCAAAATAGCGCTCGTTGGCCTCGAGCAGCGTAAAGTGATCATCGAGCAAGTGCTTGCTGGTGCTCAGCGCCAGCGAGTCCATCAGCTGATCGTATGGGTTGGAGGACATTGGGGCGATTGAGATCCGGGGGCCTTGCTTTTGCATAGAGGCGCTCCTTTTTGCGTCGAAGGGGAGTGGAGAAAAAGGTCTGGGAATCAGGAAATTATAGGAGAACGCAGTTTGCGCCGCTAGTATGTTCTGGTTAATTATACCACATGAAAGCGTATAGAATAGTAGATGCGCCACCGCCCAAAAAGGCCCCCACCATAGAAAGGCGGGGGCGGCGTTTGTGTGGTTACAGAACCACAGAGGATGTATACTCGATTTTGATGCCGCCGGATTTGGTGCGCGCCAGCTTGGCCTTGTTGTCATTTCCGTCTTCCAGCGTCATTTTCTCGATCTCATGCGCGTCAAAAAAAGCCACGACGTCGCCTTCGACGAACTGCGCCCAGTTGACGCGCTTTTTTCCCTCGGGATTATAGGCTTCTTCCATCGTGGTGGGCTGGTTGTTCTCGGTCATAATGTGCCTCCTAAATCAATCTCATGGCAAAGCCACAAAATTACTATACCACAAATGGGGATAAAAGGCAATATTCTAGAAAGCCGCGCCCACGTCGCCGATGAACCGGCGCGTGCGCGGGTTTTTCGAACGAAACAGCTGGTCTGGCGTGCCTTCCTCGACGATCGAGCCGTCCTCCATGAAGATCACGCGGTCGGCTACGTCGCGCGCAAAGCTCATCTCGTGCGTGACCACCAGCATGGTCATCTTTTCGTTGGCCAGCTCGCGCATGACGGAGAGCACCTCCTGCGTAAGCTCCGGGTCGAGCGCGCTGGTCGGCTCGTCAAAGCACAGAATCTCCGGCTCCATGCACAGCGCGCGCGCAATCGCGACCCGCTGCGCCTGCCCGCCCGACAGTTGACAGGGGTAGGCCGCCGCCTTCTCCCGAAGCCCCACCTTGTCAAGCAGCGCCAGCGCCAGCGCCGTCGCCTGCTTTTTGGGCGTGCGCTTGACCGCGATCGGCGCGTCGATCAGGTTCTTGAGCACCGACATGTGCGGGAACAAGTTGTACCCCTGAAACACCATGCCCATGCGCAGCGTGATGCGCCGAAGCGCCTCGTCGTCCGCGTAGCACAGCTTGCCCGCGTCCATCCAGCACATCTTGTCGCCGCCCAGTGAAATTTCGCCCGCGTTCACCCTTTCCAGCTGGTTGACGCAGCGCAGAAAGGTGGATTTGCCCGAGCCGGACGGCCCGATCAGCGCCACCACTTCGCCCTTTTTAATGGAAATGGAGATCCCCTTGAGCACGCCCTGCCCATCAAACCCCTTGTAAATCTCGCTTGCAGACAGCATAGGCGCCCTCCTATTGATAGTAGTTGAGCTTGCGCTCGGCCAGTTTGCACAGCTGTTCCGTCGCGCCGTTCAAGATCAGGTAGAAGATGATCGCGACCAGATACGGCTCGATCGAGCTTGAGGAGGAGACCTGCTTTTTCGCGATCGTCATGAGCTCCACCACCGCGACCGTGGACGCGAGCGCCGTGTCCTTGACCAGCGTGATGATCTCGTTGGTCATCGGGAGCAGCACTTGCTTGACCACCTGCGGCAGCAGAATGCGGAAGAAGGTCTGCGCCTTGGTGTAGCCCAGCACGTGCCCCGCCTCGCGCTGGCCGACCGGGATCGACTGAATGCCGGAGCGGAAAATCTCGGCGAAATACGCCGCGTAATTGACGGTGAAGGCAAAGATCACCGCGCCAAAGCGGTCGATCTTAAACGGAAGCGCCATCGTGAGCAGAAAATAGACGAACAGAATTTGCAGCATCAGCGGCGTTCCGCGCATGACGTAGATGTAGAACGAGATGGGCTTGCGCACAAGGCCATGCCTCGACATGCGCCCCTGCGCGATCAACATTCCCAGCGGAATGGAGAGAACCAGCGTCAAAAAGAAGATGCTGAGCGTCACGCCGACGCCCTCCAGCATCACCTCGCACAGCTGCATGAGTCGCGCCGGGTCGTTAAAAAATTTCATGACCATGTTTGCGCATCCTTTACTGTGAACTCATTCAAAGGAGCGGCCGGGAGGGCCGCCCCTTTGAATGGTCCTTTCTCGTGTACGGGAATTAGGCGGCCGGTACGGTGGTGATGTCGCCGCCAAACCAGGTGGTCGAGATGGTGGCGAGCGTTCCGTCCGCCTTCATCTGAACCAGGATCTCCTCAACCTTGTCGCGCAGCGCGACGTCGCCTTTGCGAAAGCCAATGCCGTAGTTGTCGTTGGCCAGCGAGGTCACCGGCACGATCGACTTGTCGCCCAAGCCCGCAATGCGGAATTCCGCGACCACTTGGTCGATCAACACCGCGTCAACGCCGCCCACCTGCAGGTCCATCAGCGCCGTCAGGTACTCTTCATACGCAAGCACCTCGCTAAGCGACGCTTTGAGCTCCGCGTTCTCCGCGCTGTTGAGCACCTCTTCCGCAAAGGAGCCGGACTGCACCGCAATGGACTTGCCCGCCATGTCGGAAAGCGCCGCGATGCCGCTGTCCGCCATCGTGTACAGCATGATCTGGTTGTTGAGGTAGGGGAAGGTCATCTCCATGCTCGCAATGCGCTCATCGGTGATCGACATGCCGTTCCAGATGCAGTCGATGTTGCCGCTTGAAAGCTCCAGCTCCTTGGCCGCCCAGTCGACCGGCTGAACCACCAGCTCTACGCCCAACCGACTCGCCACTTCGCGCGCCACGTCAATGTCAAAGCCGACGATCTCGTTTTTCTCATTGCGGAAGCCCATCGGGGGGAAGCTGTCGTCAAGACCCAGAATGAACGTGCCCTTTTCCGTGATCGCATTGACCGAACCGTCTTCCTGCGCAAACGCGCTCGCACCCACCGCCAGCATCAGAACCAGAACCAACGCAAAGATCTTTTTCATGAATATACCCTCCTGTTATTGCTGCTGCTTTCGCTTTAGCTTGCTAATGTGATAACAGAATAGCACAAGGAAGCGGCGTTGTCAAGCGGGTTTTTTGTTAAATCGAAAAGAGGCGAAAAACATCAGCCGATCACAAAGTCGAAGTACTGGTCGGGGAAGGGCTCGTCTTTGACGATGTAGTGCCACCATTCGCTTTCGTAGTCGTCAAAGCCGGCGTCCAGCATGATGCGCCGGAGCAGCTTGCGGTTGGCGGCCTGCCTTTTTCCGACGTCGCGCGCGCCGTGGTGCGAGCGCGCGTCCATCAAGTCAAAGTCGCCGCCCATGTCAAGGGGCACGCCCGCCTCATCTACGAGCGTGAGATCGACCGCGCAGCCGCGGCTGTGACCCGAGCGGCGCGCGATGTACTCGCCAAAGAGCTGAGACTTGTCGAGATTCGGGTAGTGTCGCGTCCGGGTGAGGTCGTCCTCGGGCGCCTCCGACCAGCGGACGAAGCAATCGACCGCGCGTTGCGGGCGCGCCGCGTCCCACACGAGCAGCTGGAGCCCTTCCTCGCGGGCGAGCGCCTGCGCGGTGATCAGGCCGTTTGCGACTTGGCGCGTGAGCGCAATGCGGTTGGCCTCGTAGCCATCCACGATTTTCCCGGTAAAATTATCGGTTGTGGCGTACTTTGCGTCCCACAACATGCCGGGAATCGCCTCGTCCAGATACACAAAGCCGACCGGCAGCGGGTATAAATCCCGAATGAGGCCGGTTTCAACGGTGATTGAACCGACGACGGGCGTCGGGATAGACGCAAATTGCGCATCACAAGGACTGCCGGAGGGAATGTGTGCGGTTTCAATGATCGCCGGAGGCATCGTATACATACCTTCCTCCCGATGCGGGCTTATTTTGACAATCCGGCCCGCTGGGTATATAATACGCGTATAGCGATAGAATTGCAAGGGGGCGGCACGCTTGAAAAAGCTGGAGCCGGTGTGGGTGATCATCCACATGGCGCATACGCAGCAACGCGCCGATCAGGCGGTTGAACTGCTGACGCGCGAAGGGTTTATGGTGAAGGCGCGGCCGGTGGCCCGGGCGCTGTCGTCCGGCGATACCTGCTATGAAGTGATTGCGCTGAGCAGCGAGGCCAAGGAAGCCCGCGACATTTTGCGCGACGCGGGCTGGTGAGGCCAACGGTCAACGCCAAGCGTCAAGCGCCAACGGTAAACGCCAACGCCAAGCGCCAACGGCCAACGCCAAGCGCCAACAGCCAACGCCAAGCGCCAACAGCCAACGCCAAGCGCCAACGGCTCCATATCCCATGATCGACGCGGCGTCGCGCCTTGCAAAAAATCTCGCCAAGGCCATTGAAAGGCCTACTTTCCGATTAGGCATGAGGAGGAACAACGATTATATGAAGCGTATCGGCGTCATGACATCCGGTGGCGATGCACCGGGAATGAACGCGGCAATCCGCGCCGTCGTGCGTGCAGGGCTCAAAGACGATGTATCCGTGATTGGCTTTAAGCGCGGGTACAACGGGCTACTGATGCGCAGTACGGAGCAGGCGGATGATTTTTCGCTGATGACTTCGCGCAGCGTATCCGACAAAATTCACCGGGGCGGAACGTTTCTGATGACCGCGCGGTGTGCCGATTTTCACAAGCCTGAGGTGCAGAAGCGGGCGCTTGACAACCTGCGCACGTTGGGCGTCGAGGGGCTCATCTGCATCGGCGGAAACGGCACCTTCGCGGGCGCGGACGCGCTCTACCAGCAGGGCTACCCGACCATCTGCGTGCCCGGCACCATCGACAACGATTTGGCCTATACCGACTACACGATTGGCTTTGACACGGCGCTCAACACCGCCTGCGAGTGCGTCAACCGCATCCGCGAGACCAGCGACTCGCACGAGCGCGCCAGCATGGTGACGGTGATGGGGCGCGACTGCGGCGATATCGCGGTGCACACGGCGCTCGCATGCGGCGCGGAGATGGTCATGATCCCGGAGATTCCGTGGAGCGTGGAGGACGTGGCGGACCGCGTCAAGTGGGGCGTCATGAAGGGAAAACACTCGATGATCATGATCTTTGCCGAGGGCGCGACCGAGTCGCTGACCAGCGACGTGGCGACGCTGTGCGCAAAATACGAGAGCCTAAACGAAATTTCGCTGCACCACATCACCTCGTCGCAGATCGCGATGATGATCGAGGCGCTGAGCGGACACGAGACGCGCGCGACGGTATTGGGCTACACCCAGCGCGGCGGAAGCCCGACCGCCAACGACCGCATCCTCGCCAGCCGCTTGGGCGCGCGGGCGCTTGAGCTATTGCGCGACGACATTGGCGGACGCGCGGTCGGCATAAGGGACAACCACATCATCGATATCCCGATCGGAGAAGCAAAGGTCTGTCGCTCAGCGACCGATCCGTCGTTGTACGACCTGATTGCGACCCTGTCGTGATGATGACGATTGAAATTCGCGGCGTGGGTTCCGCGCTGCAAGGGGTTGGGCGCGCGGCGGATGGGCGCGCGGTGTTTGTGCCGGGGGTGCTTCCGGGCGAGACGGTCGAAGTGGAGATCACCCGCGAGAAGGAGCGCTTCCTGAGCGCGCAGTTGGTGCGCGTGGTGACGCCGGACGCGCGGCGCGCCGAGCCGCCCTGCCCCTATGCGGGCACGTGCGGCGGGTGCGCCACGATGCACATGACCTACGAGACCACGCTCGCGCTCAAAAAGCAGCGGGTGATCGACACGCTCACGCGATTGGGCGGGTTTGTCGAGCCGCCGGTCATGGATGTGCTGGGCATGGAAAACCCGTTTCGGGTGCGCAACAAGGCCGAATACACCATTGCGCGCGGCAAGATGGGGCTGATGGGCGAGGGCAGTCACGACTTGGTGGCGGTAGAGGACTGCCTGTGCCAGCATCCCTTGTCCATTGCCGCGATGAAGATCGCGCAAAGCTGGATATCGCGCACGCCGCACACGTTTTCGGGGTACTTTGTCACGCGGGTGACGCGGGCGGGCAATGTCATGTGCATCCTGTCGGCCGACGCGCAGGTGCCAGACGTATCCATGTTGTCCAAGCAGCTCTTTGAGGGCGTGCCCGGCATGTGCGCGATGCACTTTTGCCGGCTGCGGACAAACTATGCGCACGCGCTGGACGGCGCGTGTACGCGGGTCGCGGGCGAGAATACGCTGACCGATACGCTGGGCACGCTGTCGTTCAGGTTGCAGCCGCAGTCCTTTTTTCAGGTGAACCCCGTGCAGGCCGAGGTGCTGTACGGCGTCGCGGAGGGCATGGCGGCGCTTTCGAGCGGGCAGACGCTGCTGGACGCCTATTGCGGCGCGGGCACGATCACGCTGTGGATGGCGCGCGGCGCGGGCAAGGCGATCGGCATCGAGGTGGTCACGCAGGCGATTGACGACGCGCTGTACAACGCGCGGATCAACAACCTGGGCAAAAAGACCCAGTTCATGCTGGCGGACGCCGCCAAGGCGCTGCCGGAGATGCTCAAAAAGGGGCTGCGCCCGGACGTCGTATGCGTCGATCCCCCGCGCAAGGGCGTGGACCCGGCGCTGTTGCAGGCGGTCATACAGGCCAAGGTTCCGCGCGTCGTCTACGTGTCCTGCGACCCCGCCACGCTCTCGCGCGACTTAAAGGGGCTGCGGGAGGGCGGATATACGCTTAAAAAAGTCCAGCCGGTCGATATGTTCCCCTGGACCGCGCACATCGAATGCGCATGCCTGATGGTGAAAAATAAAAACTGATTGATTTGCGCACAATGAATCGGGCGAGGGATTGCTCAAGGGGAGGAAATGGGCGGATGAGGAAGATCTTTTTTGGCACCGTGATCACCATGGAGGAAGCGCTCTACCAGCAGGCGGTTTTGGTGGAGGACGGCGTCATCGTAAAGGTGGGGGATCAGGCGGCGCTTCAGGGGATCGCGCCGGACGCGGAGATGATCGACCTGGCGGGCGGCGTTTTGCTGCCCGCGTTTATCGACGCGCATGGACACTTTTCCTCCTATGCCAATGCGCAGATGCAGGCCACGCTCGAAGGCGCGGATTGTTTGGATGAGATCGCGCGCCGGATCGCCGCCTTTATGGAGGCAAATCAAGTCAAAAAGGGCGACTGGGTCGTCGCAAAGGGCTACGACCACAATGCGCTTGGGGAAAAGCGGCATCCCGATCGCGCGCTGCTCGACCGCGTCGCGCCGGACAACCCGCTCATCTTGCAGCACCAGTCCGGGCACTGCGGGGTGCTCAACTCGCGGGCGCTTGACGCGCTTCAAATTTCGCTTGATACCCCCGCGCCCGCAGGCGGCGTGATCGGTCGCGCGGACGGACAGCTGACCGGGTACATGGAGGAGGACGCCTACATCGCTTGCATCAAGCGGGTGCCGATGGCGAAGATGTCGGACATGCTCGCGGCCTACGAAAAGGCGCAGCGGAAGTACCTGGCCGAGGGCATTTTGACCGTGCAGGAGGGCATGATGGTCGCGCAAATGCTGCCATTGTACGAGAGCCTGATCGCAAGTGGCCTGCTCAAAATCGACGTGGTCGGCTATCCCGACGTGGATTCCATGCGCGCGATCGCGCAGGCGCTGCCGGATTCGGTCAAGCAATACGATCGGCACTTTAAAATCGGCGGCTACAAGGTCATTCTGGATGGGTCGCCGCAGGTGAAGACCGCTTGGATGAAGACGCCGTATCAGGGCGAAGCGGACAATTTCGGCTACGGCACGATGCCGGAGGACGCGCTGATTTCGGCGGTTGAGCGGGCGACGAAAGAGAAAATGCAGATTCTCGCGCATGGAAATGGCGACGCCGCCATCGAGGAGTTCTTAGGCGCCGTCGAAGAAGTGAGCAAGCGGGACGCGCGCATTTTGAATCTGCGGCCGGTGATCATTCACGCGCAGATGATGACCAGGGCGCAACTGGCCAAGGCGGCCGATCTCCGCGTGATCCCCTCGTTCTTTGTCGCGCACGTGCGCTATTGGGGCGACATTCATGTGAAGAACTTTGGCCTTGACCGCGCGCGGTCGATCAGCCCCGCAGGTTCCGCGCTCAAGGCGGGCGTCAGGTTCACCTTTCACCAGGACGCGCCGGTCATCGAACCCAATATGATTGAGACCATTGCCTGCGCGGTCACGCGCAAAACCCAAACCGGCGCGGTGCTTGGAAAAGACGAGCGCATTGGCGTACTGGACGCGCTCAAGGCGGTGACCATCAACGCCGCGTACCAGTATTTTGAGGAAGACCAAAAGGGCAGCATCCGGGAAGGCAAGAGAGCCGATTTTGTCGTGCTCAGCGCCGACCCGCTGAAAGTCGCGCCGGACGCAATCGCGCAGATTCAGGTGCTTCAGACGATCAAGGCCGGGGAGACGGTCTTTCAAGCGGTCGCGGGCAAGGCGGCAAAATGATATAGGAGCCAAACAACATTCACGCCGGAACAGCTTGCCGAGATAGAGGCTTCTAGGCGAGCCTATGCGGAATCACTGCTGCCTCAAACGCCCAAGTGCCCCACTTGTGGCTCTAAGAGGTTGCGCAGAATATCCGGAACAGAAAAAGTACTCAATGCCGCCATGTTTGGGATATTCGGCAACAAGTACAGACAGCAATTCGAATGTAACGACTGCGGATACCGATGGTAGCGGACGAATAAGCAAGTGCGTCCCAAATAGAACAACACCGCCTTCCATGTAAAGCGTGTCACCAAGCACAAAGAGCCTTCCTCATCACAGGAGGGTTCTTTTTTTTACCTTTTTTCAAGTCAATCATCCCTCAAGGGGAGGCTCTATGGGAACGGGCGTGGCGTGCTTTTCATATGGCGAAAGATATGCTATAATGGAAGGAGAATGTGGCTGCGCGAGCGCTGGGGCGGCTGTTGGAGGCGTGTTGTGATGGAGAAACCGCTGTGGGTGCTTCACGGAGTGGTCGGGCATGGGCGGGGCAAGGGGCGCAAGGTGGGAATGCCCACGGCGAACCTGCTGGTGGCGGCCGGGCAAGAGCTTCCGGCACTTGGCGTGTACGCAAGCGCGTGCAAGGTGGACGGGGAAAGCTATTGGGGCGTGACCAACGTGGGGACGCGTCCCTCGGTGGACGGGGACCTGGATGTGACGGTCGAGACGTTTTTGCTGGACTTTGCGGGCGACCTGTACGGGCGCGTCATGGAACTTGTGGGGTACCTCTTTTTGCGACCAGTCGTGAAGATGGAATCGCTTGAAGCCGTGCACGCGCAGGTCGAGAAGGACGCAAAGCGGGCAAACGCCTATTTTTCCGCGCTTGCCGGGAAAGGTTAAATATGCTATGATAGCAAGAGATGATCGGAATCCGAAATACGGATGGAGGATATCAAATGAAATGCAGGAAATTGCTGAGCAGCGTGCTGATCGCCGTGATGCTGTTGTTGCTTGCGCATTCGGCGCTTGCGGAGGATGTATTCACTGTCAGCGCGCCAAGCGGCACACCGATGGATGGGGAATATTACCTGATGGAAAAAAACGGGCATTTGCTGCTTGATATCAAGAAGAGCGGAAAATGGCAGAACGCCAACGTGACGTGGTCCAGCAGCAATCCTGCGGTCGCCACGGTGGAGGTGAACGTCGTATTTGCGCATGAGCGCGCGGGGTACGCGATTCTTACCGCCACGGCGCAGGTTATCGCGACCGGCGAGACGATCACGCGCGAGATCAAGGTGTGCGTGGCGACCCCCTCGCAGACGCCCGGGCCTTCGCAGACCACCCTATCGCTGCACGCGACGGACGGCGTGACGACGCTCCGCCCGGAAAGCACCGTGCAGCTGGTTGCCGAGGTGTCGCCAAGGGGCACGCCGCTCAGGTGGGAAAGCAGCGACGAAAAGGTGCTCACGGTGTCGGCGTTTGGCATGGTGACGGCGCACCGGGAGGGCTCGGCCAAGGTCACCGTGACGGCGGAGAACGGGAGCGGCGTCAACGCGTCGATCAGCCTCTCGGTCAAGACGGCGGACGTCTTGGTGACGCTCAACCGGGGAGACGTAAAACTGTATGTGGGCGGAACCACCGCGAAATTCAAGCGGACATTTAAACTGCAGGCAAAGGTGCGGCCGAGCGGCGCGCATACGACCCTCACGTGGTCCAGCAGCGATCCTTCCGTGGTCACGGTGGGCAACAAGGGGATGATGACCGCGCACAAGGCGGGCACGGCGTCGGTGCGCGTCACGACCGGAAGCGGCGACAGGGCGCAGTGCAGGGTCACGGTGTACAAGCTGCCCACCGGCGTAAAGCTGCCGGCCGGCAAGATCATCCAAGTGGGCGGAAAAGTGAACCTGCGCAAGCTGCTCAAGGTCAACGGCAACGTGACCGAGGTCAAGTGGCGCTCGGCCAACCCCAAGATCGCCAAGGTCAATTCCGAGGGCGTCGTGCTGGGCGTCAGGCCGGGGCAGACCAAGGTGGCGGTCAAGACGGTCAACGGGAAGGTGGCCAGCTGCGTCATCCGGGTGGTGCGCCACAAGGGCGTGACGGCGGAGGCGGACCTTGCGCCTTTGACGCAGCGGGAGATAGCGGACAAGTAGCGCGGGCGTCGGAAGCTGGGCATGGGCCGCAAGGCGTTTTTGCCGCAAGGCGAGGGAAGAGGGCGGATTTATGCAATTATCGTTTCTGGGTGCCGACCGCGAGGTGACCGGCAGTTGCTACCTGCTGGAGGTGTCGGGAAAGCGCCTGATGGTCGACTGCGGGATGGAACAGGGCAAGGACATCTACGAAAACCAAGCGCTGCCGGCGGCCGCGGGCATTGACGCGCTGCTGCTCACCCATGCGCACATAGACCATTCCGGCAAGCTGCCGATGCTGTACGCGCAGGGCTTTCGCGGGCCGATCTACGCGACCCAGGAGACGTGCGCGCTGTGCGACATCATGTTGCGCGACTCGGCGCATATTCAGGAATTTGAGGCCGAATGGCGCAACCGCAAGGCGGAACGGTCGGGCGGAAAGCCGTATGAGCCGCTGTACACGATGGACGACGCGGTGGGCGCGATTGGGTTGTTGTGCAAGGTCTCCTATGGCGAGGACATTGCCATCTGCCCGGGCGTGACGGCGCGGTTTACCGACGCGGGGCACTTGCTCGGCTCGGCGAGCATCACCCTTGCGCTTTCGGAGGGCGCGGTTCAAAAGACGCTGGTCTTTTCCGGCGACATCGGAAACACGCGCCAGCCCATTCTGCGCGACCCCGACTACCTGACGGACGCGGATTACGTGGTGATGGAATCCACCTACGGCGACCGTTCGCATGGGCCGAGGCCGGACTACATCGCGCAATTGAGCGAGATATTGCAGGCGACCTTTGACCGGGGCGGAAACGTGGTGGTGCCCTCCTTTGCGGTCGGGCGCACGCAGGAGATGCTGTATTTCCTGCGCCAGATCAAGCAAGAGGGGCGCGTCAAGGGGCACGAGGACTTCACCGTCTACGTGGACAGCCCGCTTGCCATCGAGGCGACGCAGATATTTGGAAAGAGCGGGCGCGACTGCTTTGACGAGGAGACCAACGCGCTGCTTGACGCGGGCATCAACCCGATCGCGCTACCGGGACTGCGCACGACGGTGACGAGCGACGAATCTAAGGCGATCAACTTTGACAAGCAACCTTCGGTGATCCTGTCGGCGAGCGGCATGTGCGAGGCCGGGCGCATCAGGCACCATTTGAAGCACAATCTGTGGCGGCCGGAGTGCACGATTCTGTTTGTGGGCTATCAGGCGGAGGGCACGGTGGGGCGGCTGCTGATCGAGGGCGCGACGCAGGTGAAGCTGTTTGGCGAGACGATCGAGGTGCGCGCCGAGATCGACGTGCTGGACGCGGTGAGCGGGCACGCGGACAACGAGGGGCTGATCAAGTGGGCGAGCGCGTTTGAAAAGATGCCGCAGCAGTTCTTCATCACCCACGGCGACGAGGAGCCCGCGCTCACGCTGGCGTCGCGGATCGAGGACGAGCTGGGCGGGCGCGCGGTGGTGCCGTACAACGGCGACGTGTGGGACCTGGCGCAGGAGAAGCTTGTCCGAAAGGGCAGCCAAGTGAAGGTGGCGCGCGCAGCAGAAGAGGCGCAAGAGAAGCCCAAGCGGGACAAGCGCAAGGCGGAGCCCGAGGGCGCGCACGCGCGGCTGGTGGGCGCAGGCGAGCGCTTGATTCGCCAGATCAGCCGCAGCAAGGGGATGCCGGCCAAGCTGATGGGCAGGTTTGCCGATCAGATCAACGCGCTGTGCGACCGGTGGGGAAAATAAGTAAAGGCGTCACGTTCGCACCATGCGCGCGTGGCGCTTTGCGTTTGCGGCGGCTGCGTCGTGCGAGGCGCTTTGCGCTTGCGGCGGCTGCGTCGGGCGTGAAGCAATCCGGAAAAAGGACGGTTTGCGCGAGGCCGCATGGCGACTGGCGGGCGCCGATCAAACCCCATGGGCTGTCGATACTAGATGGGAAGCGGCGCATCTTAAATATTTGGCCCTGCGAAATCCCGCCAACCCTGCGAAATCCGGCTGGCGGGGTTGCTTGTTGCGCCAGATTGCCATATAATAGAACCGGATATGCTTTGTATGGCGACATAAGGATGTGAAGCAGCGTGCCAAAGCGAAAAAACGACCCTATTTTTTTGGTGCTTCTGGCGCTGCCGGTGGTTCTTTTCGTGGCGCTGTGCTTTCAGCTTGGGGAGGGAAAATTCGCAAACCCGATGGATCAGCAGCCCACCGTGCTTGAGCTGCAAGGCGAATATCGCGCGGATGGAGGGCCATGGCTTCGCGTGGATCAGGCGCACCCGTTTGTCAACCGGAGGTA
>JAVXNW010000010.1:0-38402 GCA_036645575.1 Clostridia bacterium | reverse complement strand
CGGGCCCGCCCCCCCGCCCACTTCATTCATCCCAAGTCGACCTGCACGCGAGGGATGGATTTTGACCAAGGGCGCGCCCGCCCGACTCAAAATCATTTCCCCCTCGCCGTCGCCCCCTATCCCCCCGCACGTCCCACCCCAGGGAGGTTCGGAGGGGCCGCAGCCCCTCTGACTTCATTCATCCCAAGTCGACCTGCGCGCGAGGGATGGATTTTGACCAAGGGCGCGCATCCGCCCGACTCAAAATCATTTCCTTAGACCGGGCGCGCCCGGAAATTCCCGCAGGAATTTCAGCGCCCGGCCGCGCACCCCCGTACCCCCCGCCCGGAATACGCCCGCAGGCGAATTCCGGGCGACGCGCTTGCGCGTTTAAAAATAGCTCACCTTAATATGCTTGCCCATCTGTTCGAGCACCTTGGCGAGCGCCTCGATCAGCTGAATTTTGATGCCGAACGTGATTGGTAGGTTGGGGTTCTGGTGGGCGGGATTGATCGCGCGCCCGACGAAGAAGTTGATGTCGGTGGCGCGCTCGACCAGCGCCTGCGCGACGAGCGACGCGCCGTCCTTCTTGGTCAGCCAGCCGTCGTCGGCATGATCGCCGGCGAGCCATGCCTCGGCGATTTTGAGCACTTTGGAGATGGTGACAACGCCCTCAGTGACCAGATTCACGCCCTGAATGGTGCTTATCGGCGGAACTTCGGGATCGGGATAGTCGATGGTCGGGACGACGGGTCGGCCGAGATACTTGGCGGCGACGCCCGACGTAGTGCCGCCGCACACGATCTTTTCGCCCTCTTTGGCAAAGAAGAGGTTCATCATCTTGATGTCCTGATCGCGCGTGGCGGGCGGGCCAACCACCAGATTGACCGGATGGCGCGCGCGCACGCGCATGACGGCGACGGTGGTATCGTCGCCGGGCTCGCCCTCGTAGAGCGCATTGCAAGCCTCGGCAATATTGCCCGCAATGTACATGGCGGAGTTGTCCGGCTGATAATTCGCCTCGGCAAACTGAACGATGTTGTCCAGCTGCCAGCCGTAATTGAAGTCGTGTCCGACGCCGGCGAAGGGCGCGCCGTCGCTCATGGCGATGATGACGTCGTGTTCCTTGACGGGGAAGCGCGCCTCGCGGATCGCCTTGCCGGAGACGGTGCGCATGGTGACGGGGTAGTTGTAGCGAACGCCGTCGCGCAGCACCACGATCTCGGGATTGTCGTACTGCACAAGTTCGCACATGACATTGTCCACCACGCGGACGACCGAAAAGGTCGAGTATGCGACGCCGCGCACCTTGCACACCGGCAGCGTATCGGCAATGGTGGGAATGCAGTCCTCGATCTGCATGCCGCCCATGATCATCGTGGAGAGGATTTTTGAGGTGAGCGTGGAGAGGATATTGGCCTTGACGCCGCTGCCCAGCCCGTCGGCGAGCACGATGAGGGAGGAGTTTTCGTCGGCGGCGATCTCGACGCGATCGCCGCACAGCTGCTCGCCCACCTTGTTGAGGGAGACATAGCCCGATTCACAGCATAGGTTATTCGCCATTTTTCATCGCATCCTTAAGCTTTGTGAGCGCCACCTTGGTCTCCGCGGTCGTCTCGCCGAGCAATGAGGCAATTTCCTGCGCGACGCGCATCTGCTTGTCGATGACCTTGTCGGTCACCTCGATGGTGCGCTGCCTGAGCTCGATCTCCTGCGCGTGCAGCTTTTCCTGATCGGTCACGTCGCGCATGGTGCTGATCAGGATCTTGTACTGCTTGTCGTAGATCACGTTTTCCTCGACGTAGAGCCGGTACTCGGCGACGTAGTGGCGCTTGCCAATGATGTTGTGGCCGCTGGTCACCACGTTTAGGTAGTCGCTCGGGTCGAGCAAGCGCAGTACCGGCGCGCCCACGATGTCGTCCGGGCTGCGCAATTTAAATAGCCTGAGCGCCGCAGAGTTGATCTGGCGCACGATCAGGTCCTCGTCCATCACCAAGATGGCGTTGAGCGTGTTGGCGATGATCTTGTCTGAGAAGGACTCCGCCTTTTCCTTGAGGAACGGCAGGCACATCTCGATCTCAGCCTTGCCCAGGCACACCGCAACCGCCTTGTCGCGACAGGTGGGATATCCGCAGCAGCCGCAGTTGAGCTCCTTTTCGGGGGAGGTCTTGCCCATCTTGATCAGCACCTGCTGAACCGCTTCGCCGCCCGGCTGAATGCGCCGTAGACCCGCCTGCTTGATGGGCATCAACATGCTCTTGGGTGGCTTGGCTTCGAAGTCGGCCTTGCCCGCGTAATGGGTCACGCGCATGACGCCCGCAAGCCTGCGCTGGCGGTGCTCGCGAATGATCGGCCCTGCCACGCAGCTGCCCTCGCACGCGCTCATCTCAATGAACACGTCGTGAATGCGCCCGGCGCGCAGCTCCTCAAGGGCAAACATGCAGTTCTCGACGCCGTCGATTGCGACGCGGTCAAAGTCCGCATACTTGTTCATCGATTTGAGGATGCCGCCCGGCGTCGGATAGAGGCGCGCGCGCTTGCCCGGCTCGTCGGGCATTTTCTCGCTTCTGTGTACCTCGACGCCCGCCTGCTTGAGCCACTCGTCCACTTCGTCAAACGTGAGGCACGCGTCCACCGAGGGCGCGTCGTCCGCCTCCTGCTTTTTGGCGATACAGGGGCCGATAAAGACGGTGAAGACCTCCTTGTCCTGCTCCTTGAGCGCGGCCGCATGGGCCTGCATGGGCGTGAGCACATGCGCGAGCCGGTCGATGAGGTCGGGATAGTACTTCTGAATCAGCTGGTTGATCGAGGGGCAGCAGCTGGAGATGATGACCTTGTGGTCGCCCGACTCGATCAGATCCTCGTAGGCGCGCGACACGCACTCCGCGCCGATGGCGGTCTCCTGCGCATCGGAAAAGCCGAGCAGCTTAAGCGCGGCGCGCATGTCCTCGATGCCGTTGGCCTCGTAGTACGAGATGAACGAGGGCGCGACGCTCGCGACCACCTTCCGCCCGTCGAGCATCGCCTTGCGCACGATGGGCACGTCCTGGCGCACAACCTTGGCGTTTTGCGGGCACACGACATAGCAGCGGCCGCACAGAATACACTCGTCCGGGATGATCTCCGCGCGGTTGTTGGCAAAGCTGATCGCCTTCACCGGGCAGTTTCGGATACATTTATAACAGTCCTTGCAGTTGCCCTGCTTGAGCGCAATAATCTGGTTCACCTTTGAAACCTCCGTATTTTAAAACGTCATTCAGGCAGCTTTGCGCGTATCTCGCGCTCGAAAAAGGCGTCCAGATCCGCAGGGTTCAGCGAGCATTTCACGCCGTCCACCGTCAGACATACGCCATTTTGACAGTCGCCCATGCAGAACTGACCCGCCATCTCCACCTTGCCTTCCAGATGGTGCTTCGCAATCAACCGCTGAAGGCCTTCAATCACCTGTCTTGAGCCCTTCAGGTGGCAGGAACTGCCGATACACACCGTCACCTTCATCGTGATTATTCCTCCTCTTGATCCAGCTGCTCACTCAATCGCTTGGAAAGAACCGCCAAGGACGAAACCATGCTCTCATTTTGGAGAAGTACCTTCTCAGGAACGGTCAGGTGCGTGGGCGCAAAGTTCCAGATGGCCCGAACGCCGCCCGCCACCAGTCGGTCGCACACCTGCTGGGCCGCGTAATCGGGCACCGTAATGATGCCAATCAGGATCTTCATGCGCGCAAGCATCTCCTCCAGCTTGGCCATGGGCAACACTTGCTTTCCGTCGATCTCAATGCCCTCTTCGCAAACGCGCTCGTCGAAGGCCGCGACGATATTGAGCCCGCGCTGCGCAAAGCCGTGATAGGAAAGGAGCGCCTTGCCCAAATTGCCCGCGCCCACCAATATCGCGCTCGTCGCGTCGTCATAACCCAAAAAACGCTCCAGATCGTGGATCAAATGCCCCTTCGCATAACCCACGCGCGGCCGCCCGCCGGAGCTTACCGAGGCCAGATCCTTGCGCACCTGCACCTCGTTTAGGCGCAGCCCCTCCGCAATCGTCGTGGCCGATATGTTGACCGCACTGTCTTGCGGCAACGCCTTTAGGTAGTTCAAATAGATGGGCAGACGCTTGAGCGTCTGGTTGGATATCGCTTGCTTCTCCACCGACTCAACCTCCTCTCTTTATGAAGCTATTCATAGGGTATCCCTTCTGATCATAGTATAGCGCACGCACCGGATCATGTCAATATCGGTATTATTGTATCGATATTAAAATCGCGGCGCTGGCCCTGCCAACGCCGCGATCATGCGACAAGGATGCGATTATTTTGCTTCGAGGCGCGGCACGACAGAGCCGCCGTGGGGCATCAGGTAGACGCTTTTTCCGGTAAAATCGAATGCGGAAATCAGCGCCTCGGGGCTTGCGTAGGGCGTCATGCCCATCAAGCGCACGGTGTCGGGGTCGAGGCTGCTGAGCATGGTGACGCGCGCGTTTTTCATAATTTCGCAGGCCGCATAGAAGATATAGCCCGCAATGGTGAAGCGCTCCCGGAGCGCCTGATCCAGTCGCCCCTGCCGAAGCGGGATGATCCAGTCGAAGAACTCAGGCGCGCCGCCGCCCTCGGGGCAGGCCGCGATAAAGAGGATCTCGCCGCCGGGCCTGACCGCCTGCGCGGCGTTTAGCAGCGATTTGACGCCTTGGTAGAGGTTCAAGTCCTTGGGATAGCCGCCGCAGCCACAGACGACCACGTCCGCCGGTTGGTCGATGGGCAATCCCGCGACTTCGCGCACGATTTCACAGCTCTTTTCCCACGCCGCGACGATGTCCCCGCACAGCATCGCGCAGGGGTCTGTGTGCGCGTCCACGACCAAGTTGATCGAAAATACCGGCGCGACCAGCCGCGCGGCCTCGATCATGTCGTCTGACAGCGGGTTGCCCAGGCGCTTGCCCATGCCGATCAGGGCGCTTGAGCGCGGCTCAATGGGGTCGAGCGCGTGCAGGTGATTTTGCACAATGGTGTCGCGGGCGCTTATTCCCGGCAAAATGCTCTTGCGCCCGCCGCCGTATCCGCTCATCAGGTGGTGCACCGTGCCCGCGACGACGATGGTCTTTCGCCCGAGAACGAGCGGATTCACCCGAACGCGCGTGCCCAAATGGGTGGTGCCCACATAGACCAGATCGGGCGCGTCGCAGTCGTGATTCACCACCCGCACCCGCTCAAACGCGTAATCCGAGGCCACCTTGCGCATCTCTTCTTCGGTCTGCGCCCGGTGCGTGCCCAGCGCGATCAGCACCGTGATGCGCTCAAACGGAACCCCGATCGCATCATGCAGGTATTTGACCAGCAACGCGCACACCCGGTCCTGGCGCATCCACAGCCGCGTCACGTCGCTCACCACGATCGTCACCTCGTCGGTTGCGCAGATGAGCGCCTTGAGCGCGGGCGTTCCAATCATGTCCAACTCGACGCCGCGCAGAAAGGCCGCCTCGAGCGCGCCAATCCCCGGCACCGCTTTCGCCTCCAGCACCCGCACCCACCTAGCGCCCTCGATGGGCAGCTCAAATGCCGCACGATCATAGGCAAAGGCCTGATTCATCGCATCTTCCTCCATAACCGGAACGAGTCCGTTTTGGCGGCACATTGCCCGCCTTAGCAGAACATGGTCTGTTTTAACAAAACACAGTCTGTTTTAACTTGGCATTATCCGCCCTATAACCGAAAGTAGTCGGTTGCTGCGCGGAACATGCCGTTGTCGTAGTTGCCGGGCACGTTTTTGTAGAGCTGTTTTCCGACGCGCTCGGCGTGCGCCATCTTGCCAAATACGCGGCCGTCGGGCGAGCAAATGCCCTCGATGGCGTCCACCGATCCGTTGGGGTTGGCGCGCACGTCCATCGTGACGCGGCCGTCCTCGCCCACGTACTGGGTTGCGATCTGGCCATTTTGGCTAAGCGTCCTGATCAGCTCGGCGCTTGCGACGAATCTGCCCTCCCCGTGCGATACGGGGGCGGTGTGGATGTCGCCCAACTGCGCGTAGTTGAGCCATATTGGCTTTGTCGAGGAGACGCGCGTTCTGACCAAGCGGGACTGGTGGCGCGCGATGTGGTTAAACGTAAGCGTGGGCGCATCGGGCGTGGGTTCGCGGAACTCGCCGTAGGGCACGAGGCCCAGCTTGATCAGCGCCTGAAAGCCGTTGCAGATGCCGCCGATCAGGCCGTCGCGCTGGTTGAGCAGCTCGAGCACCTGATCTTTGATGCGGGGATTGCGCAAAAACGCGGTGATGAACTTGGCCGAGCCGTCCGGCTCGTCGCCGCCCGAGAAGCCGCCCGGCAAAAACAGGATCTGCGACGACTTGAGCAGGCGCGCAAATTCCTCCACCGACTGGGCGACGTCCACGCTCGAGAGATTTCGAATCACCGCGATCACCGGCTGCGCGCCCGCCTCGAGAAAGACCTTCTCCGTGTCATACTCGCAGTTGGTGCCCGGAAACGCCGGGATCAGCACGCGCGGCTTGGCCACCTTGACGCGCGACGCGCATCCGGAGCGCACGTCCGAGCGGTAGGTCTTGGGCGCGTCGTACGCGTTTTCAACCGTCGCCGGGAAGACCTTGTCGAGCTTTCCCTCGTACAATTTTTCAAGCGCATCCATGGACACGCCGCCCAGCGCATAGCTTTCGCTCGTATGGCCGATCACGCCGTGCGCATCTTCGTTTCGCGCGTACTCGACGATGAATCCGCCGTAGCGGTGCCCGAACAGCGCCTCAAGGTCGACGGGTTGTTTGAGTTCCACGCCCAGTCGGTTGCCCAATCCCATCTTAAACAGCGCCTCCGCCGCGCCGCCCGCGCCAATCGCCCAGGCGGACAGGATTGTGCCGCTATGAAGCCCCTGCGTCACTTCGTCAAACAGCGCCTTGAGCGACTCCGGCTCGGGAAGCCCGTTTTCGCGATACGCGGGAAGCCAGCGCGCGACCGGCGAATGGGCCTTTTTAAATTCATTGGCGCAAATGTCTCCTGACGGGCAGGTGGTCACCGCAAAGGACACGAGCGTGGGCGGCACGTGAATCTGCTCAAAGGAGCCGCTCATGGAGTCCTTGCCGCCGATCGCCGCGACGCCCAGATCAAGCTGCGCGTCAAGCGCGCCCAGCAGCGCGGCAAGCGGCTTTCCCCACACGTTTTCCGCGCCGGTCATCCGCTCAAAGTACTCCTGCAGCGTCAGGTGCGCGTTTTTTCGACCCGCGCCCGTGGCGCACAGCTTCGCCATCGACTCGACCACCGCCAGATACGCGCCCCGGTATGGGCTCTTTTCGCTCACGTAGGGGTTGAAGCCGTAGGCCATCGCCGAGCAGGTGCGGCTCTCCTTTCCCTCGACCGGGATCAGCGAGGCCATCGCCTGCGTCGGGGTCAACTGGCGACGCCCGCCAAAGGGCATCAGCAGGCTGGACGCGCCATTGGTCGAGTCGAACCGCTCGCAAAGGCCGCGCCGCGAGCACACGTTGAGGCTCGACACGAGCGCCTTCAGCCCCTCTTCGAGATTTTTCGGACATTCCGGGACAAACGCCCGCTGCGCCTCGACATGCGCCGCCGCCTGCTTGCTCGCGCCGTTGGAGTTCAGGAAATCGCGCGCGATATCCACGATCACGCTTCCGTTCCACCGCATCACCAGCCGCTTTTCTTTTGTCACGACCGCGACGCGCGTCGCCTCCAGATTCTCCGCGTGCGCAATCGCCAGAAAGCGCTCGACGTCTTCGGGGGCCAGCACCACCGCCATGCGCTCCTGCGATTCGCTGATCGCAAGCTCGGTTCCGTCAAGCCCCTCGTACTTGCGCGGCACCTTGTTTAGGTCGATCGCGAGGCCGTCCGCCAGTTCGCCGATCGCGACCGACACGCCGCCCGCGCCAAAGTCGTTGCAGCGCTTGATGAGCCTGGACGCCTCGGGGTTTCTGAACAGCCGCTGAAGCTTGCGCTCCTCGGGCGCGTTGCCCTTTTGCACCTCGGCGCCGCACAGCGTGAGCGAGGCGCGCGTGTGCTTCTTGCTCGATCCGGTCGCGCCGCCGCAACCGTCGCGGCCGGTGCGCCCGCCCAGCAGCACCACGACGTCGCCCGGAACCGGCACTTCGCGGCGCACGTTCTCCTCCGGCGCCGCGCCCACCACCGCGCCGATCTCCATGCGCTTGGCGGCGTAGCCGTCGTGGTAGATCTCGTCCACCAGCCCCGTCGCAAGGCCGATCTGGTTGCCGTAGGCGCTGTAGCCGTTGGCCGCGGTGGTCACCAATTGGCGCTGCGGCAGCTTTCCGGGCAGCGTCTCGCCGATCGGGCGCGTGGGGTCGGCCGCGCCGGTCACGCGCATCGCCTGATAGACGTAGGCGCGCCCGGACAGCGGGTCGCGGATCGCGCCGCCGATGCAGGTCGCCGCGCCGCCAAACGGCTCAATCTCGGTCGGGTGGTTGTGCGTCTCGTTTTTGAACAGCAGCAGCCACTTTTGCTTTTCGCCATCGACCTCGACATCGACCTTCACCGTGCAGGCGTTGATCTCCTCCGACTCGTCCAGGTCCTTTAGCTGTCCGCGCGCAACGAGCACCTTCTGCCCAATCGTCGCAAGGTCCATGAGCGTCACCGGCTTTTGCGTGCGCTTAATTTCGCTTCGCACCGCCTGATAGCGCTCGTAGGCATTTTGCACGTCGGCATCCTCAAAGGACACCTGGGTTAAGTGGGTCGAAAAGGTGGTGTGGCGGCAGTGATCCGACCAATAGGTGTCGATCATGCGCATCTCGGTCAGCGTGGGGTCGCGCCCCTCCTGCGCAAAATAGCGCTGGCAAAACGCGACGTCCGCCTCGTCCATCGCAAAGCGATACTTTTCGATGAGTTCCGCCCGCTGATCGGGCGAAAGCAAGATAAATCCAGACACCCGCTCGACTTCTTCCGGCAGTTCGTAGGCCTGCTTGAGCGTCTCGGGGCGATCGAGCGCGGCCTCGCGCCGCTCGACCGGGTTGATGACGCGGCGCTTGATCGCCTGAATTTCTTCCGGCGAAATGTCCCCGGTCAGCAGAAACACCTGCGCCGTGCGCACCGTGGGTCGCTCGCACTGGGCGGACAGTTGCACGCACTGCGCGGCCGAGTCGGCGCGCTGGTCGAACTGGCCGGGCAGGTACTCGCAGGCGAAGATTTGCCCGTCAAAGTCAGGCAGATGTTCGCGCACCACGTCGAGCGGCGGCTCGGAAAAGACGGTGGTCACGCACGCCGCAAACAGCGCCTCGTCGATGTCCTCGACGTCGTAGCGGTTGATGATGCGCAGATCCGTCAGGCTGTCAATCCGCAAAAAACGCCGAATATCCGAAAGCAGCGCCTGCGCCTCATGGTCGAAGCCCGGCTTTTTTTCCACATATACGCGGTAAACCATCTCTATGCTTCCTCCTTCACGAGCAGTGCCTTGCGCCCGATGTCGCTGCGCATAAACCCGCCGTCGATGCGCACCTTGCGCGCCGCCTCATAGGCCAAGTCGATCGCGTCACCCAGCGTGTCCCCCGTCCCGCATACGCCAAGCACCCGCCCGCCCGCCGTCACGTAGCCGCCCGCGTCGTCAAGCGCCGTGCCGCTGTGGTAGACGCGCACGCCCGGCATGGTGGCCGCCTCGCCGATTTCGACCGCCTTGCCCTTTTGATAGGCGCCCGGATAGCCGCCCGAGGCCAGCATCACGCAACAGGCGCATCCATCCTCAAACTCAACCGGCGTGCGCGCAAGCGTCTCATCCTCGACCGCGCGCATGATGGTCAGCAGGTCGCTTTTGAGTAGCGGCAGCACCGCCTGCGTCTCGGGATCGCCAAAGCGGCAGTTGTACTCGATCACCTTGGGGCCGTCCTCTGTCAGCATCAGTCCAAAGTACAGGCATCCCTTGAACGTTCGCCCCTCGCGCTTCATGGCCTCCATCGTGGGCAGGAAGATTTCGCGCGTCGCGCGCGCAGAAATGGCGCGCGTGTAGTACGGATTGGGCGCGATCGCGCCCATGCCGCCGGTGTTAAGGCCGGTGTCGCCGTCGCCCGCGCGCTTGTGATCCATGCTGGACACCATCGGCACCAGCACGTTTCCGTCGGTGAAGGCGAGCACGGACACCTCCGGCCCCTCGAGGAACTCCTCGACGACCACGCGGCAACCGCTTTGACCAAATACCTTGTCCACCATGATCTCCGTGATCGCGTCCTCGGCCTCTTTGCGGGTAAAGCAGATGAGCACGCCCTTGCCCAGCGCCAACCCGTCCGCCTTGACCACGAGCGGAAGCTTGGCGCTTTGCACATACGCGCGCGCCGCTTCCGCGCCTTCAAATACCCTGTAGGCTGCGGTCGGGATGTGGTATTTTTCCATGAGGTTTTTTGAAAACACCTTGCTGGCCTCAATTTCGGCCGCGCGCGCGACCGGGCCAAAACACGCAATGCCGCACGCGTGGAGCCTGTCCACCGCGCCCATGGCGAGCGGATCGTCCGGTGCGACGACCGCAAAGTCGATCGCGTGCGCCTGGGCAAAGCGCACGATCCCCTCGATGTCGGTCGCCTTGATCGGCACGCACGTCGCGTCCCGCGCAATGCCGCCGTTTCCGGGCAGCGCGTAAATCTGCGTGACTTCCGGGTTTTCCTTGAGTTTTTGAATGATGGCGTGCTCGCGCCCGCCGCCGCCGACCACCATGAGTTTCATCGACTTTGTCCTCCTCGTTTGTGATGCCGCCCGTCTTTCGCAGGCGACTAGGGAACCGCTGATTAAAGAACGTGCGTGATGGCGAAAATTCAGCCGTCAGCGCGTGCGGGATTTATTCAGCGGTCCCTAGTGGTGGAACAGGCGCAGGCCGGTGCAGGCCATCACAATGCCGTATCGATCGCAGGTATCGATCACGTGATCGTCGCGAATCGAGCCGCCGGGCTGGGCGATAAAGCTGACGCCGCTTTTGTGGGCGCGCTCGATGTTGTCGCCAAACGGGAAAAACGCGTCGCTGCCCAGCGCCACGCCGGTAACATTCGCCAAATAGGCCTTTTTTTCCTGCAACGTCAGTTCTTCCGGCCTGACGGAAAAGAAGTTTTGCCACACGTCTTCGCCCAGCACGTCCTCCGATTCGTCATTTGACAGGTACAGGTCGATCGTGTTGTCGCGCTCGGAGCGGGAGAGCGCCGGGTTAAACGCGAGCGCAAGCGTCTTGGGATGCTGGCGCAGGTGCCACAGATCCGCCTTGCCCCCCGCAAGGCGCGTGCAGTGAATGCGCGACTGCTGCCCCGCGCCCACGCCGATCACCTGGCCGTCCTTGGCGTAGCAGACCGAGTTGGACTGGGTGTATTTGAGCGCGATCAGGCAGACGATCAGGTCGCGCTTGGCGCTTTCGGGCAGGACCTTGTTTTTCGTCACGATGTTTGAAAGCATGTCCTCGTCGATCTTGATCGTGTTGCGCCCCTGCTCAAACGTCACGCCATAGCACATCTTTTTCTCTAGCGCGCAGGGCACGTAGTGTTCGTCGATGGCAACCACGTTGTAGCCGCCCTTGCGCTTTTTTTGAAGGATGTCAAGCGCCCCTTGCGTGTAGCCGGGCGCGATCACGCCGTCTGAGACCTCTTTTGAAATGAGGCGCGCGGTCGCCTCGTCGCACACGTCGCTGAGCGCGATAAAGTCGCCAAAGGAGCTCATCCGGTCCGCGCCGCGCGCGCGCGCGTAGGCGCAGGCGATCGGCGAAAGAGGCGCGTCCGCGTCCACAAAGTAGCTCTTTTTCAGCGTATCGTCAAGCGGAAGCCCCAGCGCCGCGCCCGCCGGCGACACGTGTTTAAACGAGGCCGCCGCCGCAAGGCCGGTCGCGCTTTTCAATTCCGACACCAGCTGATAGCTGTTGAGCGCGTCGAGAAAATTGATGTAGCCGGGCTTTCCGTTGAGCACCGTCAGCGGAAGCTCGCCCCCGTCCATATAGATGCGCGCGGGTTTCTGGTTGGGATTGCAGCCGTATTTTAGCTCAATTTCATGTGCCATTTTTGCTCTATCTCCTTTAATCTGTGCGCCACGCGCGGGCTTTGGGCCGCTGCGCGTGCGATTCGTGCGCGGCAAACGGCGCGCGCTACGCGCGTGAGTTGATGATCGCGCTGTCCACGTTTCCGCTTTTCAATTCGATTGTGCGCGCCCACAGCGATACCCGGTTGTCTTGATTCAGGCTGTCCCAGAGCGCTCTTGCGATCTGCTGGGCGCTTCCGTCCGGCATTTCGACTGCTTCCGGCTCGCCCTCAAACGCCGGGATCGGATTTCCGTCGCCCCGATAGGTGTGCAGGAAATACCCGACGCCCGGCGCGACCGAATCGTATTCATAAAAAAAGCGGCTCGCGCGCGTGCCCGCCGCGTCAGACGCCTTGACAAGCGCCATCTCCAGGCGAAAATCGCCCCCCGACAAAGTCGCCATCGCGCTCACGCGGGGCGTGAAGTTGGGCGCGTCGGGCTCAAACGTGCGGGTGCGCAGCGCCCTTGCAAAGTCCCCGCCCGCGTCCAAATGCGCGCAGATCGTGTCGGTCTGGTCGCCGTTTGTGACGATCGTCGATTGCCCCACGACGCGCACCGGCGCGTAGATGATGAGCGAGGGATCGACCATCTTGCTTGGGTCAAACGCCTGCGTGCGCAGCGCCTCGCCATCCTTGACAAAGATGCGGTTTCGGCTGTTCTCACTGCGGCCCATGATGAAATAGGCCAGTATCGCGCGCTTCCCATCCGCGCTCTTGCCCGCGACGATGCCGCGCCCCGGGTAGCTGGTCGCGCCCAGCGCCGCGCCTGCACAAATCAAATTCATCCGGTTTTCTCCTTATCGCGCCCAAGCCGACGCTTGGACGCCGCAAATTTTCGTTAATCAGCGCTTACTTAAATCCCCTCAAAAAAGCTTGCTTTCCCGCAAATTGGCGCAGCCGGCCTAGCCTTCCCGCGCTTGCGCTTTCCCGCAAATTTGCTCAGAAAGCATCTGAACCGCCTTGGGCAGCAGCTGCCACTCGGCCTGTTCCATCACCCGGCGCTGAAGGCGCTCGGGCGTGTCGCCCGGCAAAATCTCCACCGCCTTTTGCAACAGGATTCGCCCGCCGTCCGGGATCTCGTTGACCAAATGCACCGTCGCGCCCGTCACCTTGACGCCGCGCGCCAGCGCCGCCTCGTGTACATGCAGGCCGTAAAAGCCCTTGCCGCAAAACGAGGGGATCAGCGCCGGATGCACGTTCACGATTCGGTCGGGGTACCTTTTGACAAAATCCGCCGACAAAATCACCATAAACCCGGCCAGCACGATCAGCTCCGCCCCATTTTCCTTGAGCATCTCCCCAAGCCGTTCTTCAAACGCCGCCTTTGCCTCGCCCGCCTCGCGCACGCAACAAAGGGCGGGAATGCCCGCATTCTCCGCCCTCGTCAGCGCGTAGGCCCCTGCCACGTTGGAAATCACGCACACCACTTCGCCCGCGGGCATCTCGCCCCGGGCGCTGGCGTCCAAGATCGCCTGCAGGTTGGTTCCGCCGCCCGAAACCAACACCGCAACGCGTGCCCGCCTGCTCGCGCCTTCGCTCATACCAGTTCTACCCGCTCGTCGCCGCGCGCGATTTCGCCCAGCTGATAGGCGGCCTCGCCCGCGCCTTGGAGGATGCGAATCGCCGCCTGCGCGTCCTTTTGGGCAACGACCGCCGTCATGCCCACGCCCATGTTGAACGTATTGAACATGTCGCGATCGGAAATATGCCCGGTCTCTTGCAGCATTTTAAATATCGGCGGGGTCTTGAGCGCCTTTTGGTCGATGCGCGCGGTCAGCCCCGCAGGCAGACTGCGCGGAATATTTTCGTAGAAGCCGCCGCCCGTTATGTGGGCGACCGCGCTCACCCGAACCTGCTCCATGAGTGCCAGCATCGGTTTTACGTAGATGCGCGTCGGGCGAAGGAGCGCGTCGCCAAGCGATTCGCCCAATTGCGCGCGCACGCTTGTCAGGTCGCAGTGCTCGACGTCAAATACCTTGCGCACCAGCGAAAATCCGTTGGAGTGAATGCCTGAGGAGGGCAGCGCGATCAGCGCGTCGCCGGGCGCCATTTGGCGCTTGTCGAGGATCTTCGCCTTGTCCACCACGCCCACCGCAAATCCCGCCAAGTCGTACTCGTCCTCGGGATAGAAGCCCGGCATCTCGGCGGTCTCCCCGCCAATCAGCGCGCAGCCCGCCTGCACGCACCCCTCGCACACGCCCGACACCACCTCGGCCACCTTCTCCGGCAGGTTCTTGCCCACCGCAATGTAGTCAAGGAACGTGAGCGGCTTTGCGCCGCAGCAGATGATGTCGTTTACGCACATCGCGACGCAGTCGATCCCGACCGTGTCGTGCTTGCCCATCAGAAACGCCAGCTTGAGCTTGGTGCCCACGCCGTCGGTTCCGCTGACCAAGACCGGGTGGTTGATCCCGGTAAGGTCCAGCTCAAACAGCCCGCCAAAGTCGCCCAGACCCGACACAACCCCGGGAATCATCGTGCGCGCGACGTGGCGCTTCATGAGTTCCACCGCACGATAGCCTGCGGTAATATCGACGCCCGCCTCGCGGTAGCTGTCGGAAAAGCTCTTCATTGGTTCCCCTCCCTGATCTTGCGCTCATAGCGGTTTTTGCCCGGATGCTCCGGGGGCGGACACGGGTAATTGCCGTCAAAGCAGGCGGTGCAAAAGCCGACCGAGTTGTCGCACAGCTTGCCCGCGTTTTCACAGCTCAGGTAGCCCAGCGAATCGACGCCCAACAGGTCCCGAATCTCCTCCTGCGTGTACTTGCAGGCGATCAATTTGTCGCAGCTGTCGATGTCGGTTCCAAAGTAGCACGGGTGGATGAACGGCGGCGCCGAGGAGCGCATGTGCACTTCGGTCGCGCCCGCCTCGCGCAAGAGCCGAACGATGCGCGCGCCGGTGGTTCCGCGCACGATCGAGTCGTCCACCAGCACCACGCGCTTGCCGCGCACCACCGCCGCGACCGGGTTTAACTTGATGCGCACCTTGTCCTCGCGGTCGGACTGGGTGGGCTGGATGAAGGTGCGGCCGATGTATTTGTTTTTGATAAAGCCGATGCCGTAGGGTATGCCGGACTGCTTGGCGTAGCCGACCGCCGCGTCAAGGCCGGAATCGGGCACGCCGATCACGACGTCCGCCTGCACCGGGTGCTCAAGCGCCAAGAAGCTGCCCGCGCGCTGGCGCGCAATGTGCACGCTGCTTCCGTCGATCACGGAGTCGGGTCGCGCAAAGTAGATGTATTCGAACACGCAGGTGGATTTGGCCGCGGCGCCCACATGGGTGCGGTCGGTGCGCAGGCCGTTTTTGTCCACAATCACGATCTCGCCCGGCTCCACGTCGCGCACAAAGGTCGCGCCGATCGAGTCAAGCGCGCAGCTCTCGGACGCGAGGATCGTGCTTCCGTCCAATGTGCCGATGCAAAGCGGGCGAAACCCATAGGGGTCGCGCACGCCAATCAACTTGGTGGGCGACATGATCACGAGCGAATAGGCGCCCTTGATCACGTTCATCATCTTGGAGACCGCCTCTTCAATCGAGGTGGACGCGAGGCGCTCGTGGGTGATCGCGTAGGCGATCACCTCGGCGTCGCCGGTCGTGTGAAAGATCGATCCGTTCAGCTCCTGCTGCTCGCGCAGCTGCGCCGCGTTGGTCAGCGCGCCGTTGTGCGCGATCGCCATCGTGCCCTTGATGTGGTTGACCACGAGCGGCTGCGCGTTCCTGCGCGGATAGTTTCCGGCGGTGCCGTAGCACACGTGCGCGACCGCCATCGTGCCCTTCCCCAGTTCATCCATGGCCTCCTTGGTCAGCACCTCGTTGACCAAGCCCGCGTTCTTAAAGCAGCGGATCACGCCGTCCTCGTTGACGGCGATCCCGCAGCTCTCCTGCCCCCTGTGCTGAAGCGCGTACAGGCCGTAGTAGCAGGCCGACGCCACGTCGAGACCGTCCGTTGAATAGATGCCAAACACGCCGCAAGCCTCGTGAATACTGTTTGTCATATTGAAACCTCGTCCATTACTCGCCCATCAGGCGGTGCAAAATTTCCTTGTAGGCGTCTTCCACATGCCCAAGGTCGCGGCGGAAGCGATCCTTGTCCAGCTTCTCGTGGGTCTTTGTGTCCCAGAAGCGGCAGGTGTCGGGCGAAATCTCATCGGCCAGCACGATATTTCCGTCCTTTGTCTTGCCGAACTCGAGCTTGAAGTCGATCAGCTCAATGCCCAGATCCGCCAGATACGCGGTCAAAATCTCATTGATCTTGAGCGCGTAATCGCTGATCAGCTGAAGCTCCTCTTGGGTCGCGTATTCCATCGCGAGGATGTGGTACTCGTTGACCATCGGGTCGCCCAGCGCGTCGTCCTTGTAGCTGAACTCGAGCACCGTCTTTTTCATCTTCGTGCCCTCGGCAATGCCCAGCCGCTTGGCCAGGGAGCCGGCGGCGATGTTGCGCACGATCACCTCGAGCGGCACGATCTTGACGCGCTTGACCAGCGTCTCCCGCGCGGACAGCTCCTCGACAAAGTGGGTGGGAATGCCTTCTTTTTCGAGCATTTTCATCAGATGATTGGTCACGCGGTTGTTGATGACGCCTTTTCCCTCGATGGTTCCCTTTTTGAGTCCGTTAAACGCGGTCGCGTCGTCTTTGTAATCCACAATGCAAAAGTCGGGATCATTCGTCGCAAATACCTTTTTGGCCTTGCCCTCGTACAACTGCTGCGTCTTTTCCATGGTGCCATCCTCCTCATAATCGCCTTTATATTGGTTCTCTCGATGGTCAAATTACTCCGCGCGCGCAAACCGGGCGCAAACCTCCGCGTCCTTTTCAAGCACCTTTTTTGTCTGCGCCAGGCGGAAATCCGCAAGCTGCTCGGCAAGCGCCGCGTCGGAAATGGCCAGCATCTCGATGGCGAGCAGCGCCGCGTTGGCCGCACCGTCGATCGCGACGGTCGCAACCGGCATGCCGCTTGGCATTTGCACCGTCGAGAGCAGCGCGTCTAGGCCGTCGAGCGTCGAGGACTTGATGGGTATGCCGATGATCGGCAGCGTCGTCGCGGCGGCCAGCGCGCCCGCCAGATGCGCCGCCTTGCCCGCGCCCGCAATCAGCACGCCGTACCCATCCCCGCGCGCGCCCACGGCGAACGCGCGGCACGCCTCGGGCGTTCGGTGTGCAGAGATGACGCGCACCGTGAATGGCACATGAAAGCGCGCAAGCATATCGATCGCGCCCTGCATCGTATTCAGATCCGAGTCGCTTCCCATGATGATCGCAACCTTCTGCATGGCTGAAATCCCCCTTAAACACGAACATTCAACTCAATACCTCATGTATCATACACCTTTTTACCGCGATCGGTCAATCGAACTTATGGAAATGTTCGCATTAAATCTTGGCGGCGGGCGCAAGGCATTGGCCGATTTTCGCCGCGCGGTCAAATAAAAAGCGCCCCCCTCGTCCGCGCGACAAGGGAGGCGACGTTTTTTGCAAAATTATTTTCAGGAAAACCCCGCGCAAATTCAGGCGCAACCGGGGGCGCTTATCCGGGTTCGCCTTCCGATTCCATGCCCGCACGGTACACCGCGCAGCCGTTTTTCCCGTGGCGCTTGACGTAATACAGCGCGATATCCGCCCGTTTATACAGGGTTTCAAAGTCCGCTTCGCCCAAATGGCCAACCGCCATGCCGATGCTGCCGTGCAGGTGGTAGGCGTCGTCTTCGCCCGCGCGCAGAAGCGCCAACTTGTCAACAAGCGCGCACATGCGCCCCTTGAGCGCCAATTCATCCTCGGCCTTTGGCACAAACACGAGAAACTCATCGCCGCCGACGCGGCCGATCAGGTCGCGCGCGTCCAAAAATTCGCGAAGCGCATCGGCAAACGCGCGGATCGCGCGGTCGCCCTGCATATGCCCCAGCGTGTCGTTGACCGCCTTCAGGTCGTCCACATCGATGATCGCCAGCGCGCACGCCGCGCCCGCGCCTTCCTCAAGCGCCCGGCGAATTTGCCACTCGACGGCGGTTCTGTTGTACAGCTGCGTGAGGCCGTCGGTCTGCGCCTGCTTGCGCATGTCGATTTCCTTCGTCTTGGTCTCGTCGATGTCCTGAAACGAGGCGTAGACCAGCACGTCTTCGGTAAAGGGATCGGCGACCATCTCGACGGTTATGCGCGCCCATTTGCTCTGATCGCCCTGCACGACGCGCGCCTCGAGCGTCCTTTCGGTTTTGCCCTCGGCAAAGTCGGCCAGCAGGCTGTCGCGATCAAAAAAGTCCCTGACGGCCGCCTGATCCTCGGGCGCGACCATTTCATCAATCGCCGCTTTAAGCATCTCCCCGGGCTTCGCGTCCAAGTTGTGCTGGATGTAGCAGAGGCCGCGCCCCTGCGCGTTCTCAATGCGCATCTCGGTGAGGTTGGCCTCAAAGTACAGCATGGCGTTTTGCGAAAGGCGGCTCACATGCTGGGTCATCCGCTCGTAGGCAAGCTCCTTTTCGTACTGCTGCGTGACTTCTATAAAGGAAACCACCGCGTAGCTCGGCTGATTTTTGTCGTCAAATATCACGCTTCCGTCAAACCGGTACCAGCCCCACTGATCCATCTTCCGCTTCCTGCGCATCTTGACAATCGCCTTTGCGGCGGGCGCTCCAGCCACCATCTTCTCGTAAAAATCGATGTAGGTCTGCGTCGATTCCTCGGAAATAATGCCTTTGCCCACGCAACAGGCGGGCACATTGTGCAAAACCGCGCCGATCGAAAAGGCGTCGGCCGTGCGCGGCGGCACGTAGGCGGTGCGCGTTTGAATGTCAAATTTGACCACGTAGCGGTCGGAGTGCGAGACGACAATTTGAAACAGCGCTTCGTTCTGCCGCAAGACCTCGTTTTCCAGTTCCTGCTCGTGCTGGCGCGTGACGTCCTCGATTGAAATAACCGCCGACACCGGTTCCCCCGTGCTGCCAAAGAGCGTGGTAAAGTGGGCGCTGCACCAGCCAAAGTCGCCGCACTTCATCTTGCGGCAAAGCGTTGCGCCGCCCGACTTTTCGCCTCGGTCAATCGCGTCGTAAAAGGCGATAAAGTCGTCCACGCTTTGCGGCGCAATCACGTTCATTCGGATGACGCTGCCCGGTACGTCTTGAGCAAATGCCGGAAAGTCAAATGGGTCGGCCGACTTCTGCAACCGATAGACGGATTTGTCCGAAAGGGTATAGCGATACACAACTTTTCCGCTCTGCGCAATCGCGAGGCTGTACTCCTCGTCGCGTATGCGCAGCTGCTCTTCGGCGGCCTTGGTTCGCGTGATGTCAAAAAGCACGGCGTTGACCAAGATCGTGTCGCCCCTTCGCTCCGCGACGGTGCCGCGCAGGTTCATCCATCGATAGCTTCCGCGCTTGGTGCGCACGCGGTAGACGCAGTCGACCGCGTCTTCTCCTTCGACCACCTCGTCAACCGTTTGACGCAGCCGATCAAGGTCTTCTTGAAAGACCAGCGCCATCAAGTCGTTGCGCGAAATGCGCGCGTACTCGTCCCGCGTATAGCCCAGCATCTCGCAGACGCCGTCGCTGAAGTACACCGTCTCAAGGCCTTTGGCGGAATACGCGTATACCGCCAGCCCGCCGGGAATGCTGTCGGTCAGCAGCTTGAGCTGAGCCAGCGTTTCGTACTGCTCGGTCACGTCGGTCGCCACGCCAAAGCCCCACATCTTGCCGTCTTCCATGCGAATGGAGCGGAAGTGATCCGCCACGCGGATGACCGTTCCGTCCTTTTTGCGCATCCTGTACGTCAAGTTTTGATCGGCCGGGCCACTTGCCAGGTGGCGAACCTCCGTGGCAAAACCAGGTCGATCCTCTTCGATCAAAAGTTTTGAGTAATTGTCGTCAAACAGCGCATGAATTTCATCCCGCGTATAGCCCGACATCTCCTCAAATCCGTGGCTCACATAGTTCACATGAATCCGGTCAAACAGCTGGCAGCGGTGCACGCCGCCCGGAATATTGCCGATGATGGTCTGTATCTCGGCGTTGGCGAACTCCAACTGGCGCGTTTGCTCCTTGAGCGTCCGCTCCAGCTGCACGATGTCGGAGATATCCATGCAAAAGCAGAGCACGCCGGGGGACTCGCCCGCCTCATACTTTTGCGTATAGCCCCTGAGCCAAAGCTCGCCGCCCGCTTTCGTCCGAACGCGGTAGGTAAAGGTGTGATGCTCGCCAACCTGCATTTCCCGCACCGTGCGCTCGATGGCGGAAGCCTCTTCGTCCACGCCAAAGCTGCGGGAAAAGAAGCCGCCGGTCGCCGCGCAATAGTCGTCTTGGCTTGAATAGCCCAGCATCTTGACAAAGAAATCGTTGATATAACGCAGTTTAAAGCCAACATCCGCGTCACAGCAGAGCAGCCCGCCCGGAAGCGTGACGTCAAAAAAGCTGTCTTTGAGCTGTTGTATCTTTTTTTTCGCAATGGTGAAGGGATAGTATTCGCTGTCGTTTTGCAGTTCGCTTGGCAGGGACATGTGCAGCGACGCGATCAAAAACCGATCCGCGCACCGCACGCACGCCGCCGTCACGCGGCAGTCCATCTGGCTCCCCATGACGCGATCGGTCGCCCGCACACAGCCAAATACGGTTGCACAGTCCTCTGTCAGCATGTTTTCGGTCATATCCACAAAATCAACCGTATATCCGGCGGGAAATGCGGCAATTTCCTCCGCGAGAAACCGCCGCGCCTCGTCCTTTCCGCGAACCACCTCAAAGGCGCCCGTTCCAAACCACGCAATGGCATCCGTCAAGCAGGATAGCGCCCCCGCCAAATCGCGCGCCTCCATATGGGCGCGAATGAAGTGCTGCGTAACCGCAATGGGTGAATGGCAAAGCATGTGGCTCCCTCCCCGATCAAAATCCCAGCGCCCCGCCGCGCCTGGTAGCCCAACGGAGCGCCTGGCGGCACTGCCCTTTGCCGTTTCACGCGCTCGACGCTTCTCGTCATCTCCCGTATAGGGACAGTTTACCACAGCGAGTCGATTTTTTCAATCACCAAAATGCCCGCCATGCCGTTCGCCTTCCCTAGCTCAATCACCCGCGCACCCTTTATCGACATGTCAAAGCCCCTCCGCGTCCAAGTGCGGAGAGGCTTTGGCATGGATCCTTTGCGCATTTTCGTAAGTTCCGCCATTGGGCAGCGGTTCCCTAGAACAGGAAGATTTCCTTCTTATAATGGGTCATGCTGTCGCCCGCCGTCTTGCCCACGCGCACGCTGTCCTCGATGCGGAAGCCGCGCTTTAGCGAGGCATTTCCCATAAAGATATCGACGCAGTAGGTCATGTTCTCCTTGATGAGGTAGTCGGAATTGCGCTCGATCCACGGCGGCTCGCCCTCCATGAGGCCGGTCGCGTGGCACGGTCCGTACAACAGCCAGTTCGTATAGCCGTTTTTCCCCATGCAGTCGTAGTACGCCTTGGCGACCGTGCCCGCGTTGTTTCCGTCAAACAGCTGCGCCAAGATCGCGTCGTGCGCCTCGTAGCCCGCCTTGACCGCGTCAAGCAGCACCGGATCGGGCTTGCCAAAGAAGACGGGGCGGCCGATGGAGGAGGCGTAGCCCTCATAGCGCGCGCCGATCTGCAAATGCACGATGTCGGTCTTCTCGATGACCTTGTGCCGCGCGCGGCTGATCGCCTGGTTTCCGCCATCCCCGGCCAGCATCCACATGGGGTAGGCTTCGTTCTCCGCGCCGTTTTCGTACATGGACGCAGACGCCAGCCCGCGCACCTGTAGTTCGGTCATGCCCGGCCTGATCTGCCCCAGCACATCGTCAAACGCCTTGGCGGTAATCCGCCCGGCCTCGCGCATGCAGGCGATCTCGTCTTCCGACTTGACCATGCGCAATTTCATCATCAGCTCGTCGCCGCGCACGATCTCAATGCCCGGGAAGCGCGCCAGCGCCTTTTCGATCTCCGCAAACGTCACATGCGGGATCAGGTTGAAGCCCGCAATGGCGAACTTGCCGATGTGGCGGCCGTCCGCCTTCTCGTCGATGACCTGATCGATGGTCTCCAGTTTTTCGCCGGGATACTCGGGGTTGGACGACTCGCGAAAGGCCGCCAGCCGCCTAATGTCCGGTACGCGCGAGCGATCCGCCGCAAACGTATAGCTCTCAGGGCCAATCAGCAGCGCCGGCTCGCCCACCTGGGTCAGCAGCACGCCGCAGCTCTCAAACGACGGCCAGTAGTCCGAAAGGTACCGGGCAAACTGCGGCTCGGCTTCGCTGCCAAAGGCCAGCAGCGCGTCAATGCCCATCTCCGCCATCAGCGCCTGCACATTTTTTGCGCGACTTTTAAATTCTCCATCCGATATGCGGGGTCTCATCATCGTTTTCCTCCACCTATTACGTATCCAGCCACCTGGCGGGGTTGGTAATCAGCATTTCATCCACCTGTTCCTGGGTTACGCCCACCTCGCGCAGCATGGGCACGATGTGCGTAAGCACATGGTCGTAGCCCCATCCGCCATAGGCGTGCAGCAGGGATTTAAGGCATATATCGCACGACAGGAGCAACTGGCTCGTATAGCCGCGCGCAATCATCTTCTGAAGCAAGTGCACGCGATCCCAGTCGGTGACAAACCGCCCTGAGCCGGGCGCGCAGTCCCAAAGGTCGGTGTTCATTTCCTTGCCGAAATTGTCAAACTCGACATAGACGCCCATATCCAGCAGGCGGAAGATGTAGTCCTCGTTGTTCTCGACGTCGCTATGGCAGATGACCACCTTGCCCGGCACAATGCCGTGGTCTTTGACGATCTGCATGGCGTTTAGTCCCTGCGTGGACCACGGATTGATGTGCACCATGAGCGGCGCACCGGTGCGCGTCTGCGCGCGACACGCGGCGGTGAGCGATTTTTCTTCAAACGGCCACATCACATGGCTCACGCCGATTTCGCCGATGAAGCCGGCGCGAATGTCCGTGTGGCCAATGCCCACTTCGATCTCGCGCACGATCTGACTTTCCAGTTGCGGCACCGCCAGCGCAAGGGTGGCCTTTTTTTGCGCGCCCTCGACATAGAAGCCGGAACCCGCGACCACGTGCATGCCCGTGCGCACCGATGCCTCGCGCAAAAGCTCGGGATCGCGACCCAATCCCACGTTGGACGCATCGACGACCGTGCGGCCGCCCGCGTATTTGAAGCAATTGATCTCCGCGATCTGGGTTTCAACATCCATCATCTGGACGTTGTCCAGCACGGCAAAGGGGTTGCGCTTGAGCGTGCCCAGCTTTTCAATCGTCACAGGGCCTCTTGACACCTGCTTTGCGCGGATCTCCTCGGGCTCGGAGAAAAAAACGCTCATATCGATAAAGATATGCTCGTGGGGCGTGACAACGCCCAGTTCCCGGGCGTCAACCTTGCCCAACACCGTCATAACAGACATTGTATCGGCCTTCCTTCCCTATCCATTGCGGGGGCGGGTGTTGCCCCGCCCCCGCGTGTCCATATGATCCGCCATGGGGCTTGACCCATCGGTCAAGCCGACGATCAAGACGATCAATTAGTAGTTAAAGCTCTCCACCGTGTCAGGGCCAAATGTCAGCGCCGCGCCAAGCAGCAGTTCAAGGCCGCCGTCTTCCGCGTTTTGAACCATCTGCTTTTCGCCCATGGTGCTGGCAAAGGTGATGTCGGCCGCGGGAACCAATTCGCCCTTCAGCAGCGCGACAGCGGCTTCCACCGACAGGTAGCCCAGGTTGTTGACATCCCACAGCACGCCGTAGTCCATCGGGTTTTCTTCGTCCAGAATGTAGTCGACCAGGCCCATCGGGGTGGCAAGGCCGGTGATGACGACCTGCGGCTTCTCGCCGACGGTCGCGTTCCAAGCGGCGGCAAGCGCCGGGGTGGACATGGAGGAGGTGCCGATGATGGCGTTGATCTGGCTGCCGTCAGTCGCCTTGCCGGACAGCGCGATGCTCTCGTTGGCGGCGTTCTGCGCGGCGGTCTCGTCAGAGCCGGGCGTCCAGATGTCCGCGCCCAGATAGCCCACTTCGTCACAGTTGATCTTGAGCCACGAATAGGTTTCCGCAATGTAGGCTTCCATTGCCAGAATCCACTCGTTCTGGTTCACGTCCAGGCCGGATCCCGAGATGAGCGCCAAGCGGGCGGGCTGTTCCGGGCCAAAGCCGGTCTCGGTCAGGCCCTTGGCGACCACGTCAACCAGCGCAACGCCGATATCCTTGGCCGTGGCGGCGTTTACATAGAACTCGCGCGCGTCGGTCACGGTGTCCGCGTCAAACGTAATGACCTTGACGCCCTTTTTCTGGAACTCGCGCAGCGTCGGGGCAATGCCCTCCGCGTCGCAGGGGGATACGACGATCGCGTCAAAATCGGCCGACAGCCAGCCGGTCAGGATCTCGACCTGCTTGGCATTGGTGGCTTCCGACTGGTTCGGGCCGTCATAGACCAGTTCAACGCCCAGTTCGTCGGCAGCCTTCTGCGCGCCAACATAGCAACCGTCAAAGTAATTTTCGCCTTTGAACTTGGGGAGCATGCCGATCTTGTAGCCATCCTCGGCGGATGCGATGCCCGCAAACAGGGTCATGGTCAACAAAACAGTAAGTACCAGCGCCAATGTCTTCTTCATAGTTCCTACCTCCCTATTATTTTGACACGTCCGGTCGAAATTGATTTTCGCCGAACGGCGTGTCCCATAAAATGCCGCCCAGAAGCGGATGATCCGCCTGCGCAAGTGTTTCATGGCCTGCGCAAGTGCGCTTCAAGGCCTGCGCCTGCGCAAGTGCGCTTTGCGCGTCAGGCGGTCTTCTGCGCGGCGGCCAGCAGGCGCGCCTTGCCCTGCACCTTGCGGTCGTGGCGTCCCAGCAGTTCAAAGGTGATGAGGCTGAGCAGCAAGACGATGCCCAGGACGATCTTCTGCTGCGTCTGCGGAAGCAGCACGATGTTCATGCCGCCTTTTAAAATGCCGATGATGGCAACGCCCAAGACGGTTCCCAATATGGTGCCTCGGCCGCCGTTCATGTTGGCCCCGCCCAGCACGCACGCGATGATCACCTGCATCAGGTACGGATCGGCCGAGTCAAACTGGATGGTGGAAAAGCGCCCCGCGAGCACCAGCCCGGCAAGGGAAAAGACGACGCCCGCCATTGCGTAGGTCAGCCACTTGATGGCGTCCGTGTTGATGCCGGCAAAGCGCGTCGCGTTTTCATTGAGGCCGATCGCGTAGAGCATCCGGCCATAGGCGGTTCGCGAGAGCACCACATGGAACAAGATCGCGAGGATGGCGAATATCCAAAGCTGCGTGATGATGCCCAAGATCGTGCCCGAGCCAAGCGCCAGGGCGATGCTGGTCGCGCCCACGTTGGTGCCGTAGCCCGTCCCCAATACAGCGCCCTCGGTGATGCCCTTGAACAGGTACATCGTCGCAAGCGTCGAGATGAGCGGCGGCAGCTTGAGTTTGGCGACCATGAATCCGTTAAAGCCGCCGCACACAGCGCCCGTCGCGAGCGTCACCGCCAGGCCCATCACGGGGCCCATGCTGGCGCCCACCATGCCGCCAAGGGACGCGGACAGCGTGAGGATCGTGCACATGGAAAAGTCGATACAGCCCATGATGATCAGCAGCGTCAGCGGGAGCGCCATGATGCCGATCTCCGTCGTGATCTTGATGGTGTCGATGATGGTCGCATAGGAGAAGTAGGCGTTGTTGATCAGGCCAAACATCAAATACAGCCCCGCGCCAACCAACACAAGCGCCATGTTGTAGGTGAATTTAAATTTCTTTGCGCTCGTCATGTCCTTTGCCCCTCCATCCCCGTAGCGGTCTTGCGGTTTTTGATCCGATGAAAGCCCGTGCGCTGCAGCCCGCTTACGACGATCGCCGCAACGATGATGATGCCGGTGAATAGGTCGGTCCAGTAGGTGTTGATGCCCAACTGGGTAAGCGCGGGCGAGATGATCGCCAGAAGCAGCGCGCCAAGCGCGGTGCCGTACACGTTGCCCGAGCCGCCAATGGCGCTGGTGCCGCCCACGACGACCGCCGCGATCACCTTCATCTCGAGGTTGTTGCCCACGGTGCAGGTTACGCGCGTGCCCTGCGTGGCCAGAATCGTCGCGCTAAAGCCGAGCAACGCGCCCGCGATCACATAGGCAATGATCATCGTGCGGTCCACGTTGATGCCCGCGTAAATCGCGCCTTGCTTGTTGTTGCCGATCGCGTAGAGCCGCTTCACGAACTTGGAATACTTGAAAAACAACACCGAAATGATCAAGAGCGCAAGCCCCATCACCGCCGATACCGGGACGTATCCGCCAAACAGATTGGCCTTAAACGTAAACCACGTCCAGTTCGAGCGCAGGTTGTAAATCGATCCTTCCAATAGGAGCAGCAGCGCGCCATAGTATATCTGGGTGGTGGCCAGCGTAATGACCATCGAAGGGATTTTGAACTTGGCCATCATCCATGCGTTAAACCCGCACAGTATCGCGCCCACCACAATGCCAGCGGGCAAAAACATCCACACGTTGATGCCCTTGTCGATCTTACTGATGGCGGCCATTACGATGGCGATTACCGAGATGACCGCGCCAAAGGAGATGTCGATATTGCCGGTGATGATGATCATCGTCATGCCGATGCCGGCGATAAACAGGTAGCTGAACACCCGCAGGATGTTCATGATGTTCTGCAAGCTGTAAAAGCCCGATGTCCCGCCCGCGCAGAAATACAGCGCGATCAGGATCGCGATGATCAAAATGCCAAGAAACCCCTCGGTCGTCAGCTTGCGCCGCTTGCCGGATGCCCCGGCCTGGCCAACCTTAACTTCTGCCATATGAACAACCAACCTTCCGCCTTTGAGATTATCCCCCATGGATGATTGCGGGGCCGAATTTCCCGCGCGCCTTGCCCGCCCAAGCGATTGCCCGCGCGGGGCGATAAAGCCGCGCCCCGGCCGCCGCAGGCGCTTCGGGCGCGCATCCGGCTTGCGATCTGTCGCCCGCGGCCGCTTCGCGCGTCAGCCCTCGGTGCCCAGCGCCACTTTCAGAATCTCCTCCTGGGTTGCCTCCTCACGGCTGAACTCGCTCATGATCCGCCCCGCGTTCATGACGTAGATTCGATCGCACATGCCCAACAGCTCGGGAAGTTCCGAACTGATCATCAAAATCGACAGACCCTGCTTGACCAGTTCCCCGATGATCCGGTGGATCTCCGCCTTCGCGCCCACGTCCACGCCGCGCGTCGGCTCGTCCAAGATGAGCATCTTGGGGTTCAGCGCGGTCGCCTTGGCGACCGACACCTTTTGCTGGTTGCCGCCCGACAGGTTCTCCACGATGAAATCCGCGCTGGGCGCCTTGATGTCAAACATCTTGATGGCGTCCTGACCCATCTTCCGTTCCTTTTCGCCATCCAACATGCCGCCGTGCGCGACGTTTTGCAGCTGCGGCAGGGTGATGTTTTTCTTGATGTCCATGCCCAGCACCAGCCCGTACTTTCCGCGATCCTCCGACACGTAGACAATGCCCGCCGCCATGGCCTTGCGGTAATTGTCAATGGCCATGGGCTTTCCGTCGATCTTGATGGTGCCGCCGTCGATCTTGGTGAACCCGCAGATCGCCTGCGCAAGCTCGGTGCGCCCCGCGCCCGCAAGGCCGCTCAATCCCACGATCTCGCCCTTGCGCACGTTCAGGCTGATGTCCTTGAGCACGCCCGCCTGGCTTATGTGGCTCAGCTCGATCTCGACCTCGCCCACTTTGACGTCCGCCTTGGGGTAATACGCGGTCACCTCGCGCCCGACCATGTCGGAGACCAGCTTGTTTTTGTTGGTGTCCTTGACGTCGTTGCAGGAGATGAACTCGCCGTCGCGAATGACCGTCACGCGGTCGCAGATTTCAAAGATTTCCTCCAGCCGGTGGCTGATGTAGACGATTGAGACGCCCTCTTCCTTGAGGTTTCGAATGATCGCGAACAGCGCAACCACCTCGCGCTCGGTCAGCGACGCGGTCGGCTCGTCCATGATCAATATGCGGGCGTTGAACGTGAGCGCCTTGGCAATCTCCACCAGCTGCTTTTGCGCCATGCCAATGTCCTTGACTTTGGCGTTCAGATCCATCGAAACGTTCATCTTCTTGAAGATCGCGCGCACCTTTTCCTGCATGACCTTGTAGTCTAGGATCGGCACGAGCCCAAACTTCTTCTTGGTGATCTCGTGGTTCAGGTACATGTTCTCAAGCACCGTCATCTCGCCAAACAGGCTGGTCTCCTGGTACATGATGGCGATGCCCTTGTCAAAGGCGTCGTTGGGATTGGCAATGGTGACCTTTTGCCCGTTTACGTACATGCTGCCGCCGTCGGGCTTGTACACGCCGGTGACCACCTTCATCAGGGTGGACTTGCCCGCGCCGTTTTCGCCGCAGATGGCGTGTACCTCCCCTTCGCGCACCGTGAAGGACATATCCTTGAGCGCGTGAACGCCGGGAAACAGCTTGTTGATCTTGTCCAGAACCAGAATATCCTTCATGCTCTATCAACCTCTTGCTCTGTGGATTTCACCTGTCATTCTGCTCGGCGTCACCGCACCCCGTAGTGAATGGCCTCGTCGAAAAACGCCAGAATGTTCTCGGGGGCGGTGTCGGGCTGGATATTGTGGGCCGGGGCGATGATGTAGCGCGGCGATTTGTTCACGGCGTCCATGCACCTGCGCACCTCGGCGCGCACGTCCTCGGGGCGCCCGTTGGGCAATACGTCCTGCACATCGACCCCGCCGAAAAAGCCCAGCCTGTTCCCAAACTCCCTGTACAATTTGCCAAGCTCCATGTCCGTCGCCGCGGGCTGCATGGGGTTTAAAAAGTCCAGTCCGATCTGCGCATAGTCCTCGATCAGCGGATAGATCGACCCGCAGGAGTGGTAGGCGATTTTGATGTTGGGATTGGCCGCCCGAAACGCGTCAAACATCTTCCGGTAGCGCGGCTTAAAGTACTTGCACCACAGTTCCTTTGAGATCATCAGGCCCTTCTGCGTGCCAAAGTCGTCGCCCGTCCAGATCATGTCCACGCCCAATTCGATCATCTTGAGGCCGCACGCGGTCGAATACGCGATCACGCGGTCGAGCAGCGGCTCGATGTAGTCCTCCTCGCACACGAGGTCCATCAGGAATTTCTCAAGCCCGACCAAGTTCCACGCAAGCTCAAACAGGCACGCCTCAAGGTCGCCCACGATGGCATAGTCCGCACGGTACTTGGCGATCATCTCCTGGGCAAACGTCCACCTCGCGGGCGCGAGCGGATCGGGGAAGCGATACGCGTCCAAGTCCTCGATCGTCTCGCACGCGGACAGCGGCCGCCCCACCGTCTCGCCATAGAGCCCCACCATGCGCCCGACCATGCCCCACTCGTCGCGCGTATCGCCGTTGGGCAGCACTTGGGTGGGCGTCTCGCGCGTCGCCGCGACGATCACCGCGTCGTTGCCAAGTTCCAAGAGGATCTCTCGGTGCGATATGCGCGTCGCCAAGAAGGAATCCACATATCCCACCTCTTTGCCCAGAATCGGGGCAAGCTTTTCCGCCGCCTGAATGGTCAGATTGGCCAGAATCGGAATGCGATCCGGTTCTTTCCCTTCCAGTACCGCCATAAAACGCTCGCGATGGTTCATGCAGCTTCCTCCTATTCTCTTCTCCCCCATCGATTCCCCGGCACACGTCCGGCAGACGCAATTCCTTGGAGAAATCTTATTTGCCCGCCAGCCAGTTCTCGCAGAAGGCGCGCACGTAGGGCGAAAGCGTCTTTGCGCCCTCCTTGGTGATGACGAAGCCCTCCTCAATGCGGTTGGAATCGCCCGGCAGGCCAAAAAGCGAGATGTCTGTGTTGCAGGTCATGCCCTCTTCAAATACCTTGTCGGTGTTCTCGTCGGGATACGGGCTCTCCGCCTCGGCGCAGCCGATGCCGTGCAGCGGAGGATATACGTCGAACTCGGACAGGTTGACCGACCGGAAGTAATCGCGCACCGCGCGCACAAACTGCTTCATCGGAAGGCCGGCCTTGAGGTAGGGAAGTCCTGCGGCGCTCGCGTGGATCAGCACGTCGATCACGTGGCGCGTCTGCTCGGAGAAATTGCCCACGGCAAAGGGGCATTCGCACGTCGCGACGTAGCCCTCGTATTGTATCGCCAGCGACAGCATGATCATGTCGCCGTCCTCGATCACCTTGTGCGTGGGTCGCCCCACGATGGTGTTTGTGCGCTTGCCGGAGCCGAACACGGTAAAGATCACGTGCTCCGCGCCTTCCCTGCGCGCCGCGCCCTCGGCAATGCCGCAGGCCGCGACCTCGGTCATGCCGATGATGTCCGCGCTCATGATCGCCTTCATGCCCTCGTCGGCAATGCGCGCCGCCTCGCGGATGCAGGCGATTTCGTTTTCGGATTTGGTCAGCCGCACCTCAAAGAGGATCGCGCCCGCGTCCACCAGCGTACAATCAAAGGCCGCTTCGATGCTGTGATACAGCCCCGCGTTCATTGCGTCCACCCCGACCACGCCCAGCCTGTCCAGCTTGCCCTTTTCCCGAAGCTCCATCGCCAGCTTTTTAAAGCTCGTGTATTTCGCGTGCGGGTAGTCGATCTCGTCGGGCACCGTCACGCACAGAAAGTCAGGCACCAGGCGCACGTCCGGAAATACGCTCATCTCCTTGGCCACCTGCTCGCCCTCGGGCGCGCACAGCACCACCGGCTCGCCGGTAAGGCCCAACAGCAGCGCGCCGCGCTCGAAGATCGGCCAGTAGTTGGAGACATAGCGCAGGTTCTCCTTGCGGTACTCGTCGCCATAGACGATCAGCGCGTCCAGATCGCGCGCGCGCATCTTCTCCCGAATTTTCTCAAGGCGGGTTCTAAATTCGCTGACCGGAATCTTGATGTGGTTCATCTTCCTTAAGCCTCCTACTTTTTTTATTGGGCGTAACCCAGCGTTGCGATATAGGCCAAATTGTCTTGGTTGACATCCATCCTGCCGTACTGGACGATCACGCCCACGTCGGAGGTAATGCGCAGGGAGTATTGCAGGTTTTCCGGGATCTTTAGTCCGCCAAGCGCCTGCTCGTCGCCTGTTCGAAACGCGCTGATGCGCTGCGCCTTGGCCGTATAGGCAATGCCCAGCACCGGATCGCGATCCGCGTAATATACGTCGATCAAGCAATGCGCGTCCTGCTCGTTGCAATTGAGAATCATGATGCACTCGTGCCCCGCATAGTCGTCACAGGCTCCGGCCTGCGCAAAGGGGCGGTATCCGTCTACGATAAACCAGCTGTTTTTTCCATCCATCGGGCGTACTCCTTCACAATTTGCATCCGCAACAAAACCTTTACAAGTTGCGGAGGTGTTACCGCTAACATTCATTGGTTTATAAACATTATACTTGCTAGCCCACTGTTTTGTCAAGGGTGTTTTTTGATTTTTAGGCAGTATGTGTATAAATGTCAAACCATATTTCCGGATAAAGGGATGAAAGCGGGCGAAAAAGCGCGAAAATCGATTGGCGCGGCTCATTTTCGCAAGCCTTCACAGCGTGCGCAAGGCCTCCGCAGCCGTGCGGCTTCATCCATCCGAGGCCGTGCGGCTTCGGTCGGTCGCGGCCAGACGGCTTTGGTCAGGTGGTATCCCCCTCAAAAAGGACGGAGTGCATGACCGTGCGGCTTGGCGCGGCTCGGTCGCAAATCAAGCCCATCAGTTTTTCTGCGGCGGTAAAGCCCATCTCGTAGCGCGGCTGCATGACCGTGGTGATGCGCGGGTACAAAATGGTGGACATTTCCAGCCCATCGTGCCCGACAATCGCCATTTCGGTCGGCACCTTCAAGCCCATCTCGAGCAGTTCGCTCAGCGCGCCCAGCGCCAGCATGTCGTTTTCGCAGTAGATCGCGGTGGGTCTTGGCGTCGCGCGCAGGATCTCCCGCACGTAGTGTTGCGCGAGCAAAAAGCCCTGACGCACGGTGCCGCTGCCCTCGTAGCACCTGCCGGGCGCGAGGCCATGCTCACAAAGCACGTCGCGATAGCCCCGCGTGCGGTCCTGCCAAATCTTGCGCTGGAAGCTGTCGATGTATTCCCCGGTGTTTACCTGCGCGCCGCCCAGGTAGCCGCTGATGCATTCGATCCTCTGGTGCCCGCGCGCAATCAGGTGTTCCGCGGCCATGCGCGCGCCCAGATAGTTGTCCGAATCGACGCTGCACATGTCCGCAAGCTCCTGCTCGTTGTCGATCATCACGCAGCGCACGTTGCTGGATTCAAGCATGCGCTTTTGCTGTTCGGAGATATTGAGGTGGTGAAATATCGCCCCGTCGATCTTGCGCTCAATCAGCATGTTGACGCACTCCTCCACGCGCCGGTCGGAGCTTGCGTCGTAGATGATGACGGTATATCCGGCCGGAAAGCAGGCGTTTTCGATGCCCTTGCTGACCAGCGCGTGAAAGGGGTCGGATAGGTTGGACATGACGTAGGCGATGAGCCCGCTGTGGCCGGTCGCCAACCCCTTGGCGATCATGTTGGGGCGATAGTCCAAAAGCTCAATCGCCTTGTTCACCTGCGCGCGCGTCTTGTCGCTCACGCGGCTGCTGTGGTTGATGACGCGCGAAACGGTCATGGCCGATACGCCCGCCATTTTCGCGACATCGGCAATCGTAACCAACAAAAACGCCTCCCATTTTTTATGTATGTCATTTGACGCGTCCATGCGCCATCCGCCTAGGCCGTCTTTTGACACGCTTTTGTCCATCATACGTTTTTTTTGTTCCCTTTGTCAAGCGTTTCTTTTTCGCGGGATATTGACACGCCGCCTTTCGCCCTCTACAATGGAGCCATCATTTGCGAGGAGGAACCGCACAATGCCCACCATCCATGGCGTCTTTCTGACCAAGGCGCAATTTCTACGCCTGACCGGCGACCCTTCCCAAGCCTTTGGCATTCGCCCCGTGCTGCTGACCGGCGGCAAGGAACAGCTGACGCAGGTGCTTCAGGTCGACCTGGCCAGCGGCCTGAGCTACCAAGTCTGTCCCTCGAAGGGCCTCGACTTGATCGACCTGCATTATCGCGGAATTTCGCTCGGCTTTGTCAGCAAGGCGGGCCTTCACTCGCCCTTTTTGGCCGACGAGCAGGGGCTGGCCTATCGCTACACGCTGGGCGCGGGCTTTTTGTACACCGCAGGGCTGAGCAACGTGGGCATGTACTGCGAGGACGAAGACAACTACCACTACGCGCACGGCTCGCTCAAAAACACGCCGGCGGACAACCTGTGCGCGCAGGTCGCGTGGCGGGGCGACGACTGCGACGCGCGCATATCGGGCGACGTGCGCGACAGCGCCTTTTTCGGGCGCAATTTGCTTTTGCACCGTGAGATTTGCGCGCATATCGGGGATACCCGCCTGACCATCCGCGATACGATTGAGAACCAAAGCTGCGAAAAAGAGGCGCTGATGCTTCTGTACCACATGAACCTTGGGTATCCGCTGCTTGACGAAGGGGCGCGCCTGCTCGCGCCGGTCGAGCGCCTTGCGCCAATGAGCGAGCATACGCGCAAAAACGACGCGGCGTATGACCGGATGACCGCGCCCGAGGATGGCAATCAGGAATACCTGTATGCGCTGACGCTGGCCGCCGACGCGCATGGCGAAACCGGCGCGGCGCTGTACAATCCGCGCTTGGGCTTTGGCCTGTACGTCCGGTTTCCAAAGCAGGTGCTGCGTCGGCTGATTATCTGGAAGTGCATGCGTTCGGGCGACTATGCACTTGGCATTCTGCCCGCAACCTGCACGCCAATCGGCCGGACGGCCGCCCGCGCAAGCGGCGAGATCCAGACGCTTGCCCCGTATGAATCCCTCGAGACCCGCCTTGAGATCGGCATTCTGGAAAACGAGCATCAAGCCCAATGCTTCTGCGCCTCGCTCGGAATCGCGTGGTAAGGCGGGCGTGAGCGCATGGGAAACCCAAAGCGCGCCCCAAAGCCGTAGAAGCCGAAGCGCGCCGCGTCCCAAAAATAGCATCAAGGGGACTGCCTCGCCCGTGAGGTAGCCCCCTTTTGCCTGATTTTTCCTATAACAATTCGCGTCTAGGGAACCCCATCAATCAGCGCTTCCCTAGATCAATCTTCTTCCGTGACCCACACCTGAACCTTTTGGTCGAAGAGGACAGGGTCCTTGATGAGGCCGTGGGTGGTGATGGCGTAGATGTCCAAAAGGTCTTGGGCAAGCTGCTCGTCCTCGGCCACATTGCCAAGGGCAATGGCGCTGTAATCGACGCCAAAGACCTTGGACTCGACGCCGGTCATGACGCAGCCGTGCTTTTCGTAAAAGTGCACCCGGAGCCTGCGCACCGTTTCTTCCGTCTCGTCCTTGGCGCTCTCGATCCGCTCGACCTCAAGCAGCATCTGCTGAACCCCGCGCTCCTTGAGCTTTGCCGCAAAGCCGGGCAGGAATTTCCCGCCGATGCCCTGCCCGCGCAGGCGCGCGTCCACCGCGAAGTAGTCCAATAGCGCGCTTTTCTGCTTGCGTCCATGCACGCAAAAGGCGTAGGCCACGATCTCGCCCGCGACGATATAGCCGTAGCAGGGGTATACGCCCTGCGCGACCAGGTTTTCAAGGGTCCATAGCGGCCTGATCTCGTTCGGGGGAAAGTCGTCTGGCATGCGGTCGCGGTAGATCGCCCGAATCTCGTCGAGCGTCAACTCCCGGATGGTGCCGCGCCCGCCCAGCCAGTCGGCCACGTCGCGGTCGATGGCGTCCACGCGCTCGGCCATCGCGTGGTGACGGTAGGGGCATCCCTCAAGGGCGGCGCTCAGCCGCTCGCGCAGCGTCTCGTCCATCGCGTCGGTAAAGACCGAGACGTGGGTGAGTACGCCTGACTTGACCTGCGCGATCAGCTCGACCGCGCCCCAAGAAAAGCGCCGCTCCATGTGCAGGTCGCCCACCGGCGACGCGCCGTAGTTCCACGCCCAGCCGTCGTATTTTTCGATCATCTCCGCAAGGCCGGGGATGTGCGCCTGATCGATCGACTCGACCGGCGCCGCGCCGTATTCCGCGCAGAAGGCCGAGATCATCGCGTCTCTCATGCTTTCGATCGTAACCGGCGCAAGATCTCCCAGATTGGTCACGCGGGCGGGCACGCTCTTGACGCCCTTGGCCTTTAACTTCTCTTGGGAGACGTTGAGGTAGCGCCCGACAAGCGCCATGTCAATGGAAACAAGCAGCGTCCCATGATGCAGCGCGCTCTCCTTGAGTAGGCGAAACGCGTTGCCGGAAAACTTGCGCCCGTCCACGGTCAGGTCGTTGCGCCCCGACGCCTGCGCGTCAATGCCCAAGGCGCGCACGGCGTTGAGCACCACCTTCAGCTGGCGCGCGACGTCGTAATCCGCGCGCGGCACGATAAAGGAAAAGTTCAGGTTGCCCATGTCATGGTACACCGCACCGCCCCCGGTGGAGCGGCGCGCAAGCGTACCGCCCTCCTTCTCAAGTAGCTCTGTGTTGCATTCGCGCCAGGCGTTCTGACCCGCGCCAATGACCACGGTGTGCTTGTTCTGCCACAGAAACAGGAGCGCCTGCCCCGCCGGAAGCGTGTGCAAAAGCGCGTCCTCAATCGCAAGATTGTGATGCGGCTGCGTGTGATCGGTCACCAGAATGCGCGTGTTGGTAATCATTTTTGAAAAAATACTCCTTCTTTTTGTTGTCCTATCTTGAAGTAGCGCATTGTGTTGCGGCTACCATGGTAGGCGCGCGAGAAACGCCATGTAGGCGGGAATGGTCAATATCGACAGCGCGGTTGAGAGCGCAATGCCGCCCGCGATGTACTCCGCGTCGGCGCCGTGCTCGCCGGCCACAATGGTGGTCTGCGCCATCACCGGCATAGAAGCCTGAATGAACAGCGCGCCGCGCATGACGGAGGGGATCGGGAAGACGACACTTGCGAGGAGCAGAAACGCCGGCGCGACCAAGAACCTGCCCAGCAGCATCCCGCCATAGCCTTTGCGCCACTTGACCTGCTTATCCCGGATCATGCGCATGATGATGTGGCCGGTGTAGATCAGCGACAGCGGCGTCACCATATTGCCCAGATACCCCGCCGTATCCAGCAGGAAATCGGGCAATGTGAGGTTAAACAGCAGCATGAAGATGCAGGCGACAAAGGCGATGAGCGGGATTGGAAACAGCTTTTTCAGCTGAAATTTCCCCTTGACGCCCGCGTCGCGCGCGAGGAGCGCATTGCCGAGCGACCAAAACAGGCTGGTGTTGGCGATGTAGTAGATGAGGGCAAAGGGCGTCACCTGCTCGCCAAAAAGCGCGACGGCGACGGGCAAGCCGATAAAGACGGCGTTAGAAAAGCCGAACATGGTGATAAAAGCGCCGCGCCGATTGGGCTCGATCTTAAAGAGGCGCGCCGCAAGCCAGCCGGCCGCGAGGGTGAGCAGCATCGATAGGTAGCTCACGCCGATGCCGCCCACGCTCGCAAGGAGGCTAGATTTTGAAAATTCGGTCAGCATGTTGTTGACGACAAGGCCGGCCATGCCCACGTTGACGGTGAGCCGGGTAAGCAATTTTGCGCCGGATTCGTCGATCCAGCCAAGCTTGTTCAGCAGCATCCCGCATCCGATCAACAGGAAAATCGACAGGACGACAAAGACCGCGTTAAGTATCATCCGATAGGCCCTCCTCGGCTTGAAGTGCGCGATTGACCGCGCTCAGGACGCCTTTGATTGAGGCGATGGAGACGTTTGACTCAATGCCCACGCCAAAGACCGACTTTTCGCGGTATTTAAGCTCGATGTAGGCGACAGCCTTGGCGTTTGAGCCCTGCCCGATGGCGTGTTCGTGATAGCCAGCAAAGGTGAAGCCGTCGATGTGCGCCTCCTGCATGGCGGAGAAGAACGCGTCGATGGGGCCGTTCCCGGCGCCCGAGAGCGGGTATTCGCGGTTTCGGTAGGCGATCACGCCGGTGAAGGAGACCAGCGAATGCGCTTGGGAGCCGCGCTCGGTGATGTCGTGGCTGAGCAGCTTGTAGGGCGACTGAACGCCCTCGTATTCGTCAATGAATATGCGCAGCAGCTGATCGGCCGACAGTTCGGCGCCCATGCGTTCGGCGGCAGCCTTGACCACCCCGCCAAAATCCGCGTGCATTTCCTTGGGCAGGTTGTATCCAAAATGGCTTTGGAGCAGGTAAACCGCGCCGCCCTTGCCGCTCTGGGAGTTGATGCGGATGATCGGCTCGTAGGCGCGACCCAGATCGTCGGGATCGATGGGCAGGTAAGGCATCTGCCACATCTGCATGTCGTGCTTTCGCATGTAGTCGAAGCCCTTTTTGATGGCGTCCTGATGGGAGCCAGAGAACGCGGTAAAGACCAGCTCGCCCGCGTAGGGCTGGCGCTCGTGAATGCGCATCTTGGTGCAGCGCTGATAGAGCGCCTTGATCCGGTTCAGGTGGGTAAAGTCGAGGCCAGGATCGACGCCCTGTGTGTAGAGGTTGAGCGCCAGCGTGACCAGATCGCAGTTGCCGGTGCGCTCGCCGTTGCCGAAGAGGGTGCCCTCGACGCGTTGCGCGCCGGCGAGCATCGCCATTTCGGCGCTGGCGACGCCGGTGCCCCGGTCGTTGTGCGGGTGAACGGAGAGGATATAGTCGCGGTTGCGGCCGATGTGGTTTATAAAGTACTCGACCTGATCGGCGTAGTTGTTGGGCGAGGCCACTTCGACGGTAGCGGGGAGGTTGAGGATGAGCGGCCTTGCGGGGGTAGCCTCGAAGGCGTCGAGCATTGCTAAGCAAACGCGCACGGCGTTGTCGGGCTCGGTCGCGGAAAAGCCCTCGGGGGAGTACTCATAGCGCACGCTCGCGCCGGCGTCGGGGCGCGCGCGTGCAAGGCGCAGGATGGTCTTAGCGCCCTCGGTCGCCATGGCGATAATGCCGGGCACGTCGGTTTTGTAGACGACCTGGCGGAAAAAGGGCGAGGTATTGTTGTAGAGGTGGAGGATCACGTGTTTCGCGCCGTCGATGGCGTCGAAGGTGCGGCGGATCAGGTGTTCGCGCGCCTGGGTGAGCACCTGCACGGTCACGTCGTCGGGGATCATGTTTTGCTCGATCAGTGCGCGGGCGAAGTCGAACTCGACCTGTGAAGCGGAGGGAAAGCCGATCTCGATCTCTTTAAAGCCCATAGAGACGAGTCCCTCAAAGAAGGCGAGTTTCTCCTCGAGGTTCATGGGTTCGACGAGCGCCTGATTGCCGTCGCGCAGATCGACGGAGCACCAGGTAGGGGCGCGGTCAACGCGCGCCGCAGGCCACTTGCGCTGCGTGAGCGCGAGTGGTTTAAAGGGAATATATTTTTTATACGATGGATTCATCGTGATCCTCCTGTCGTTCTGCGCGCGCGAGAGCGCGCGCGCATGTGGTCAAGGCAGCGCCCGCGCGAGCGCGCATGTGGTCAAGGCTTCAAGCCTTGCGCAGTCCGGCCGCGCAGGCCGGTCGC
>JAVXNW010000009.1:0-38483 GCA_036645575.1 Clostridia bacterium | reverse complement strand
GGGCTCGTTCTGGAAGCCCTTGTCGGCATAAAACTGCTGCTCAGAAGCGGTGAACACGAATTCGGCGCCGCACTCACGGCAGGTCAACGTCTTGTCTTCAAACATTTGGAAAAATCCTCCTAATAGATGATTGTGCCCTACCATGACCTCCCTGAATTTCAACCGAGTCCTGTCATCGGTAGAATCACCACCGGAGGGGATACGGACTATTTAAGGGGTTGCTCATACCGGGCTAATACGTATTATACCACAGGCCGCCCCATCAAGCAATAGCCTTTTCACATTTTCCTCGGTTAACTTTGTTGAGGTATCACAGATTCCGCCGAAAAGCGTGCCCCATGTGACACAATAAATGGACAAAAGCGCACAGATTGCTAGGGAAGCGCTGATTAAAGAACGTGCGCGATGGCGAGCTGAATTTCCGCCAGATTCGTCATGCAACAGCCAAAGGCGTAGCAGCGCTACGTCGAGGATTTTGCAGGGCGAAGATGGCGGAAATTCAGCCGCTAGCGCGTGCGGGATTTATTCAGCGGTTCCCTAAAGACCGCCCTTTTCTTCACGCGCTCCTTGACGCCGCGCCGCCGCCCTCCGCCCGCCGCGCCGCCCCCGCCGCTAGGCGTTTCCGCGCTGTATCCGCGGCTTTTCGGTGCCGTAGAGCAGCACCATTTTCTTGTCGTCGCTCCAGTTGATCGAAAGCGCCTTGACGGTTAGGCGCAGTCGCCCATCCGCGCTCACAATCTCAAGGTTGCTCGTGTCCCCGCGCTTGACGCGCTCAATCAGGCAGGTCTCGCAGGGCGCGGCCTGCCCGCCGCGCAGCGTCGTAAAGCAAAAGGCGCCCGGTCGCGCTTCTGGAAGCAGCTGTTGCATCTTGCCGTTTGCGTAGACAAGCGCGTGGGTTTCAGGGTTGACGACGCAGATGTAGTCCGGCAGCACGTCCAATATCTTAAGGCGGGTGTGCAGGTTTTCAATCACGGCGACCTCGGTTTTGCGCTTGAACAAAAACACGCTGAGCACTTTGGAGAGGAAGGAGAGCTTTTCAATCTCCTCCGATGTCCACACCCTGTACGCCGTGCACTCGTCAAACCCGATGAATCCGCAGATCCTGTCGTCGTTAAAGATGGCCACTTGCAGGTTGGACAAAGTGTCCTTTTCCAGCAAAATCTCCCGCATGTAGCGCGGCAATTCGCGAACGTCGTTGCAGTAGAGCAGGCCGTCTGCGTCAAAGCAGTCGAGGATCGACTCGCCGCCCAATGTGATGTGCATGTTTTGCAGGTTGGCCATGGCGGATGTCACGCCCGCGTTGCACCACTCGTAGATGTTGCTGGTCGTGCGGTTTTCCGCGTCGTTTTCAAAGATGGCCACCCGGCTCACGTGGTACTGCTGGCCGATCGCGGCCAAGGCCATGTTGATGCTCAGGCTAAAGTCCTTCGCGGTGTACAGCAGTTCAAAAATCTGCGCCTCGATGGTGTGCGACGCCTTCAGGTTTTGCAGTTCCTCGTCGTTTGTCCGCGTGCAATCGATCGAGTAAAGCGCCGCGTCCTTTTCCTGATAGAGCACAAACTGATCCTTGCCGTCTTGCTTGGCGCGATAGAGCGCGGCGTCCGCCTTGCGGTAGAGCTTGTCAAACGTCTCGCCGGCCTTTTCGATCATGATGATGCCAATGCTGCAAGAAATGGTGTATTCTCCCTTTTCGCCGGCATAGGTCTGGCGAAACGCCCCGGATAATTCGGTCGCCTTCTTGAGCACGCTGCTCGTGTCGGGCACGTTTTTCATCAGCACCGCGAACTCGTCTCCGCCCATGCGCCCCACGATGTCGTTGTTTCGGAACGAGACCTTTAGCTTTGTGGACAATTCGATCAGCACAAGGTCGCCAAAGGCGTGCCCCAGCGTGTCGTTGATGCCCTTGAAGTCGTCAATGTCCAGTACGATCAACGCGTGACGCCCGTTGGGGTACTCGCTTAGGATCTTGTTGGCAAGGGTGGCCATGGCGATTTTGTTGTACAGTCCCGTCATCGGGTCGGCCTGCACCTTGTTTTCCAGCACCTCCGCCTGCTTTTTGATGTCGTCGATGTCGGTCATAAACCCGACCAGCCGCGACGGCTGCCCCTCTCGATTGAGGCTCAAGCTCAAATCCACCCTGGCCCAGATGTAGCCTCCGTCAAAGCGGCGAAGCCGGGCTTCATAGCTGGCAGTCTTGTTCCTTATAAGCGCCCCCATGGCGTCCTTGGCGCGGGCGACGTCGTCGGGATGGAAAAAGTAGTCGGTCACCGCGTCCACAAATTCATCGTATGGCAGCGCGGAAAACACCTCGGTGTCCGCCAAGAGCTTTTCGGCCGCTATGCCAAATATCCGCTCGGCGTTCTCGAAATGCGTATACCGCTTCCGCTCGAGGTCTATCTCAAAGAGCGTGCCGCTCGAGGCGTTGACGGCGACCGAAAAGCGGTTTTCGCTCAGGCGCAGCGCCTCTTCCTGCTGCTTGATCACGGTGATATCCGCAATGATGCTGTAATTGCGCAGTCCGTCCACGTCCTCGACCAGGTACCCGTTGTCCATCACCCAGACGATGGACCCGTCTTTTTTGCGAATGCGATACGGCATGCGATAGGTATTGCCCTGCTTAAGCTGCCGCAAATAGATGTCAAACACGTTTTTGCGGTCCTCGGCCAAGATGACGTCCAGGTACTTGCCCGCGTAAAGGGTTTGAATGTCCAGAAGGGTATAGCCGGTCATGTCGGTAAACCCGGAGCTTACGTAGACGGCGATGGTCTCCTCGGCGGTCAGTGCGTGAACCGCGATGATCATGCCGCCGTTCATGTGCGAAAGCAGCGATTGATACCGCTGGTTGGCCCGCATGGTCTCCTTGTTGTGGCGTCGGTTTCCCAGGACAAGCCACATAACCAGCAAAATGCCCGCGGCAATTAGCCCCAACACCAATCTAAAGACGATCCGGTTGGTGTCCCTTTCCTGCTCGCACATCAGCGCGTCCGAGGCAATGCTGAACGTGTACCAGTCGTTGACCGACGAGGGCATACAGCTGACAAAGCGCTTCTCGCCATGATAGCGAAAGGCAAAGTGCGCGCTTTCGCCGTTTTTTATCGCGGTTCTGAGCGTCTGCGTCGAAAAACCCAATTGCTCCGTCTTTTCAAAAAACGAAAAGAGGTTCTCCTCGTCGGACAATTTGTCCGCATGCTCGCTCGAAAGGACGATGGTGCCATCGGGCGTCACGACAAAGCCGTACCCCTCCCGGTGATAGTTAAAGTCCAGCAATTGCGATCCGGTGGTATCCAGCGGGTATACGCCCAGCAGCGCGCCCATCGGCGATCGGCTCTTGTCGCGAATCGGCACGGCGATCACGATGCACCGTTTCCCGGTCACCGCGTTGACCAGCGGCGCGCTGACATTTGCCTTTCCCCGCATCGCCTGGTGAAAGTAGTCGCGATGCGCGATATCCACCACGGTCCCGTCATTGCCATAGCTGTGCCCGCTTGCGTCGCACACCGCCATCTTTACAAACGCGCCGTCGTCCACCGCATTTTGCAAGATGCGGACGATTTCTCGCCTCGCCTGACCCTTCATGCCCGCCAAGCTGCCCGCCAGCACCTTCATCGTCTTGATGTTGTAGGCGATGCGATCTGAAAAGGCCTTGTTGTAATCGACCGCAACCTCAGAAAGCGTTCGATAGACCTCTTTCGTCAATGTGTTCTGCAGTTGAACCGAAAAATCCCATGTGGTCATCAGCGCGATGGCAAAAATCGCCAACACGCAGCCTATCCTCATGGTGATTCTCTTGTGCTTCATACAGAACCGTCCTTCCATCCCCTGCCCCGCCGCCTTGGAAACCGCAACCTGCGGGCGCTTGGCGCGCCCCATGACCGTCGTGGCGAGCCGCGCATGGCGTGTGACATTCGTCTTGTGTTTTTTAACCGTACTAGTAACTTTCAGTATACCTTGCGCGAGCCGTTCCGTCAACCAAATGCGCGCAATTATCCGGAAAATCTGTCGATTTCATGGCGTTCCCGCGTCAAATACGCCCGCCGCGCGCCCCCGGCCTCCCCCGCGCGCCGCTTTTTGACCCCCGCTCCGCTCAATTCTGCGCTTGCGCCTGCTCGATTCGCTTGATCAGCCTGTCCTCCTGCGGCTTGACCACCCCGGTAATCGGCGCGCCCACCATATTCCCGTTGCGGTCCACGACGTAGGTGGCGGGAAAGCCCGCGATGTCCCCGATGAAGTCCCGGTAAAAGTCACTCTCGGGGTCGAGGATCAGGTTCGGATAGGTGACGCCCTTTTTCTCTAGGATGGCCGCCGATTGCGCGCGCTCCTGCTGCGAATCGCAGGCGCTCACGGCGATCCCCATGAGGTGCACGTCCTTGTCCTTAAACTGCTGGTAGTACGCCTCAAGCTCCGGCATTTCTTCGATGCAGCTGCCGCAGCCGTTTGACCAGACGTTGACGATGGTGGCGTCGTAGTCTTTAAAGACGTCGTTGTCGATCGCGTTTCCCTCAAAATCCACGCTTTTAAACGCCGGAAATGGCTTGATGGTCACGCCGATCTCCTCCCTTTGACATCCAGCAAACGAAAACAGGCAGACCGCCGCCAGCAAGATACTCATCCACTTTTTCATGACACATACCCCTTTATTCTCTCTTGTTCCCTAAACGGATGCTCGGGCAAATCGCTCCGTGCGGGCAGGTGCGGAGGCAGTCGCCACAGCGAATGCACTCGGCGTGGTTGGGCGTTTTGTAGACCGCCACGTCCATCTTGCACACCTTTTCGCAGGCTCCGCATTTCGTGCACTTTTCCGTATCGATCGAAAATCGGTAAAATGACCGCTTGTTAAACAGCGCATAGCACGCGCCGAGCGGGCAAAACCACTTGCAAAACGGGCGATAGAAAAACACCGACAGCGTACAGACGCCCAGCAGCAGGCAGCTCTTCCAGGTAAATAGCCCTCCGAGCGCCGCGCGAATGCCGCTATCGACCACAGCAAGCGGTATCGCGCCCTCCAGCACCCCCGCCGGGCACAGCCACTTGCAAAACCACGGTTCCCCCATGCCCACCTCACTGACGATCGTCATCGGCAGCACCACGACGAACAGGAGCAAAATGACGTATTTCACCTGCGTCAGCATCTTCCATCTTTGACTGGAAAACTTCTTGGCTGGGATCTTGTTCAGCAGTTCCTGAACCCAGCCAAACGGACAGAGGAACCCGCAGACCAGTCGCCCAAATAGCACCCCAAATAAAATCAAAATGCCCACGACATAATAGGAAAACTGGAATTTTGAGGAGCCGATCACCGCCTGCAAACTGCCAATCGGGCATGAAGCGAGCGCCCCGGGGCACGAATAGCAGTTGAGCCCCGGAATGCAGACGCCCTTGAGCCTTCCCTTGGCGATTTTCCCCGTGAAAAAACCATTGAGGTGGGCGTTGCTTAAAAGCGCGGAAAGCGCCTGAACCTTCCACCTGTTTTTGTTCTTAGCCAATGCCCACACACTCCAAACACAGGTTGATGCCCTTGCTCAAGACCACCTGCGCCTCGCCGCGAAGGACGCCCGCGCAGATAAAGACGACCGCCAGCGCCAATATCGCCCCGGCAATCAGGTTATGTCTCATCGGAAAGCAGCTTTGCAAAGGACACAAGCTCCTCCGCTTGCGCCTCTGTGTGCCAAGCAGAATAGAATCCGCCCTCCTTGGTAAACACCGACACCACGTCCGCGTCCAGCACGCTTTCATACTTTTCAAGCGCCCTTTGCATGTCCTGGTTGTAGACAATGACCGGAAAGGTGCAGTGCGCCAGCTTCTCTTTCGCCGCCTCGGGATCCACGTCCATGAGGATGCCCATGACCGGTATCCCCATCTCCCTTAGTTCTTCGTCGACCTGCTCAAAGACCTTCAGCTTTTGCATGGTCTCTTCCTTGGTCGTGTCGAAAAACACCAGACACATCTTTCCCGAGATGACGTCTGAAGAAACCGGGGTGCCGTCCAAATAGGTGGTTTCGAATTTGTCGAACACATGAATCTTGGTCGCCGCCTTGATCGATGTAAAGTTTTTCTTGATCCACGCGTCGTCGATCCAGCCCTTCTCCTTTGCGTCCTCCACCGTGATCGTGCCCGCGTCCAGCGCCTCCTTGATCTTCGCGTCAGACGGCGCGCCTTGACACCCCGCCAGACACAGCGCCACCAGCGCCGCCAATGCCGCAATTCGAATCGATTTCATCGTAATCCTCCTCTTTTTGTCGATGCGGCCATTGTAGCAAAAAATAGATAAAATCCGCGTCAAGTAAAAATTCATCTAAATTATTGACTTCGAGGTCTATTTGTGGTAGGATGTAAAAAAAACAGACCGCGTGGTCTATTTATGAGGTGGAGGATGAAACGCGACGAAAAAAACTTATTGAGTCGGCAAAAGATTCTGGACAGCGCCTTGGAAGAGTTTGGCGCGCAGGGCTATGGCCTAAGTTCGGTCAACACCCTATGCACGGCGGGAAACATCTCAAAGGGCATACTCTATCACTACTTTAAGGACAAGGACGCGCTCTACCTCGCGTGCGTAAGCATGCTCTTTGACCAGCTGACCGCGCGCCTCACGCAGGCGCTTTCTGATGAAAGCGGCACGAAGGCGGCGCGGCTCGTCCGGTATTTTGACGCGCGGCTGTGCTTTTTCCACGAGCATCCGCCCTACCACAAGCTGTTTTGCGACGTCGTGATTGCGCCGCCCGCGCACTTGGCGGCGTCCATCGGAACCATCAAAGCGCCATTTGACGCGCTGAACATCGCGGTCCTTACGTTGCTGCTAGAAAGCGCCCATCTCCGGCCCGGCGTCACGATTGACGGGGCGGTCGAGACCTTTCGGCTCTACCAGGACTTTGTCAACGCCCGCTATCAGATGGTGTCGGGCGGAAAAATCGACCTTGAGGCGCACGAGGAGACCTGCAAGCGGTCCCTTGACATTTTGCTGTATGGCGTAATAGAAAGAGAAGGCGAATAGACCATGAACCAAGTAAAAAACCCCGAAAAGGAATCCCTGCTTGCGCAGGTAAAGCCCGCCAAGGCCATTGTGAAATTGGCCATTCCGGCCACCATCGCGCTGCTGGCCAAGGCGGTCTACAACATTGTGGACACCGCCTACATCGGCCTTTTGGACAGCGAGACCGCCTTGGCGGCGGTGGGCGTCACGCTTCCGCTGTTGCTCATTTTCGTGTCGATTGAAAATATCTTCGCCGCGGGCGCGGCGGTGCTGGCGGGTCGCCAGCTGGGCGCGGGCGACAAAGAAGGCGCCAACACGATCATTTCCACCATCGTCGCGGCCTCTTCACTGATCGGCCTTGCGCTGTGCCTGGGCGGCATTGCCTTCATGGAGCCGCTGCTGCGGGCGTTTGGCGCTTCAGACGCGGTGATGCCCCTTGCCAAGGACTACGCCTTCTGGATGTTCATCGCCGCCATCGCAAACCTGCCGGCGCAAAGCCTGAACTGCGCGGCGCGGGCAGAATCCTCTGTCAAGATCTCCTCGATTGCGGTCATCACGGGCGCGGCGCTCAACGTGATTTTGGACCCCATCTTCATGTTTGATTGGGGGCTTAATATGGGGGTCAGCGGCGCGTCGCTTGCGACCACCGTCTCCCAGATCGTCACCTTTTTGATCCTCGGCTGGTTCTACCTAAGCGGCCGCTCGATCATCAAGGTGCGCGTAAAATCCATCAAGCCCACGCGCGCGCTGTTTGCCGGCGTCATCGCCATCGGCGTTCCCACCGCGGTCATCCAAATCTGCCTCGCGGTCGCCACCTCCCTTACCAACGTCGCCGCCGCCACCCTGCCCGACAGCGACCTCATCATCGCCGCCTACGGGGTCGTCCAGCGGCTGGTGCTGGTCGGGTGCTATGTCATCATGGGCTTTATGCAGGGCTATCAGCCGGTGGCCGCCTACGCCTTTGGCGGAAAAAACGCACAGCGCTTCCACGATTGCGCGCGCTTTGCGCTCAAGGCCACGCTGCTTTTGTCCCTCATGGTGGCGGGTTTGTACATCCTGCTTGCGCGGCCGCTGATCATGCTGTTTAACCGCAACCCCGCCATCGTGCAATACGGCGCGCGCCTGCTCATCTCGCAGGTGGCGCTCTACCCGGCGTTTGGCTTGTGCTATATGATGACCATCACCTTCCAGACGATCGGCGCCTCCAAATTCGGCTTGTTCCTCTCCACCATTCGCCAAGGCCTCTTCTACATTCCCTGCATCCTGCTGCTGCCCCGCCTCTTGGGCGTCAACGGCATCTACCTTTCGCAGCCCATCGCGGACGTGTTGACGCTCATGGTGTGCCTCCTTTCCTACCGGTCAATGAAGCGCATTTCCACCCAAAGCATGGGCGGTCCCATCGCGCAATAGCCGCGAAATCTCTCTCGCACAGCCCCTTTTTCATCCCCCCAATGCGCAAAGCAGCGCCGATCAGGGCCACCGCCCGAAATCAGCGCTGCTTTTGCGCAACTTCTTATAAAAATCCCTCGCCACGGCCTTTTTACAGGGTGACGGTCAACACCGTGCCGCCGGTCGGTCCCTCTGACACCGTGATCGACCCGTGGTGCTTTTCGATGATCGCCTTGACCGTGGACAGCCCCAGTCCCGCGCCGCCCATCTGCCGCGAGCGGGATTTGTCCACCCGATAAAACGGCTCAAAGATCAGCGCCCGCGCGCTTTGCGCAATGCCGATTCCGCCGTCCGATACGGCGATCACGCGCTTGCCCGCCGCGCAGGAAAGCTGTATCTCCACTTCTCCGCCGTCCCGATTGTATTTGATGGCGTTTTCCACGAGGTTGTAAAAGGCGCGGTGCAGTAGGCTTGCGTTGCCTTGAATATCCTGCGTCTCCCCCGCCACCGTGACGCGAATGCCCTTTTCCTGCGCAAGCCCCGACAGCTCCGCCGCCACATCGCCAAGCAGCGCCATCAGGTTGATCGGCTCGTCGCAGTTGAGCGCGTCCATGTTGGTGAGGTTCAGCAGGTCTTTGATCAGTTCGGCCAGCCGGTCGATATGGGGCAAAATCGTCGAAAGCAAGTGGTCATATTCCGCCGGTGTCGGCGCCTGTCGCTTGCCAAACACCTCCAGCTTGGTCTTAATCACCGTCAGCGGCGTGCGCAGTTCATGCGCGGCGCTCTGGGAAAAGCGCTTTTGCATGGCGAACGCCGCCTCCAGCTTTGCCGACATTTCATTAAACGCGCAGGTGAGTTCCGCAATTTCATCCCGGCTTTCCGGCACCGGCAGCTTCTCCGACAGGTTGTGCACCGTGCGGTTTTTCATCTGCCCGCTCAGGTCCTTGAGCGGCCTTAGCGCCCTTCCTGAAATAAAATAGGTGAGCCCTCCGCCCAGCACCACAAATAGGATCATGGCCGCTATGCTCTCGTTCAAAAACGCGACGCGCGCAACCTGTGCCTGGTCAAGGGACACAAGCGCCGCTTGTCCGCTCACCGCCCGCTCGCTCACCGCTTGCTCCGCTCCCGCTCGCGGCGGCGCTTCACGGCCGATCGTCCGCGCGGGCGTCATCAGCGTGGCTTCGATTGTGTTGGCCATGCGGTTGGCCGAAAGGTTTAAAATCGTCGTAAGGCCCACGCAGCACAGCGTGAGCAGCAACATGCTCAGCACCGTAAGCCGCAGCTTGATGGGCATCTTTTTCAGCATTTGTGCGCATCCTCCGTCAAAAAATAGCCCTCGCCGATCTTTGTGGCGATCGGGGCGTAGCCAAGCGCCGCCTTGAGTTTTTTGCGCAGCGAGGAAATATGCACCCGAACCGCGTTGCTGAAGCTGTCCGCCTCCATGTTCCAGACGTGCTCCATCAGCTCCTCTTGGCTGATCACCTTGCGCGGGTTGAGCAGCAAATACTCGAGCAGCGCCAGTTCCTTGCGGGTGAGCGACAGAATTTTCCCGCCCGCTTGGGCGGCGCGGCTAAGTGTATCAAGCGAAATCCCCGCAAAGGTCAATACGCTAGGCGCCTGCGTAAATGCGCGGCGCAGCAGGTTTCGAATGCGCGCCTCCAGTTCCGCAAAGTCAAAGGGCTTGGCCAGATAGTCGTTGGCCCCAAGGTTCAGCCCCTCCACCTTGTCGCATACGCTCCCGCGCGCCGATAGGATGAGCACCTTCACCCCTTGGTTTTCGCGCCTGACCGCCTCGAGCACCGCCATGCCGTCCATGCCGGGCAGGTTGAGGTCGAGCACCGCAAGGTCGTAGACCTCGGTCGTCAAAAGCTCGTAGGCCCGGTGCCCGTCATAACAGGTGTCCACCGCGTAGCCATCCATCCGCAATCCCTCGCTAATGGCGTCGCACAGGTCAAGCTCATCTTCCACCACCAAAATTCTCATCCGCTCACCCCTTTGACGCCATTATAGCACAGATGTCTAATGAGGCGCGACCCTTTTCGCCCGAAACCGTGCGCGGTGGGCGAAGGCATGGCTTGCGCTTCCCTTGATGAAGAATTTATCCCTTTTCCGGTAAGATGGCCTCATCAACGAAAAAAGTGAGGAAAACCGATGTTTGTCGTAGACGGCGTATCGAAAAAATTCGGGGATGAATGCGCGCTGCGCGATTTGTCCATGACCATGGATGGCGGGCTAAACTTCATCGTCGGCGCGTCGGGCAGCGGAAAAACCACGCTGCTGCGAATCTTAAGCGGCATGGATCAAGCCTATGACGGATCCGTCCGCTATGGCGAGCGGAACATGAAGAACTTGACCGAACGCGAAAGGAGCTATTGCTATCATCACCTGTTCGGCTTTGTCTGGCAGGATTTTCACCTGCTGGACGATTGCACGGCGCTTGAAAACGCGTTGCTTCCCCAGTATCTGGGCGCGCGTCCCGACCGGCAAATGGCCCTTCGGATTTTGGAGGCGCTCAAGATCGGCGAACTTTCCGGGCAAAAGGTGGGCAAGCTGTCAGGCGGGCAAAAGCAGCGCGTCGCCATCGCCCAAGCGCTCATGAAGGACCCCGAAGTGCTGTTGGCCGACGAGCCCACAAGCGCGCTGGACGCGCAGGCCGCCAAGGCGATCATGGCGATTCTGCGCGACATTGCCCGGACGCGCACGGTGGTCGTCGTCACCCACGACACCTCGCTGATCGGCGCAAGCGACAAGGTCTATGTTCTGGACAAGGGCGAACTGATCCACGCGCCCGCGCAGGCCCCCGAAACGCCCGCGCAAATTTCCCAACCAACCGTCCCGTCCGCGCGCCTCCCCCATCGCCTGTCCATCCGAAACGCCTTTACCTTGTCCCTTGGCGTCGCTAGACGCCACTTTGGGCGCTTCCTGATCACCGCCCTTTCGGTCCTCGTCGCGGCGGCGCTTTTCTGGGTTCCGGTGAGCGGCGTCCTCTTAAACAGCAGCCAGTCGGCCTTTGACGATTTGTTCGCATCCTACGGCCAAGGCATTCTGGACATCGACGTGGTAAATGGCTTTTCAAGCGCGGGCGACACCGGCGGCGCGGCGCAAGACGCGCCCAGCGCCCGCGTCTCGCAGGACATCTTTGGCCTGTACGAGACCTATCAAAACGACGCGCGCCTATCCCACATCGTATTTACGCAGGCGTTTAACGACATCCGCGTCTCGCTTCTCGGCCAGTCGCACGCCATCAAAACCACCGGCACCGTGCCCACCATTCGGGCCCTCACCTGCGGCGTCATGCCCATGGGCGACGGGCGCGAAGTGGTGATCCCGGACAGCCTGGTCAAGACACTGGGCGTTTCCGGAGAGGCGGTCCTTGGCGAGACACTCGCCTTTGAGGGCTCCGTCTACACCTGGGATCGCGGCGCGCCGATCGCGGTTCCGGTGCGCGTTACCGCCCGGATCGTCGGCGTAGCGGATACCACGGTGCGCTATAAAGACGGCGCGCAAATGCTGGAATACTCGGTGGACGACACCTTCTTTTTTAGCCGGGCGGCGCTTGACGAGATGCTTTCGCAGGCAAAGGTCAGCCCGCGCGCGGTCAACTTCACCATGCGCGCAAAGACCCCGGCCGACCTCATCTCCCTCAAAGACGGGTTAAACGCGCGCGGCATTGTGCCCCTAGGCCGGTTTGAATTGGTCGAGGACATGGTGCGCCTGAGCGAGCAAACCCGCGCGCAGTCCGCCTCGGCGGTTTTCGTCGTCGCGGCGCTGTCGGTGTTGGTGCTGCTTTCGGTCTCGCTGATGACGGCATTTTCCCGCCGACGCGAATGCGCCATCTATGCGCTCAGCGGCTTTTCGCGCGGGCACATCGCGCGCCTGACCGCTTCTCAAGCGCTGCTCGCCTTTTCCGTCGCGACGCTGCTGTTTCTGCTCGCCATTGCGCTGCTTCATGGGGCGGGGCTTTCGTTTCGCGCCGGGCAGTGCCTGCACTGCGTAGGCTTGATCGCCGGGGCAAGCGCCTTTTCAGGCCTCGTTCAAGCGGCCGTCGCCACCCGGATAAACGTCGCCAAGCTATTGATGACAGGAGAAAAATAACATGATTCAATTGAACGACCTCACAAAAAAGTACGGCGAATCGGTGATTTTGTCGCACGCGAACTACGCCTTTCCGCAGCGCGGCCTCGTATGCCTGATGGGCGCTTCGGGAACGGGCAAGACCACGCTTTTTCATCTGCTGGCCGGCTTTGACACCGATTATGAGGGGACGATCGTCGTGGGCGGCACCCCGATCACCGGTATGCGCCCGGACGCCCTTTGCGCCTACCGCCACGACAACATCGGGTTTGTCTTTCAAGACCATCGCCTGCTCCCCGGATATACGGTGCTTGAAAACGTGACGCTTTCCGGCGCGCTCTCGCGGGACGTGCACGCGCCGGAAAAGGCCATGGCGCACTTGGCGCATCTCGGCCTCGCGGAAAAAGCAACGCAGTCGGTCGAGACGCTGTCCGGCGGGCAAAAGCAGCGCGTCGCCATCGCCCGGGCGCTCATGGGCAATCCGCAGATCATCTTTGCCGACGAACCGACCAGCGCGCTTGACCGCAAGACATCTTCCGAAACCATGCGCCTCTTGCGCGAAATCGCGCAGGACAAGCTGGTGCTCGTCATCACCCACGATGCGAAAATCTGTGATTTCGCCGACGAAGTCATTCACCTGCGCGATCAAAGCATCGTCCCCGCGCTTTCGCCCTCCCCGCTGCGCGATCAGGACATCGCGCCCGCGCATTTGGCCTCCCCGCTGCGCGATCAGGATGTCGTCCCCGCGCTTTCGGCCTCCCGCGCCGTTCCAGCGGAAAAACGGCTCGCACGCGCGCTGTCCGGCCGTTTTTCCGCGTTCCCGCTCGGCGCAAAGAACTTCAAGGTACACTTTATGCGCTATCTCGCGGTGTCGCTCGCCGTTTCGATCGGCCTCTTGGCGTTTTTATTTTCGCTCTCCTTTGGCAATGTGACGGCGCGCGCCATCTCCGACTTTCAGGAAAAGAACACCGCCTTTAACGCGGGCTCCATCAAGGGCAGCGACGACGGCACGATTCTTTCCTATCTGGCCAAGGACGAGCGCATTGAAAGCGCGTATTATCAGTACAAATTGACCGACATCGACCTGGCGCTGGGCGACGCGCAGGTGCGGATCGCGGAGAAATTCCCCGGCTCAAAGGCGAGCGAAAGCCTGTCCTACGGGGTGATGCCGCGGCGCGGAAGGCAGGAGATCGCCTTGACGCCCAGCCTCGCCCGAAAGCTTGACGAGGACATTGCGCGCCTCATTGGCAAGGCGCTCGTGCTGACGGTTCAAGGCCAGTCCCACACGCTTTCGATAAGCGGCATTTTTAACGCCGCCTATGACGATTTCTTTGTGAGCGCCGATGTGGAAGCGGCGTTTTATCAGGCCATGTCGGGGCAGCCAAGCGACGCAATCTGCTATGAGGTGAGGGATTTTTCAGACGTCGTCGCGGTGAGCAATGGCCTCAAATTGCGCGGACTGACGCCCCAAAGCGCGGTGAGCCAGGTCTATCAACTGCAAACCACCTTCGCCCGCCTGCGCACGCTATTTGGGGCGATTTCCGCCTTGGTTTTGCTCATCGGCCTTTTGATCTGTGCCGTGCTGCTGGTGAAACTGCAAAACACGCGCTATCACGAGGTCGGCCTGCTGGCCGCGCTGGGCTTTTCCAGGCGCCGCATTTCCCGCGTCATCGCGGCCGAAAATTGCCTGCTTTCCCTGCTCGCAACCGCCTCCACCTTGCTCTTGCTCGGGGGCAGCCAAGCGCTCAGTCGCCTAAACGAGCTTTCGCTTTGCGTGACCGCCCCCCAACTTCTGCTGGCCTGCTGCGCGGCCTTCTCCCTCGTAATCCTCTTAAGCGCCCTCGCGAGCCGCCCGCTCCTGCGCCTAGACCCCGCCAAAGCGCTGCAAAAATAGGATGGCCCTTCCCTTGCGGGAACCGAAAAAGGGGCGCAGAACCGCCCCCGCGCCAAAGTGTCGCTGGTTTTTGAGACAAAAAAACACGCCGTATCAAAACCGCGCGTGCCATCTAGCGACCCAGCGTGTGTTCAAATAAGTACGCGAAGTAGCGCTCCTTGATCTCCCGCCTTTCGCGGACGCGGATCGGCACGACGATGTCCTTCACCAGCGTAAAATCGTCCCCCACCAAGGTGATGTAGTCCATGTTGACCAAATAGCTTTGGTGGCAGCGCAAAAAGCGCGGATCATCCAGCAGCTTCTCAAAGGCGTCCAACTTTTGGCGGGTGCAGAGGATGTTCCCGCGCCGCTCTTGGATCAACAGCCGATTTCCCCGGCTTTCCGCGTACATGATCGCTTCGTATGGCAAAACAGCCACGCCGTTTTCGTGGTGAACGGAGATGGATCTGTGCGACAGGACGAGCTTATCGACCAAGCGGTCGAGCAGCGCGTACAACTTTACGGGGTCCAATGGCTTGAGCAGATAGCCGCCCGCGTAGACGTCGTAGCTCTCGAGCGCGAAATCGGGGCTGGAGGTGAGAAAGACAATCGGAATCGTGCACCCCATCCTTCGAATCATGTGCGCAGCCTGCATGCCGCCAAGCGACGCCATGAAGATATCCAAAAACAGCAAGTCGAAACACGTCCCCGCCTCAAGGGCGTCCAACAAGCTCTCGGCATTTTCGTACTGGGTGACAATCGGCTTGGAACGTGCAAAGCGATCGTAGCGAGACAGCGCGCACAGCAAATTCTCTCGTTCCGCTGGGATGTCCTCGCAAAGTGCAATTCGAAACAAGCAATCCCCTCCCCACTCATTTATCTCGGGAAGCGCCCCTATTTCCAGGCCGCGCCCGTGGGCGATTGTCGAAGCCATGCGTGAATGGCAACTAATTATACCACATTTTTAAAGCCCACGCAATTTGTTACCAAACGACATTGACAAATTCACCCAAATCGATGAAAATAGCCGGAGGGGGTGCTTTCATGATTTATCCAATGAGCGAACTTTCGCGCACCATACCGGATGTGCTCTTCTCGGTCGTCGGCATCTGGATGGCGCACGCCATGTTCCATTCGCCGCGCAAGCGCTGGCAAATTATCATCGCGTGGTCGCTGGCCATCATCGTTTGCGGGATACTGGCGGATATCTTGGAGGCGGCCCTGCCCGCGTTCACGCAGCAACGCCACTCGATGTTTGCGGGCTTTTCGGGGATATTTGTCTATGTGTACATTTTTTACAACCAGAGCATTCCGCAGCGCGTGTTCATCTACTTTTTTGTGGATTGCACGATGTACCTGATCATCCTGCTCGCGCGCGCGTTGCAACTGATGGTTTGCCCCTATCTGCCCATTTCGCCCGACGGCCTCTTTATCGGGCTCTATTTGGTTCTGCTGGCCGCCTTTTGCCTGGTCTTTGCCCGCATCATCAAACCCATCGTGCAGGAGACGGTCTCGGCCGGGTCGCGCAGCGGAACCGTCATGGCGCTCTACTCCGCGGTCAGCTACATCACCATCCTGCTACTCTTTGACGTCTTTGCGGACAGCCCGGCGCTCTCCTTCTTTGAAGGCATGAAGCTGATCCTCGCCGTCTGGGTGATCTTTGCCGGCTATACCGTCTCCTTTTTGTCCATGCGCTATGTCGCGCGCGACGTGCACACGCGGGAAGAAAACCGCCGTCTAAGCGAGCAACTCCAGCTTTCAGAACAGTACTACACGCGCATGACCGACCAGATTCAGACCACGCGCGTACTGAACCACGACATGTGCCACCACCTGAACGTGATCGGCGCGCTGCTCTCCAGCGGCGAAACGACGGAACTTGCGAACTACCTGCACCATCTCGGCACCCAGATGAAACGCACCGGCGCGCAACAGTTCTGCACCGTGCTCGAGTTGGACGCGCTGCTGGTTCACTATAGCGAGGCCTGCGCGGCAGCCGACATCGCCTTTTCGGCGGACTGTCAGGTGCGTCGCCAGGACATCAGCGCGCGCGCAGGGCTCCCGATCAAGCTGTGCGTAATTCTGGGCAATCCCCTGCAAAATGCGCTGGAGGGCGCCTTGCGCGCCACCAAGGAAATGGAACGGTTCCTGCGCGTGCGGATCAAGCAGGAGGAGAACAACCTGACGATCGAAGTGCAAAACACCTGCGACGAGGCAAGTCTGCACGAGCAGGACGGCAGCTATGTGTCGGCCAAGCGCGAATCCGGGCTCGGGCTGGGTCTGCTCAGCGTACAGCGCACGCTGGAGGACCTGGACGGCAGCATGATGCTCTTGCACGGACAGGGCACATTCATCTTTCGCGCGGTGATGAAGGTCTGAGAGGGAGGACGCGCGCATGGGTGAACTGGCCGCGCGGTTTAACCAATCGCGCATGGCGGAAGAGATTGCACCATGCGCGAGGAGGCGAACTTGCGCGGGCTACGCGGACGGGTTTTCCGGGTCAGGCTTCCCATCGACCTTGGGCGCAAAGGCCCGGCTCAGCTCGTACACCGCCGCTTCGATGGCGTCCGCGTCAAGCGTCATGCCGCGCTTGATCATCTCGCCTTTGACATATTGCAGTTTTTCTTGCCCCTTGCCCGCGCCGTAAAGTTGCTCGGCCGCCTTGACCAGCGTTTCGATCATGGCAAGCGACCTTCGGTAATTCTCCTCGCCGATCTTTCCGCGCAGCCACGGCACCACATATGCCGTCACAAGGGTCGCCAGCACGCCCAGCAGCGCCGTGATGATCGCAGTCAGGTCAATCGCCACCGGGGCGGCGGCTTCCGAAGCCGCCATGGCGGGCACGGCCACGCCCAGCCCCCACAGCGCCACAAGCAGCGCCACAAGCAGCGCCACCACCCTGTTTCGTCCAATAATTTTCATGTTTCCGTCCCTTTCACCTAGCTTTATTGGGCGCTTCAAGCACCCCTGCCGCCCGCGACCGCATGGGGCCTTCCGCCCCCATCGCGCGCCGCTGCGAAGGCGGCACCCTTCATTTTATTCCGGTTCCGGCCTTTGCGCCCCTCCCCCTTTTGTCCCCGTGCCGCGCGACGATGGGCGAATTCCCGCCAAAAAGGCGCTCCCCGCAGCGCAAAGCGCTTCTTCGGGTGAATTTGGGGGCATGGAGCGCAATTTTCCGGCCGGGATGGCAGGGATTGGGGGCGTTGCAGCGAATTATCAGGCGATAAGAAGCGCGGGACGCGCAGCGGAGAGGGGTCTGGGGATGCGATCTTTTGACGAGGTGCTGCTTGAGCACAACGCCCGCTATCCGCTTTGGGCGGCGCGGGACCGGTTGAAGCTGTTGTATCAAAGCTGTTTTGGCGCGGGGCACATGATTTCCGATCAGGCCGGCTGTCTCAAACGGCTGCAAGACGAATATGCGGCCTTGCCCGCGTTGGGCGCGCCCGATGATGTGCCGCCCATCGAGGAGATCGCGGGCGGGCTGTGCCGCGTTCATCTGCGCGCCATCCCGCCTGCGCAGGTTCAGGCGCTGGGCGCGCTGTTTATCCAAGGCGCGCGCCTTATTCAGCCCGATTTGCCCGCCTTTGACGCCGGGCTTCGGCTGCTTTCAGCAAAAAGCGCGGCGCTTGCGCGCGAGGTCGCGCGCTATCGCGCGGCGGGCTGCCCGGCCGTCAGCCACAGCCAAGGCTACCGCGCGGCCTACCATCCCGCCTACCGCGTCGTACCCAAAGAACTGCTCCCTCAAAACTTTGCTTTACAAGGGCGCGCCGAGTCTGTATAATATGGTTATACACGTCATGAAGACTTGTGCGCAATCCTGCCTAAAAAATTGATCGCCGCCATGAAGGCCGCGCCGCCTGTTTGAAACAGGCGAAGCATTGTCAATTTATTTTAGGAGGATTTTTTCATGTTCAAAACCAAAAAAATCGTGCTGACCGCCGTGTGCGTGGCGCTTGGCGTGGTGCTTCCGATGGCCTTTCACGCCATCCCCAATGCGGGCAGCGTCTTTCTGCCCATGCACATACCGGTGCTCTTGTGCGGCCTCGTGTGCGGCTGGCCCTTTGGGCTGGCCTGCGGGCTGCTCGCGCCGCTCTTGTCCAGCCTCTTGACCGGCATGCCGCCGATGGCCTATCTGCCCAGTATGCTGTGCGAGCTGGCGGCCTACGGCCTGATCGCGGGCATCCTCTCGCAGGCGCTCCACTTTAAAAACCGGGCGCTCAACCTCTACGTGCCGCTCGTCTCCGCCATGTTGATCGGCCGCGTGGTCTATGGGCTCATCAACGCGCTGATCTTTCGCGCAGGGCAATATGGCCTGCAATTGTGGCTGACCGCCTCGTTCGTCACGGCGCTGCCCGGCATTCTCATTCAGCTGATCCTGATCCCGCTGCTCATCCTCGCGCTGCGCCGCGCCAAAGTAGCCGCCTGACGCCCAACAAATTGGGCGGTTGCGCAACGTCCAGTAGCAGCAAAACCGCACAAAAAATCCGCTTTCAAGGACTACTTGGAAGCGGATGATTGTTGTTGCCTAAGCGCACGCTGAAAAACCGCGTTTGTGCAACAGCCCCTTTATTCGGCCTTATCCTCGGGCTGTTCCCCATCGGCGTTCGCTTCTTCGCATTTTCTGTTGTAATACAGAAACCCCGCGCCGCCCACCGTCGAGATGATCCACAGCAGCATTCCCATGTTCATGGACACCATAAACATCGCGACCAGCCCCGCGACATAGGCCGCGACCAGCACAATGCCCACCGCCAACTTGACCTTTTTTGAAACCGGCCTCATCTTCATACGCACGCCTCCCCTCCTTTCGTTCGCTCGCCTCGCCGCGCAGTTCGCCTAGCCTCGCCCAGCAGCGCAGGCGCTGCCAAGTAAGTTCGCCCGCCTATTCGCCGGCCTCGACTAGCACCTTGTTCAGCGCCTCGATAAAGTCCGCGTCCTGCTTGGCCGTCCGCTTGGGCGGCCCTTTGAGGCGGCCGCCCGCGCGCCGGATCTTGCGCGACGTGTGCCGCGAGAGCAGCAGCGCCTCGATGTTGTCATCCGTGTATTCCATGCCGTCCTGATTGAGCACGCGCGTGCGCTTGGCCAAACACATCGCGGCCAAGCCGTAGTCCTGCGTCACGACCAGATCGCCCTTCTTGGCCAGATTGACCAGCGCAAAGTCGGCGCTGTCGGGCCCAGTCGATACGATGACCGTCTTTGCGCCCTCGCGCTCAAACCAGTGCGCGCTGTCGCACACGAGCACCACCTCGCGCCCCGTCTGAATGCACTGATCCACCACCGGGCACCCGTCCGCATCGATCAATATCTTCATCACGACACCACGTTCAGGCGCTCGCCGCGCAGGAACGCTTCCAGGTTTTTTGCCGCCAGCGCGATCAAGCGCACCCGGGTCTCCTTGGGCGCCCAGCTGATGTGCGGCGTAATCAGGCAATTGGGCGCGGACAAGAGCGGATTGTCCCCCTGAATTGGCTCGGACGAAACCACGTCCAGCCCCGCCGCGTACACCTTGCCCGAGGCGAGCGCATCCGCCAGATCCTGTTCGACGATCAGTTGACCCCGGCTGTTGTTGAGCACAATCACACCATCCTTCATCTTCGCAATCGAATCTCGATTGATCATGCCCCGCGTCTCGCTTGTCAGCGGGCAGTGCAGCGCGATCACGTCCGACGCGCGATAGAGCGCATCCACCCCATCCACATATTCCGCGATCGCCTGCCCTTCGGGGCGCACGGAGCGGCTGTAGGCCATGACGCGCATGCCGAGCGCCCGCGCCAGCATCCCGGTCGCCTGCCCAATGCGGCCAAAGCCGATGATGCCCATGGTCTTGCCCGCAAGTTCGATCAGGGGTTTGTCCCAGAAGCAGAAATCCGCGCACTTTTCCCAGCGTCCCGCGTGCACCTGCTCCGAATGCAGCCCCACATGGCAGCATATTTCAAGCAGCAGCGCCAGCGCGAACTGCGCGACCGCCTCGGTCGAGTAGCCCGGCACATTGGCGACCACAACGCCCTTTTCGCGCGCCGCGGCGACGTCCACCACGTTGTATCCGGTCGCCAGCACGCCCACAAAGCGCAAGCGCGGACACGCCGTCAGCACCTCGCGCGTGATCAGCGACTTGTTGGTAAAGACCGCCTCGGCGTCCCCGATCCGCTCGGCCACGTCTTCCGGCCGCGTCGTGTCATACAGGCACAATTTCCCCATCTGCGCGATCTCGTCCCAGCCGATGTCGCCGGGATTGACCGCGCGGCCATCCAGTATTACAATCCTCATATGGACTCTTATTCTCCTATTCCAGCGTATCCGCAAGGGCGCGCATGGCGCCACCCTCGCCCGAAAGGAACTTGCGCAGCGTATCGGTCTCGTCGCCCAAGCAGAAATGCTTGACGCCCAGCGCGATATAATACGCCGCATCCTGGGCGCAATGTATCTCGCAGCGCGGCTGAACGCCATAGCGAAGCGCCACTTCGATCATCTGGCGCTCGGCCGCCCGGCACGCCGCCAGGTGATCGCGCTTGTCATGCCCGCAGCTCATGCTGAAGTCAGACGGGCCAAACTGCACCATGTCCACGCCCGGCACCTGGCAGATCGCCTCGATGTTGTCAAGCGCCTGCTTTTTTTCGATCATGAAGCAGCGAACCACTTCCCGCAGTCGCGCCGCGTGCGCCATCTGGTCTATGTAGGGCGTGCAGCTGATGTAGCGGCGGTTCGGATAGCCAAAGCACCCGCCGTCCTCGGGCGTCTCGGGCATCGTCATGCGCACGCTCTCGCGCACGTCGTCGGCCGTGCGGTGGTCGGTGAAGTTGATCGCCTGAAAGCCCGAAGAGATCGCGCGCTGCGCCGCGTACCCGCGGTGCTGAAAGTCCAGCTTGATCATCGTGCCCATGTCATGCAGTTCGGCCGCGCGGGCCAAGTTCTCAAGGTCCAACTGCGAAAAGGGCGCGTACTCGCCCAGAAACTCCACATAGTCAAAATTGCCGCTGCGCCCGACCAATTCGGTCATAAACGGCCACGTGCTCGACAGGCGCGTCGCGCAGGAAGGCTTTCCCGTTCTAAGCAACCTGCGCAATTTGTTCTCGTTCATCATCGTTTCGTCCCTCCGCACTTTTTTATCGCGCACCCTTTGCGCCCACCGCGATATCCATCCCCATCTTCACCATCCGAAACATGCGCTCGGCCGCCTCAAAGAGCAGCGCCTCGGCGTCCCGCATGGCGCGCTCCGCCGGCATCGGCGCGTTCACCGCCGTCATGATCGAGCACGCGCCCTCGTCTAAATAGGCCATTGCGCCCGGCCCCATGCCGCCGACCAGCGCAATGACCGGCACGCCGTTCTTCGCGCACCGGCGCGCCACGCCGGTCGGGGCCTTTCCATAGCATACCGACTGCGCGTCCATCTGCCCCTCGCCGGTCACGACCAGATCGCACCCAGCGAGCAGCGCGTCAAAGCCGATCGCGTCCAGCACCGCCTCGATGCCGGGGCGGAGCTTTGCGCCCAGCACGCCGCCCAACGCCGCGCCCATGCCGCCCGCCGCGCCCGCGCCCGGAAAGGCCGCGATGTCCTTTCCGACAATTTCCGACAATACGCGCGCGTAGTGCGCCATGCCTTTTTCCAGCCGCTCACCCACGTTTCCCGTCGCGCCCTTTTGCGGCCCATAGATCCTCGTCGCGCCCGCCTCGCCCAGCAGCAGATTGCTCACGTCGCTGATCACGGTGATCGCCGCCTTGGGAAGCCCCGACAGGTCGGCTTCGCACACCTTCTCTAGGTCCTCTCCGCATCCTGCGAGAAGGCGACCTGAGGCGTCCCAGAACCGCGCGCCCAGCGCCGCGAGCATCCCCATGCCGCCGTCGTTGGTGGCGCTTCCGCCAAGGCCGATCAGCAGGTGCTGCGCGCCTTCGGCGATTGCGTGCGCGATCAATTCGCCCGTGCCCCGGCTGGTCGCGCGCAGCGGATCGCGCACGTCGCCCGCTTGCAAAAGCCCGCTGGCCTGCGCCATCTCAAGCACATACGTGCGCCCATCCGCAAGGCAGGCATACATAGCCTCGACCGGCGCGCCAAGTGGCCCGGTCACCCAATGCGTGCGCACCCCGCACCCGCTTGATAGCGCCTCGACCGTCCCCTCACCCCCGTCGGCGATCGGCGCAAGCACGCATTGCACCTCGGGAAATACGCGCCGCGCCGCGTCCTCCATCAGCGCCGCCGCCCGCGCCGCGCGAAGCGACCCCTTAAACGAATCGGGTGCCAGCAAAAGCTTCACGCGCATTCCCCCGTTTCTGCCAATGTCCTTTGTTCACGCGTCCGCTAAACTATAGCACGCCCCTCGCCGGTTGTCAATTATCCGAAGAAAAAGGCCCCGAAGTCCGGATCATTCCGGGCTTCGAGGCCTGATGGGCGCGCGTGTCTTGGGTCAAAAGCTTACTTGGGCGCTTCTTCCTCAACGCCGGGGTTGCGGGGCGCGTTCTTGATGATTTCATTCCACCACTCAGGATACTTGGGCGAAGCCATGTCTACGCGGCCCCACATGTAGGTACCCATCATGTCGTCGCCGAGTTTGAGCCACATGTCGTGCCACTCGGTCGCGTTGGTGCAGGCGTAGGTGGTGATCAACTCGCGCGCGACGTCCTCTTTGCCTTCCTCGATCAGGATCGCGGCGGCCTTCTGGATGCTGGGCACGATGTCGTACTGGGCGTTCATCTTGTCTTCACGGGCGGCGTGAACCACTTCGACGGCGCTCTTGTAGTTGATGGCGGCAATCTGCTGCACGTAGGAGTTGGTCCACCAACCGGAGTCGCGGCGGAATTCCTCGTAGCGGTTGCCGATCGAGTAGAAGTCGGGCATGCGGGTCATGCTGGGCCACAGCGGCGTGAGGTAGGTCGTGTCGGCCGCGCCGTAGCCATACCAGACGAGGGGCTTGGCGACGCCGGGCACGTCCGCCTTGATGTTGGCGATCATGACGTAGCAGGTGTTGGCCAGGTTGATCGGGCGCACGTTGCGCTTCTGGGTCAGGACGTTGCCGAACGGGCCGGCGCCGGGCTCCAGCGACAGGTCAAACTCGGTGCCCTGATAGTAATCGCTCTTGATCGCGAAGACGTCCTTCACGGATAGCTTCTTCTCGGGGATGACCCACAGCGGGTAGCGCATGGATTCGGAGTCGAGGTTCAGGCCAGGCGCGACCAGGTCCAGCGCGCGCCACTCGCGCAGCTGGCAGCCACGGCTGTTGCTGGGGGCATAGATCTCGGCGGGCGAGAACGGCACGCCGGAATCCTCCGACCACAGGCCGTTTTCGACGGCGAAGGACTTGAGGTTGTCGGAGTACATGTAGTTCTCGTGATCCTCAAAATCGACATGGTCGATGCGGGCACGGTTGGCGGTGACGAAATACGCGTCGTCGGGCAGGCGAACCGCGCACCACAGGTCAAGGCCGTAGAACTCCGCGATCCACACTTCGTTGCCATCGCAGATGTCCATGCACTCGCCGCTGTCGCGCCACATGAATTCTTTGGTCAGGTCGCCCATGATCTGAACCGCTTCGCGCGCGGTGTTGGCCTGCTCAAGGGCGATATCCTGCGCGTTCCAGCAGTCGATCGCGCCGTCGTTCTTGCCGTAGATCAGGTCGGAAACCTTCTTGCCGTACTCCGTGGAGTCGTCAATGTTGAAGGTGGACTCGCCCATCGCCACGCCCTTGTCGTTGATAAAGGAATAGCGGGAATGGAAGTAGGCGTTGGTGTCCTTGGGCTGCGGAACCTGCGCGATCATGAGGCCGTTTCCGTAATCCTTGACCGCCGGATACTGGCCGAAATCGCCGTAGTTGTGCGAATCGATGACCAGATCGCGCGTCTTGTCCGCGCCGCCCTCCATGGACGGAATGATCCACAGGCGGAAGTCCGCCGAGCCAGAGTCGTCGTTGTGGGTGACAATGGTGGAGCCATCGGTGGTGGCGTTTTTGCCAACCGCGATGCAGGTGCACGCCAGCGCACCCTGTGCCACGCCCAACAGCAGTGCCAACGTGATGACGATGGAAACGAGCTTGAGCTTTCGATTCATGTCTTTCCCCTCCTATTATAACGGACTACCTGTCCGCGGATATCCCCCTCAACCGACTTTTGCGCAAAGCGCCCCTCGATTCCACGAAAAATCGACGCTTTTTAAGCCGACCCATTCAGCCACAACCCCGCAATGCCCGCGTTCCCCGATATCCATGCAATGCGCTATTTGGAAGTTCTTGTTATGTTGAGTATAGCACTGCACTTCCCTCAAGTCAATCAATTACGAACAATATTTTTCGGCAATTTCCCCGGTCAAGCGCCAAAATTGTTCGCCTTTTCACGCTTTTTTTGCGATAAGCAATGTATTTTTATTCAAAAACTTCTTTTCATCGCCTACCGCGCCAGTATTATTTACATTGACAGTATTTTGTATATCACAGCCCAAAATAAGCCGGGTAATTCCGCATATCGAGCAGTATGTTGTGACTAATGGACGTTATCCCCGCGCGCCCTTGGGCAAAAAAACCGTGCGGCACGCGGCTGCACGGTTTGGGGGCGCGCGTCTCCTCGCGCTATGCACATGTCTATACCGCCCGCCGCTTGGGGCATTGCGCGTAGCCATCCCGCAGGCTTTTAGGGCATTGCGCGCAGATGTCGCCCCGCTTCAAGCGCCCCTTTCAAGCCCCCGATCCACCTATTTTTTCGGCACTTTGAGCGCGCGCATGGCGTTTAATGTCGCCAGCACCGACACGCCCACGTCGGCAAACACCGCCTCCCACATGGTGGCGTAGCCCAGTGCGCCAAGCAGCAGCACCAGCGCCTTGACGCCAAGGGCAAAGGCGATATTCTGCTTGACGATCCCAAGCGTGCGGCGCGCAATGGCGATCGCCTCGGCGATTTTCGAGGGTTTGTCGTCCATCAGCACGATGTCCGCCGCCTCAATGGCCGCGTCAGAGCCCATCGCGCCCATCGCAATGCCGATATCGGCGCGCGACAGCACCGGCGCGTCGTTGATGCCGTCGCCGACAAACACGAGCTGTCCCTTGCCGGTCTTTTGCTTGAGCAGCCCTTCCACGCGATCCACCTTTTCCCCGGGCAGCAGTTGCGCGTGCACCTCGTCGATCGCCAAGCGCCTTGCGACGTCCTCGCCCACCTGCGCCGCGTCGCCGGTCAGCATGACAATCTTGCGGACGCCCTGCGCCTTGAGCGCCGCAATCGCCTGCGCGGCGTCGGCCTTGATTTCGTCCGATATGACGATGTGGCCGACATAGTCGCCGTCGAGCGCGACGTGAACGGTCGTGCCCACGTGGTGGCAGGGGTGCCACTTCACGCCGATTTCGTTCATCAACTTGTCGTTGCCGACCGACACCTGGTGGCCGTCAAGCGTGACGCTCACGCCGCGCCCGGACAGCTCCTTTGCGTCCTTCAGGCGCGCCGGGTCGATGGGCTTGTCGTAGGCCTCGCGAATCGAGCGCGATATCGGGTGATCGGAATAGCACTCCGCGTAGGCGGCCAGCGCAAGCAGCCTTTCCTCGTTCACCGTGTCCGGGTGGATCGCCGTCACGTTAAAGACACCCTTGGTCAATGTGCCGGTCTTGTCAAAGACCACGATCTCCGCCTTGGCCAGCGCCTCCAAGTAGTTGCCGCCCTTTACCAAGATGCCGCGGCGAGACGCGCCGCCAATGCCGCCAAAGAAGCTCAGCGGCACCGAGATCACCAGCGCGCACGGGCAGGAGATCACCAGAAAGATGAGCGCCCGCTGGAGCCACTCGCCCCATCCGCCCCCCTGAATGAGCGGCGGAATCAGCGCAAGCAGCACCGCCGCAAGCACCACGGCCGGCGTATAGACCTTGGCAAAGCGGGTGATAAAGCCCTCCGCGCGGGCCTTTTTTTCGCTCGCGCCCTCCACCAATTCCAGTATCCGCTCTACCGTCGATTCGCCAAAGGCCTTGGTGACCCGCACGCGCAGAAGACCCGACTGGTTGATGCAGCCGCTGATCACATCGTCGCCCACCTCGACCGTTCGGGGCAGCGATTCGCCGGTCAGCGCCGCGGTGTCCAGCGTAGAGCGCCCCTCGAGCACCACGCCGTCCAGCGGCGCGCGCTCGCCGGGCTTGATCACGATCACGTCGCCAACCGCCACCTGCCCCGGCGCCACCTGCTCGATCGCGCCGTCCAACTCCCTGCTCGCGTAGTCGGGGCGGATATCCATGAGCGCCGCAATCGACCGACGCGATTTTTCCACCGCGCAGTCCTGAAACAGCTCGCCCACTTGGTAAAACAGCATCACCGCCACCGCTTCTTCGTATTGCCCCGTGGCAAACGCGCCGATCGTCGCAAGCGCCATCAGAAAATTCTCGTCAAATAATTCCCCGTGCGCAATGCCCTTCACCGCCCGCCACACGACGTCTCCGCCAATCAGCGCGTAGGGAATCAGGTTGCACGCAACCGCCCACATCCCCTCCAGCCGCAAAAAATGAATGCCCACCAGCAGTGCCAAGCACCCCAAAATGCGCGCAAGCGCCCCCTTCTGTTCGCCCGTCATGTCTTCTCCTCCTACGCTCTCATCTTCCCTCAGCAGGCGCGCTCCCCCCGAGCCAAATCCCCATCTCACCCATTGCGCGCTTCATCCTCCGTGACGTGCGCCATGCCCTGCCCCAGAATCAGGCGCACATGCTCGTCCGCCAGCGCGTAAAACGCCATCTTGCCATCCCGGCGAAATTTGACCAGCTTCGCGCCCTTGAGCACCCGCAATTGGTGCGACACCGCCGTCTGCGTGAGCCCCAACAGCTGCGCCAGATCGCACACGCACAGTTCCGCCTCAAACAGCGCATACAGAATCTTGACGCGCGTCGCGTCGCCAAATACCTTGAACAAGTCCGCCAACTCGTAGAGCGTCTCCCCCGGCGGCATCTGCTCAAGCACCTTGCCGACCACGTCCTCGTGCACCGCCAAATACGCGCACCCCTCTACCGACTGGTCCATTCGCATCCGATTCCCTCCAGCAATCATATGTTCATCTGTTCATATGATAATATCTATTCACGCGTTTGTCAACCCGCTCGCCCGTAAAAATTGAGAAAAAAGGTCGCTCCTGCAGTTTCCCGCATGAACGACCGCACCGATCCGCGAAGCGAAAGCGCTTGGGCGCTTGCGATGGCGCCACGCTTGACAAAACTACCCGACGCTTGCGATCGCGCCGCGCTTGACAAAACTACCCGACGCTTGCGATCGCGCCACGCTTGACAAAGAACTGGTATTGCTCTCCCGGCAGGAAATAGCCTGCGGCTTTGTCCTTGCCAAACGCCGCTTGGGTGACCAGCACGCCCAATTTGTAGGGGCCCTCTTCGTAGGTGGACACGTTAAACGCGGCGCGGAAATCGGCGCGCTCCAGGTTGGTTCCGCGGCTGGCGTCGTGCACGATGCCGGTAGAGCCGGGCAGCACATCCACTTCGTAGAACTTGGATATCGACCCGCTCTTAGCGGATACGACCAGATAGACATTGGCCTTCTGCGCGTCAAATCCATCCAAAAACGCCCAGCCGGTCACCAGCATCACCTGATTTTCGTCGCCGTCTGACGTGCTCATTCCGGTAAAGCCCGCCTCGCCCTTGGCGCTCGTATCGCGCGGCATCACCATGCGCGTATCATGCGAAGAGAGCCAGTCGAGCGGAAGCGGCGTCGCGTTGGGCGTAGGCATGGGCGTTGGCAGCGGCCTAGGCGTCACGACCGGCACGGGCGTGGGCGTGGGCGTCGCGGGAACATAGCCCTCCTCAGGCAGCGTGACGCGCAGTTTTGCGTCCTCGGGCAGCATCTGTTCGTAATCGTATCGCGCCAACATGCTGATCGCTAGGTAGGTTCCCACGACCAGCACCGAAAGCGCAATGACGAACCACGCAATCGCGGCCCCCTTGTGCCTGAACTGCGCCGGGCTTTGCCGTTTATCTCCCATGTTTTCATTCCTCCCAATGCGACGAAGTGATCTCGATGGGTGTGCGCGCCGGGCACTTTTCAAAGATCAGCTTGGCATTTTCCACGTTTACCATGATCCCGCCCGCCTTGATGGGCTTTCCCAGTTGATCCAAATACGCGTTCAGCGGCGACCCGTCCTTCGCGTCATGGGGGATGGAGTAGATCGCCAGCCCGCCCTCGATTCGGTAGACCGCGCGCACCCAGCCGCCCCACGCCGGCCTTTCGAGCCATTCCTTCGCGGGACCGGTATTTAGGCGATAGCTGCCCGGCACCACGTCGGGACCCGTCGCGCAGGCCATCGTATAGGCGAGCTTGTCATATGCGTCGGGGCCTGTGCGCGCATAGACGTACACTTCCTGCTTGGCCACGTCAACGACCAGCTTAAACGGCTTGAGCGCCTCCGGCGCATTGGCTTTAAACAGCTTTTCAAGCGTATTTGCGTTGGCCACGCCGCTCTTTTTAAGCTTTGCGCGCTTCTGAAACGCAGCGACCGCCTCCGCAGTCTTTTTCCCGTAGCCGCCGTCTGGCACCTGGGAAAGGTAGCCCAGCGCGATCAACCGGCGCTGCAGGCGGTACACGTCCTGCGGCGCGCCGCCCTCGGTCAACGGCGCGACAATCTGCGGAAAATCCTGCGAAAAGAGCGTCTTTTGGAGCAGCGGATCGGCCACGCCCGTCAAATCACTTTGCAAAATCCGCGCATCCCACGCGTCAAAGTGCCCGCTCGACATGAGGTAGGTCTCCAGCGCCTTGACGCCTTGGCGCGTTCCCTCGCCGTACTGGCCATCCAATTCGCCCGCAAAAAAGCCTTGCGACCAAAGCCTTTCCTGAAGCGCCAATACCGCGCTTCCCTTGTCGCCCATGCCGAGAATCGGGTATTGCGCCTTGGGGCAGGCCGCCGCGTACAGCGCGTCCTGCGTCGCAAGGCTGGCAGCACCCGTTTGCTCAAGCGCCGCGTCGTTTTGAAACACGCGCACCGCGCGCACCGTGCTCTTTCCGTACTGGCCGTCGGCCTTTGCGCGCAGGTAGCCCAGCGTGCGCAGCCGCCTCTGCAGGCGCTGCACCTCTGGGCTCAACTCGCCTTGCGACAGCTCGACCGCCGAACAGGGGATCTCGCCCGCGACGAGCGCCCTTTCAAGCGCCGCGCCGTCAAGCTTCTTGCCCATATAATCCGCAAACACCTTCAGCCGATCAAGCGCGGATTGGGTGTCTTTTCCATATATGCCGTCCGCTTCGCCTTCCATAAAACCGCGCGCGATGAGCGCCTGCTGCACCTGCCTGATCGTCTCCGGCGCGTCCTGCGCAAGCAAAGCGCGCGCCGGTTGCGCAAGCAACAAAAGCGCGATCATCAGGAAAAGCACACGCCCTCTATTCGTCCTGTGCGTCCAACTGCCGCTCAACCGGGCTCACCTCCGCCGCATTCGCACGCGGCAGCGTGATCAAGAACTCCGTGCCCTCGTTCACCTTGGAGTGTACCTCGATCATGCCGCCCATCGACTTCACAATGTGTTTGACGATCGAAAGGCCCAATCCGGTTCCCCCCATCGAGCGCGACCGGCCCTTGTCCACCCGGTAAAAGCGCTCAAACAGCCGGGAGACGTTCTCCTCGGGGATGCCGATGCCGGTGTCTGAGATCGACATGTTGATCGTATCCTCCGAGTTAAAGATTGAGACGGTCACCGATCCCCCGTTTTTGTTGTATTTGATGGCGTTTTCGATCAGGTTGATCAGCATCTGCTCCACCCGGTCGGGGTTGCCGATGATGAAGCTGGGCTCCGGCGCGCGGTTTGTATAGATGTTCACCTGCTTTTCGCTGGCCAAAATGCGCAACATATCGGCGACATCTTCCGCCATCTCGTCAAGGCGAATGCGCTCGGTCGGCAACTCCTGCTCGCCCGATTCGAGCTTTGACACGGTCAATATGTCGTTGATCAGCCGGGTCAGCCGGTCGGCCTCGATCATGATGATGCGCAAAAACTTCTGCGCCATCGCCGGGTTTTCAAGCGCGCCGTTTTGCAGCGTCTCGACAAAGCCCTTGATCGACGTGAGCGGCGTCTTGAGCTCATGGGACACGTTGGCCGCAAAGTCGGTGCGCACCTGCTCAAGCCTGCGCAGTTCCGAGATGTCCTCGATCAGCGCCACCGCGCCGACCGCCTTTCGGTCCTTCATCATCGGCGACACGTACAGCCTGATCGGCCGATAGCCCCGGCCGTCCGCCGCGCGCGCGGTCACTTCGCTCATGTACACGCCGTCCTGCTTCATCGCCTCTGTCAGCACACTGTCCAGCTTCACGTTTTTGCTGGCGACCTGTATCGGAAGCCCCTCGCTCGAGCCGGAAATGCCCAGCAACTGCTTGCCCACCGGCGTGACGAGGATTACGTTCATCTCCGCGTCCACCGCCAAGATGCCGCTCTGCATACAGTTGAGCACCGTGCTCAGCGCCTGATTGCGCGTCTTTTGGCGAAAGACCTGGTCCTGAATGCGACCCAGAATCTCGTTTAAGCGCGCGACTTGCAAGATCGAGTCGCCCGGCTCGCCGGTCAGGCGGCTGTCGTATTCGCCCTCTGAAAAGTCGCCCAGCACCCGCATCACCGATCCGACCACGCGGTTCGTGCGCTCGTTGGCGATCCCCATCAGCACAAATACCATGAGCGCAACCGCAAACGCGAGCAGGCACAGCACGAGCATCTTGTCGCCCAGCGCCTTTCTCAGCGCATAGGCGGGCGTTGCAACGCATAGAAAATCGCCGCTGCCAAGTTCTCTGGCAGCGTACAACCAATTTCCGCCCGCCAACGGATTGACGCGCGTAAAGGTATGCACTTTTCCGTCCTCAAGCCCTTTTCGCTCAATGGAAGACAGGCTATCGGCAATATGCGGCCTGTTTGTGTAGGTCGTCTCGCCGGTCTTAGCATACAGCGAAAACATGACCCCCGATTCAACTGCGACCTTCTTTAGCGCATCGTATCCATCTTGACCGTCAAATGCCGCACTGTCCAACTGGTTAGCGGACAGGCGGCATATCGAGGCAATTTGATCTAGCGTGTTTTCATCCATGACGTTGCGGGCTGTGCCCGCAACGACAAAGAGGAATACGAAGCAGAGTACCAAGGTGAGCAAGGTCGCAGCTATGGCAACCTTTTGCTTCACAGATGATTCTCCTGCCGATCATTAAACTTATAGCCGACGCCGCGGATGGTCTCGATGTAGTGGGCATCGTCGCCCAATTTCTGGCGGATGTGGCGGATATGCACGTCAACGGTGCGCGTCTCGCCGTAGAACTCATAGCCCCAGATGCGGTCAAGCAGGAAATCGCGGGTCAGAACCTTGCCGCGGCTGATGACCAAGAGCTTGAGCAGTTCAAATTCCTTGAGCGTGAGCGACAGCTTTTCGCCGTTGCGGAACGCCTCGTAGTTGCCTACGTCGATCGTCAGGCCACCCACATGCAGGATGCCCTCCTCCTCGTTCTGCGGCGCCGCGCGACGAAGCAGTGCCTTGACGCGCGCAATCAGCTCGCGCACGCTAAAGGGCTTGGTGATGTAGTCGTCCGCGCCCAGTTCAAGGCCCAGAATCTTGTCCACCTCATCGCCCTTTGCGGTCAGCATGATGATCGGAATATCCGCCGTGGTCGGCGCGCCCTTCAGCCTGCGGCAGACCTCCATGCCGTCGATCCCGGGCAGCATGATGTCCAGCAACACCATGGCCGGACGCTCATGCGCACAAACGACCAGCGCATCCTCGCCAGTCGCGGCGGTTACCACGCGATAGCCTGAAGCTTCCAAATTGAATGACAGCAGTTCAAGGATGTGTGCCTCGTCATCGACCGCCAAAATAAGTTCATTTGCCATGCTCGTCTCTCCTTTTTAATCAATTAATATTTACATTTACACCGACACGCGTTCATATGGAACCAAATTCTTTATCAATCAGTAGCTTGTTCAGTTCGTCCATGAACGACTGGATGTCGCGGAACTGTCGATAAACCGACGCAAAGCGCACATATGCCACTTCATCGAGCGCCTTGAGTCCCTCCATGACCATCTCCCCGATGGCCTGACTGGTTACTTCCTGATCGTAGCCGTTGTAGGCGCGCATCTCGATGTCGCGCACCAAGGCGTCAATCGACTTAATCGATACCGGTCGCTTTTCGCATGCCTTGATTATGCCCGTTTTTAACTTGCTTGAATCAAAGACTTCACGACTTTTATCTTTTTTTACCACCATCAGTGGAACCGTGTCGATCTTTTCGTAGGTGGTAAAGCGTCTGCCGCAGCCCTCGCACTCCCTTCGACGGCGAATTGTGGCGCCATCTTCGGTCTGCCGGGAATCGATCACCCGACTGTCCGTGCAATTACAATACACGCATTTCATTCTGACGCTTCCTCCATTCCTCACACATAACCATTATACACAAAATAGGAGGGTTAGTAAACCCCCCCGACCAAATATTTCTTAACATATTGCGGATTTGTGGGCGTATTTTCGTCTTAACGGCCTTCCTCATACGATGAAGGCTCAATTTCCACCAAAATCACGTCGTCGCCCAATCGACAAATGCGGTTCCACGGGATCACCGTGCCCGCGCGGTCGCGCGAAAACAGCCCGGCAAAGCAGACGGGCGCCGGCACCACGATCGCCTCGATGCACGCGTGTTCGTCAAACACAAGGTCGATGGGCTTGCCCAACCTGCGCCCGTCGCGCACATTGATGACATCCTTGCCCTTCAGATCCGAAAACGTCATATCGCCACCCCCGCATTCATTCTATGCGCGCGGCGCGCGTCATACCCTTCGCGCCTCCCCTGCGCAAAGGATCGCCTTTGCATAATCTTATACTGCGCGTGCTAGACCCTTTTCGATGATTCACTTATAATACAAAGTGGTATCCATAAATGACGATAAATAACGGAGGATCATGAAAATGAAACGCATGATGGCCATACTGCTCACGTTGCTTCTGATTGTCGCGCCGATGGGCGCGATGGCCGAAGGCAAGGGTGTCAAGGGCATTAAATTTGATCCCAAATTTTTGACGCTGGACATCGGCGTATCGCAGGATCTGGTCGTTCTGACAAAACCCGCCAACGCAACGCCCCAGTACAAGTGGAAGAGCGCCAACGAGTCGATCGCCACCGTCGATGAGGACGGCGTGGTCACGGCGGTCGCTCCCGGCAGCACCACCATTCTCGTCCGCACCAAGAATGGCAAGACCGCGAAATGCGGCGTGACCGTGCGCGATCCCGAAAAAATCGTGGCGCTCACGTTTGACGACGGCCCCTGCGACAACACGCTCAAGATTCTCGACGTCTTAAAGCAGTATAACGCGGTCGCCACCTTCTTCATGCTGGGGTCAAGCGCCAAATCCAACCCCAACGACGCCCGGGCGGTCGCCAATGCCGGCTGCGAAGTCGGCTCGCACTCCTCGGATCACAACAACCTGCAAAAGCTCTCGCTCAAGGATGCTTCAGACGACCTCGCGCGCTCCATGAAGGACATTTCCGACGCGACCGGCACGACGCCCAAGATCGTGCGCGCGCCCTACGGCGCAATCGACGAGTCCCTTGCCAAGGCGCTGGGCTTCCCCTTCATCCAGTGGTCGATCGACCCGGAAGACTGGAAGGACCGCGACGGCGACACCGTCTACCGCCGCATCATGGACAAGGTCAAGCCCGGCGCCATCGTGCTCATGCACGACCTGTACGCAAGCACCACCGACGCGGTCAAAAAACTGGTCCCGGAGCTTTCCCGCCAGGGCTATACCTTCGTAACCGTCAGCGACCTGATCGCCCGCCGTGGCATTGGCGACGCGACCGGCCAAATCATCTTCTGATAAAAGCAGAAATGATCCACGCCGCGGTCGGCTTCACAAGTCCCGTATTCATCGTATTAAGAAGCCCATGAACGTGTATTCGGCAAATAAAGCCCATGATTGTCCAAGGCGAATGGGTCTGGCATGACAATATAATCAATGTCTGCCGATGTACGATCATGGTTTCATGCCGTTACGCAAGGCGGCAACGGCTTCGGGTTCCATCCCAAAAGCAGTCCCTACAACGATTTCGCCGCTGGCTATTTTTCGGGAGATTTCGGTCAGCTTATCGCGGATGCGCTGGGGTACTAGCTTCTGATAATTTGCGTTGTCGGCCAGACCAACCGCGCCGTCCTTAATGCCCAGCACATAGTTCTCTCCTACCTTGTTGGTGCCCTCCTTGAGTCCCTTGCCTGCGGCAAAAATCGAATCACCCACGTTTTTTACGGTAGACGACAGTATGTTTGCCACCAGTTCAGGGTCTGCATCCTTGCTGATCGTCCATATATCGGTGTCGCAGGCTACAAAATACTTGCCGGCATCGTCGGAGGCCTGCACCGCGCCGAGAATACTTTGGGAGGCTGGCGCGTAAACAATCTGTGCGCCTTGCTTGTACATTTGTGCCGTAATTTCCAGACACCTTGGCACATCGCCGAAGGAGCCTACATAGTTGGTCAACAGCTTTATGTTTGGATTTACGTATTGAATGCCCTCCATATAGCCGATGAGAAAGTCGTTGATGTGGGGGGCATCCACAGAGCCGACAAAGCCCAGAATAGGTTTCGTCGCATCCAGCTTCGCATCGCTCGATTCGCTCCACATCAGAGCCGCCAGCGCGCCGCCCATGAAGCCTGTTTCATTGCTCATGAAAGTGACGCCGATGACGTTGTTGGTCGTCACCACAGAGAAGTCGACGGCAACATCGACGATCATGTACTTTTGTTTTGGAAACTTTACGGCCGTCCGCTCAAGCAGGTTTTTCACCGAGAAGGTGCCTGTGACAATCAAATCCCACTCGCCGCTTTCGCTGGCCTCCAGAAAATAGCTCTCATAGCAGGCTTCGTTCTTGCTCATCTCAATTATTTTCACGTCCCAGCCCAGCTCGTTGCGCAGACGGTTGAGGCCGCCCGCCATATTGTCATAATAACCTTTGTCGCCCAGCGTGCCGTTAAGCAAGCACAAAACGTGGTAGTCCTCCTTGTCGGACGGGGCGGCTTCGGCGGAATTTTCGGTTATCGGGGCAACCGTGACGGAGGGTGCGTCAGGTGTAGGATTGGCAGACGGAGCCGCTGCCTTTTTGCAGCCGCTAAATAGCATGATGGTCAAAACCAACAAGTGCAACAGCGCAAGTTTATTTTTACGCTTCATGTGACTTCTCCTTTTTTGTTGCCGCGATTTACATTCTATTGTACCATATGAAGTGTCTGGAAAGCGTCGGGGTTTGCCCAAAAATAAACTTTGTGCAAAGCCGCCGAAATTATATGGCGTGTCATGGGCGAATAGTATGCTTTTCAATTCTGCCAGACTGTGTTATAATGCACTTGAGATTTATCCAGCGGCTCCCTAAGAAAAATAAAGGTCTCCGTGAAGCTACCCGCGGCGGCGAGTGATCTATTTGGGAGGAGGGTGGCATATTAAACGGATTATTACCAAACGGCTTATTTTAGTGATCGTGGCCAGTATGGTGCTCATAGCGCTCATCAGCAGCTACTTCCAGATTAAGGCTGCGCAGGAGACAGCGGCAACCAACTCGCTGCTTCGCATTGGGCAGATTCGGCAGATTCTGCGGAACAACGATGAGGAAATCACAAAGCTCAAGGAGAATCTGCGTGAGGACTACTTCATTCGAGCTAAGGCCGCGGCATACATCGTGCAGGCCAATCCCGAGATGTCCAAGGATCTGGGTGCGCTACGAAAAATTGCGGAGCTTCTTCAAGTAGACGAGCTCCACCTCTATGACAAGGCGGGTCGGCTTTATTCTGGTACGGAGCCGAAACACTACAACTGTACCTTCCACTCCGGCGAGCAGATGGAGTTTTTTCTGCCGATGCTGGACGATTACGACTTGCAACTCTGTCAGGATATCATGCCCAATACGGCTGAGCAGAAGCTGATGCAGTATACGGCGGTCTGGCGACAGGATCTCAGGGGAATTGTGCAGATTGGCATGGAGCCGGTTCGCCTGCTGGAGGCCATGAAGAAGAATGAACTCTCGCATATTTTTACCCTTGTAACCACCGACAAGGATAACACCCTGTTTGCCGCCGATAGTCAGACAGGCGTGATTCTAGGCGCAACCAGCAGCGAGATGATTGGTCAGAACGTCCGCGACTACGGCCTTGATTTGGGCTTTGCCACCGGCACGGGTACGCCGCAGGACTGGGACATCTTTGTGGACGACATGAAGAGCCACTGTATGACAGATGTGGCGGGGAATTATCTGATTGGCGTCAGTCTGCCGTATCAGACCATCTATCACGGCATTCTCTCAAATATCGCACTCATTGTGTGCAGTCTGGCGATTTTGGCTGCGGCGGTGATTGTGCTAATTATCAGGATGCTGGACAAATATATCATTCGAGGCATGTATCAGATTAACCGAGATCTGGAAAAAATCGGCGCGGGCGATTTGGACTTCCGTCTGGCGGTATCCGATGTGCCGGAATTTCAGATTTTGAGCGATAATATCAACCGAATGGTGGAGAGCCTTCTGCAGAGCACGAGCAAGCTGTCGCTGGTGTTTCAGAATGTCAACATTCCCATTGCGGTGTACGAGTACAACGAGGATATGCACAGGGTGCTGGCAACCAGTAAAATCGGGAAAATTCTGGGGATTACCGAGGCGGAAATGCGCGGTATTCTGAATGATCCGAGCGCGTTCAAGCATCGGCTTGAACAGCTTTGCCGTGAGGCTGTTCGGCAGGATGGAGACATCTACCGTCTGGGAGAGCAGGGGGAGCGCTACGTCCGCGTCCGTTCTTATGAGGAGAGCCGCAAGACATTTGGCATTCTGGTGGATGTGACGGATGAGGTGTTGGAAAAGCAGCAGATTCGGTATGAGCGCGATGTGGATCTGTTGACTGAACTTCGCTCGCGCCGTGCCTTTTTCAGTGAGATGGATGATCTGTTTTCGGATGCCGGCGCGCTGGGAATCAAGGCCATGCTCATGATGGATGTGGATGACCTCAAGCAGATGAATGATGGCTGGGGGCATGAGTGCGGCGACAAGCTGCTCGAGAATACGGCACGGATTTTAGCCAGATTCCAGGCGCCCTATAAGCTGACGGCCCGCCTCAGCGGTGACGAATTTGTGATGTTTGTGTACCGGTTGGCGTCGCAAGATGTGCTGAAACAGTATTTGGAACAGATGCACATCGACATGCAGTCGACCAGAATCGTGGCGTCGGACGGTTCTTCGCTGCCGGTTAGCTTCTCGTGCGGCTATGTGATGTTTGACGACGAGGAGGATTACCGCGCAGTGCTGAAACTGGCGGATGAAACGATGTATCAGGCCAAAAAGCATCATAAGGGCGAGTATATCCTGTATGAACCGGCGCGGCATTGAATCCGGGTGCGCATTTTAATTTGAGGGAGAGCCCCGCCCGGCGCAGTGCATGTCCTGCCGCCGGGCGGGCTATTTATCCATCTCTTGAGCCTTGCGCGGCGATTGTTCTGGTTGTTCCTGTCGCAAGATACGGTAAACGCGCTTGCGGATTTGCTCGGCTTTTTTTACCTCGTTTTTGAGTGCAAGCTGCCTTTGATTGAGCATTTTTTGTTCGGCGGTCAGCTTGGCCTATTCAGATGTCCACGTTTCCGCGCAACCTACGAAATCGGCGCGGCGGGATCAAGCGTCGCGACAGCCATCGGCGTCGATTCCGGCGCGGGCGTCGCGTCGGGATCCGGCGTCTCGGCCGGCCGTGCGGAATCCACCACGAAGAACGCGCATCCGGGGCGTTGTTCCTCAAGGAATAGCGCGACGGGGAACGCGCTCTGGCTGTTCTTCTGACTGTTGGGATCGTTGACCAAGATCAACCCGTCCTCGGTCACGCCGCGCAGCACGACGTAGTGCCCCGCGTCGGTAAAATAGCCCGGCCCCATGTTCGCAATGATCGGCTTCCCCGCTTTGAGCACCGCGACCAGCTCCTCTTGGGTCAAGTCGCGCCAAGTGCCCGGCACGTGGTAGCTTTCCGCGATCTTCTGGACGGCCTCGCGCCCAATGCCCTTTCCCCGATACAGACCCTTCTGGCACGCCTCGCGAAACAGCGTATAGGGCGACTGCTCCGTGTTGTCGGTCAGGTAGGCAATGAGCATCGAAAGGCAGGTTACGCTGCATCCGGAGGTGCTCACGGAGCGCTTTACGCCGTTAAACACGCACACGGTGCGCTTGTCGTCAAACTGAAACAGCAGCGGAATGGGCATACCGCCCTC
>JAVXNW010000008.1:0-39327 GCA_036645575.1 Clostridia bacterium | reverse complement strand
CCGCCCCTTGATGGGATGGCACCCGCAGGATGAGCTCCGACGAACCGGCGGACGCCTCATAGGCGCCCCTACAGATGGGGGAAAGAGGTACGACGCCTGCGGGCGATCTTCGCCTGCGGGCGGGAAGAGGGCTTTTTCTCTTGCAAAAAGCCCCCCGCTCACGCGGGTCCCCCCTAAATGCGCTTTTAAGGCTAGGGAACGGGGGAGGCGGGGGAACGACCGGGGAGGATTTCGCTTGTTGCGACAAGCGACCAGCCTACGCGGCCGGCTCGCGCAAGGCTTGAAGCCTTGACCACATGCGCGCTCGGCGCAAAAGATAAGGGCGGTTGCGGCGGGCAAAGCCTGCCGCAGCCGCCCTTATCTTGGCGGGATAGATCCTGCTTTTTACATCACTTGCGCTTGTTGACGTCGCGGGCGGGACGCATTTCAGTCTCTAAATTGACCTTTTCGGGCGGCTGCTCCAGCAACGCGGGGTCGGTCAGGTACTTGCGCAGCACGCCAAACGCGCGCGCGTAGCTCGCGCCGCCGCAGATGCGCTCGTCCGTCACGACGCCGAGCGGCAACTGGTTTTTGTAGGTGATCTTGCCACCGGCCAGCGGCTGCACCGCGCGCTCGATCTTGCCAAGGGCGAGAAAGACGCTGGTGGTGCCGAAGTTGTAGAGGTGGTGGTAGATGTAGGTCATGTTGATCGAGGCCATATTGGTGATAAAAAGGCTCGTGTGAAACGGGCTTGCGTCGTAGATCAAGCTGGGCAGAAAGCCGTAGCGGTCCAGCAGCTTGGCAAAGCCTATCAGGAGCGTGGGCAAGCCCGGCACCCTCAGGATGATGCGGGCGAAGCGGTCGGTCAGCGTGCCCATTTCGCTTTCGCGGCTGTGCACGATGGCGCGCTCGATCTTGTCCTCTACGTCAAAGATCGTGTCGGTGGGGTTGAATTCGACCTTCGCCAGCGACTCGTCGATTCGGTCGGTGTGCGTGTCTTTGAGCACGACAAAGGAGACGCTGATCCGGTTGCGCGCGTAGAGCTGCTTGTTGCCGATGAAGCGGTTGAGCTCCGGGCATTCCGAAATGGCGCGCACAAAGGCGGCAATGACGATGGTCATAAACGAAAAATCATGCCCCTCGGCGCGCTTTTCCTTGATGTAGCGCACCATGACGTCGTAGTCAAGCGCTTGCTTGCAGAAGTTCTGCGCATCGTTGCGCGTGGGCATGATGTAGGGCGTAAAATGAATGATGGGATCGGCGCCCCAGATGCGCCGCCCGTCAGGTCTTCTTCCAAACATGTCTTTCCCCGCCTCCTAGGGCAGCCACCGCCTGCGAAAGGGCTGCAAACCTACATAAAGTATACAGGGAAAGTGCAAAGATTACAAGTACAATTGCCGGGTTGCACGAAAAAATGGCAAAAAAATGACACCCGCGCGTTGAACCTGTTTCGCCCGGGAAAATTCAATGCGCCGGGCGAAACGGCGCAAGCGGGCCTTGCGCGTCGCCCCGGCGCGGTGGCCGCTTTGCCTATGCGAAGGGCGGCGCCTTATCCGCCTAGGGAACCGCTGATTAAATCCCACACGCGCTGGCGGCTGCATTTCCGTCATCTCCGTCCTGCAAAATCCGGGGCGTAGTTCCGCTACGCCTTCGGCTTTTGCGGGACGAATCTGGCGAAAATTCAGCTCGCCATCGCGCACGTTCTTTAATCAGCGGTTCCCTAGCCCTCGTCCACGCGGATGACGCAGTGGTAGCGCGGGTCGCGCGCGGCTAGCCGCGAAGAAATCTCGCAAGTGGCCTCGGCGCGGGCTTGGGCGGTCATTTCAATCGGGACGACCAAATCGAAGATCAGGTTGATGCGGGAATCGCCGTCGGTCATGCGGAAGTCGTGCATGGTAAAGTGCGGCTCGACCTGCTCGACGACTTCGCGCACCGCCTCGTGCACCTGATCGGTGCGCGCGTTGCCTACGATGATCGGGTCCATGTGGATCACGATGGGAATGCCCAATTGCGCCAGAATGTGCTGCTCGATCTGGTCGATGTGCTCGTGCGCTCGGATGATGTCGGCGTCGGCGGGCACCTCCGCGTGCACCGAGGCCATGACGCGACCGGGGCCGTAGTCGTGGATGATCAGATCATGCACGCCCACAATGCGCGAATCCTCCTTCACGAGGCGCACGATCTCTTGCTCGAGTTGGGGGTCGGGGCGGCCGCCCAACAGCAGGTTGATCGTGTCGCGCGCGATGCCGTAGCCGGAAAGCAGGATGAGGAGCGACACCGCAACGCCCGCAATCGCGTCGATCGGCCAAGCGATGTAGCGCCCGATCACGGTCGCCACAATGACCGCGCTGGTGGTGAATACGTCGTTTAGGCTGTCCGCGGCGGCGGCGCGCATGATGGACGAGTCGATTTTCTTGCCCAGCTTTCGGTTGTAGAGGAACATGTACAGCTTGACCAGAACCGAAAACAGCAAAAGCCCAAGCGAAAGCGGCGTGAGCGACACCGGCGCGCGCTGGACAAACTGCTGGGCGGACGCGCGCAGCAGTTCAAACCCGACCAGCAGGATGATCAGCGCGACGATCAGCGCGGACACGTACTCGAGCCGGCCGTGGCCAAACGGGTGGTCGCGGTCGGGACGCTTGCCGGCCAGGCGCGCGCCGATCAAGGTGATCAGCGAAGAGCCCATGTCGGAGATGTTGTTAAACGCGTCCGAGGTGATGGCGATCGAGCCGGTCAACATGCCGATGGGCAGCTTGATGCAAAACAGCAGCAGGTTGAGGGCAATGCCCATGGCGCCCGCGAGAACGCTGTAGGCCGTGCGCACGCAAGGCGCGTGGGGGTTGTCATAATCTGGCACAAAACGCCTGACAAGATAATCAAGCATATAAAGGCGTCCTTTCTTTAATCCCGAAGCGATGGGTCGCGCGTCGTTTTTTTTGTCAAGCAATGGGCGTGCATCGCGGCCCGATTCAAGGTGTTTCCCACCATCATAAGGCCATGACCCGAGCACGTCAAGGGGGTTTCAAAAAAAATTTCGCCGGGCGGGGCGGGAAGCTGCGCGGGGCGCGGCCGTGCGCAAATCGCGCTTGACAAACGCGGGATTTGATGATTCAATAAGGGTAGAAAAAATGCGGGCGTCATGCGAAGCGCGGACGCCCGCGCGGCTTTACGGAGGGTATTCATGCGTAGGGTACTTGCGCGGTCGGCGGACCTGACACAGGGCGTCATCTGGAAGGAAATGTTGATCTTTTTCGTTCCGATCATGCTGGGCACTTTTTTTCAGCAGCTGTACAACACGGTGGACGCGGTGGTGGTGGGTCAGTTTGTCGGCAAAGAGGCGCTGGCGGCGGTCGGCGGCTCGGCCTCGATTTTGATCAACCTGCTGGTCGGGTTTTTCGTCGGGCTTTCGTCGGGCGCGACGGTGATCATCTCGCAGTATCACGGCGCGCGCGACCACGACGCGGTCGGCCGGTCGGTGCATACCGCGATGGCGCTGGCGCTGGCGTGCGGGCTTGTGCTGATGGTGGTGGGCATCGTGTTTGCGCCGCAGATGCTGCGCGTCATGCGCACGCCGGAGGAGACGATCGCGGATTCCGCGACCTATATGCGCATCTATTTTGTGGGCGTGATTCCGGCGCTGATTTACAATATCGGCTCGGGCGTATTGCGCGCGGTGGGCGATTCGCGCCGTCCGCTGTATTTCCTGATCGTGTGCTGCGTGGCCAACATTGTGCTGGACCTTTTGTTCGTGGTCGGCTTTCACATGGGCGTCGCGGGCGCGGCGTGGGCGACGATTTTGTCGATGGCGGCAAGCGCGGCGCTGGTCGTGGGGTCGCTCATGCGCACGCCGCACAGCTATCAACTGCACATCAGGAAGATTCGCTTCGACCGGGCGATATTGGGTCGGGTCATGCGCATCGGAATGCCGGCGGGGCTTCAATCGGTGCTGTACTCGGTCTCTAACCTGCTGATCCAATCGAGCATCAACGCATTTGGCACCGACGCCGTGGCGGCGTGGGCGACGTTTGGCAAGATCGACGGGCTCCTGTGGATGATCCTGTCCGCGTTCGGCATTGCGGCGACCACGTTTGTCGGCGCGAATTACGGCGCAAAGCGGATGGATCGCGTGAAAAAGAGCGTGGTGGCGGCGCTTGTGATGGCGTTTGCCTCCGCCTTTGCGATGAGCGTGGTGGTGCACTTTGGCGGGCGGGTGTTCTACCGGCTGTTTACCGCAGACGAGGCGGTGGTGGAATTGGGCCTGCGCATGATGAGCGCGATCACGCCGTTTTACTTTACTTACGTCGCCATTGAGATCCTGTCGGGCGCGCTGCGCGGCATGGGCGACGCGCTCAAGCCGATGCTGCTCACCTGCTTTGGCATCTGCGTCTTGCGCGTGGTCTGGATCCTCGTGATCGTCCCCTTTGCCCCGGTCGTCGAGATGGTCGCGCTCAGCTACCCGGTCACCTGGGTCATCACCTCCGCCTTGTTTGCGTGGTACTACCTAAAAGGCAGCTGGCGCAAGCGCATACAAGCGCAAATCCTCGAGGCGTAGCGCCTTTGGGCGGATAGGCGCAAGGCCTATAGGGCGGACTTCTGGCCGCCAAGGGTGCGAAAAAAGGATGCGGCTCAAATGAACGGCGCCCCTGTTGACATCTTGCGTCAACGGGGGCGCCGGGTTTTGGCAAGGGGCGGGAATTTTAGAGGAGGGACACGCCTTTTTGGGCGAACTCCTCGACCAGGCCTTCGGGCCAGACGGAGCACTGGACTTCGCCGACGTGGCACTTGTGCAACAGCAACATGCACATCCGGCTCTGGCCGATGCCGCCGCCCATCGTGAGCGGCAGTTGGTCGCGCATCACCTTTTGGTGAAACGGAAGGTCGATGCGCGCCATGGCGTTTGCGGCGCTCAGCTGCGCGAACATCGCGGGCGCGTCCACGCGCACGCCCATCGAGCTAATCTCAAGGGCGCAATCCAGTTCCGGGTGGTGATAGATCAGGTCGCCGTTCATCGTCCAGTCGTCATAGTCGGGCGCGCGGCCGCCGTGTGCCCTGCCGTCGGGCAGCGGCCAGCCGATCCGGCTGACAAATATCGCGCGGTGAATGCGCGCAAATTCCGCCTCGCGCGCTTCCGGCGCGAGGTTCGGGTACAGGTCGTACAGTTCCTCGCTCGTCACAAACGTGAGCTGCGCCGGAAGCCGGGGCGCAAGGCGCGGATAGCGGCTGTGCAAAACCGCCTCGGCCTCGCACATCGCGGCGTGAATGCGCATTGCGGCATCCTCAAGCGTCGAGAAGTTGCGCGTGTCGCGCGTGATGACCTTCTCCCAGTCCCACTGATCGACGTAGACCGAGTGCAGGTTGTCGGTGTCCTCGTCGCGGCGAATGGCGTTCATGTCGGTGTACAGGCCGCTGCCGGCGGGGTAGCCGTAGCGACCCAGCGCGTCGCGCTTCCACTTGGCAAGCGACTGCACGACCTCTACCTCCGCGCCCGGCTCCTGCTTTAAATCGAAGGCGACCTTGCGCTCAACGCCGCTCAGGTCGTCGTTTAAGCCGCTTGAACGGCGCACGAACAGCGGGGCTGATACGCGGGTTAGGTTGAGCGCCGCGCCAAGCTGCTGCTGAAAGCAATCCTTCAGCGTCTTGATCGCCTGCTGCGTCGTGCGCAGGTCGAGAAGGGGCGTATAGCCCTCGGGGCAAATATGTAAGGTCATGTGCGTTCCATTCCTTCCGTCGCGCGTAATGCCATTTCCGTTCATTATACCATCATGCCTATTCCCGGTCAAGCGCGCGAAGAATTATGTGCGGGGCGCGGCGGTTGTGGCAAAGCGCGGTGCGGCTGTGGCAGTTTTGAAGCAATTGCGCCCAATGGGTTGACCGTGAAAACCGGCTGTGCTACCCTACGATCAGGGGAGGGAATCGCATGGCGAAGTATCTGATATGCGTGGGCGCGGCCAAGGCGGGCACCACGCTTCTTTATGAATTGTTGCGCGCACATCCGGCGCTGGCGATATCGAGCGCCAAAGAGGTTCACTACTTTGACCGCTGCGAACGCCCGAGCAAGGATTCATACGACGCGCTATTTTCGGGGTCGGGCATCAAGTTTGACGTGACGCCCATCTATATGTACGATCAGCAATCCATGGAGCGCATCGCAAAGACGCTGGGCGCCGAAAATGTGAAGGTGGTCGTGCTGCTGCGCGATCCGGTGGACCGGGCGCTGTCGCACTACAACATGGTCAAGGGTCAGGGTCGGGAAACGCTGTCCTTTGAGGAGAGCTTTTGGGCGGAGCCCGCGCGCATCGCGCAGGGGGCGGAAGAGAGGCGCATTCATAGCTATTTTGCGCGCGGGAAATATGCGCGGCAGCTTGACAATATCTACCGCATGTTTCCGCGCGAACGAGTGCACGTGGTGATGTTTGAACACTTCGTCAAGCACCAGCAGCAGGTCGTTGACGGTGTCACCGACTTTGCCGGCATTGCGCGCCTGCGCGTGCAGCCGCTGCACGCCAACAAGACCATTGTGGGGTATCAGTGCAATTGGCTCGCGCACGTGATGCAAAAGGTGGCGCGGAAGATGCCGCGCGCGCTCAAGGGAAGGTGCCTTCGGGCGCTCAAGGGCGCGATAGATCGCGTAAACGACAAGCCCGCGCCCAAGGAGGAACTGTCGCCGGCGTTTGCGCGCGCGCTCTACGACAACTACCAAGCGGATATTTGCGCGCTTGAGGCGGTATACCACCTGGACACGGGGCAATGGAAACGCGTCGCGGCCTGCCGGGGCGAGGAAGAAGGCGCCAAGGCGCGGGGCATAGGCGCGCCCGCCAAGGCGTAAGGCACGGGGCATCGCCGCCAAGGCGCGAGGCGGGCAGTGGGCGGATACGGCCGCGCTCGGTAGGCAGAAATGCCATATCGGGGGCGGCCCTTTTGCGTCGAGACTTGACGCGTGTGCTATAATGACTTAGGTTGAGTAAAGTGTAAGGAGTTACCAATAGACGCATGGCCAAGTCACATAGCGAAAGTGTCGTCATCAATACAGGTGCGGGGTTTGCCCTCAAGCTGATCGCGCAGCTGTTGAATTTTGTCACCAAGACGGTCTTTATTTACGCGCTGGGGATGCAGTACACGGGCGTATCGACGCTGTTCACCGACATTCTGAGCATGTTGTCGCTGGCGGAACTGGGGATAGGCAGCGCGATTACGTATGCGCTGTATAAGCCGATCCGGGAGGGCGACGCTCAGCGCATGGCGGCGCTGATGAACTTTTATAAGACGGCGTATCGGCTGATCGCGCTGCTCGTGCTGCTGACGGGCGCGGTGTGCGTGCCGCTTTTGCCGTATATGGTGAAAGGCGCGCCGGACATCAAGGAGAGCATCACGCTGATCTTCTGCCTGTACATCTTTAGCAACGCGTCCTCGTACCTGCTGGCGTATAAGTCCACATTGCTCACCGCGAGCGAGCGCCAGTACGTGATCAGCAAGACGGCGATTTGCTTCACGTTTGCGCGCGTGGCGTGCGAGTGTTTTGTGCTGTTGGTGTTCCGGAATTTCATCTTGTACCTGCTGGTGGACATTGTGGAGCAGCTGTTGCGCAACTACGTGATTTCGCGCAAGGCGGACAAGCTGTATCCCAAGATCAAGCTGTATCGGGACGCAAAGCTAAACAAGCAGGAGACCAAGCATCTGCTGGTGGACGTGGGCGCGCTGGCGCTTTATAAGGTGGCGCAGGTGGTGCTGAGCAGCACCGACTCGATTGTGATTTCGATGACGCCGGCGCTGGGCGTCATGGCGGTGGGGTTTCTGGGCAATTACCGGCTGATCTTTACGACGATCAACATGACCATTGTGCAGTTTTATCAGTCGTTTACGCCAAGCCTTGGCGCGATGGCGTCGACGGCGGGATCCAAGCGTCAGTATGAGGTATTTGAGACCGCGTATTTTATCTCGTTCTGGGTAGTGCTGTTTTGCACGACGTCGCTGTTGTGCCTGACGGAGCCATTTGTTCGGGATATCTGGCTGAGTTCGCGGTACGTGTTAAGCAAGCCGGTGTTGTTTGCGCTGGCGTTTAACTTTTATGTGCAGGGGAACATGCGCCCGCTCAACGCGTTTCGCAACTCGAACGGGCTGTTCCGGCAGGGCAAGTTCCGGCCGCTGGCGACGGCGGCGCTCAACTTGATTCTGGACTTTGTGCTGGTTCAGTTCTGGGGCGTCGTGGGGGTACTGATGGCGACGGGGCTGTCGATGATCCTGACGCAATTGTGGTATGATTCGCGGCTGGTGTTTTTGAAGGTATTTGAAAAGTCGCCGATGATCTATGCGCGCACGTATCTTGTGCATCTGGCGATCGCGGTTGTGAGTTGCGGGGCGACGTATGTGCTAGGCGATTGCGTGAGCGAAGTGGTGGGGAATGTATACGCGGCATTTGTGATCCGGATGGGGCTGTGCGTGGTGATTCCGAACGGGCTAATGATCCTGCTGTACCATAAATCGGCGCCGTATCGCGACGCGGTAAAGCGGGCGCAGATGATTTTGGCGCAGATAAAGCGGCGCGCGTTGCGGCGCAAGGCGGTTGAAGCGCCGCAGGGCGCGGTTGAAGTGGCGCAAGGCGCGCCGCTGACGCAGGAGCAAGCGTTGGAGCGCGCGATAGAGGAAGCGGAGGAATAGGCGTGACCCGGCACGGCAGTGCCGGGCTGGAGAATGCCACAGCAAGGACGTACAGCTCGAGGGGATAGTGTGAAAGGGGGCGAGCAGCCCACCTTTCGCGTTCAATAACCGCGTGAGCGACAGCGCGGCACCGCAGTGCCGGGCTGGCGCTACAGCGTCATATTTTTGCCGATCACGATCGGGTATTCGCTCTGGCCGATCAATTTCCCGGACCGGATGGTGACGGCCTTGTCGAAGATCACGTTTTCAAGCTCGACGTTCTCGCTGATGTCGCATTCCTGCATCAGGATGGAATTGCGCACGATGGCGCCACGCCGCACGCGCACGCCACGGAATAACACGCTGTTTTCGACCGTTCCCTCGATGATGCAGCCGTCCGCGACCAGTGAATTGACGGCGCGCGCGCCAAGCGCGAACTTGGCGGGCACCTCGTCGCGCACCTTGGTGTAGACCGGGTGTGCGTCAAAGAAGGCGTGCCGGCGCTCGGTGTCGAGCATGTCCATGTTTAGGTGGAAGAAGCTGGGGATGGACTCGACGCGCTTGTGATAGCCCTTGTACTCGTAGCCGCGAATTTTGAGCACATTGGGGCGCAGGTAGTTCATCTGGATATCGCGGTGCATGTCGTGCATGCCGTGCGAAACCGCCTGATCGATCATGTGCAGGAGCAGCTTTCGCTTCATTAGAAGCACGCTCATCGAGAAGCAGTCGTAGGTGGGCGGGTTCGGCCCGACCTCGATGTCGAGCACGTTGCCCTCCGCGTCCAGCTTGAGGAAGTTGTGCTGGCCGATCGTGGAGGAGGAGATGCGGTTGTCAAAGGGCTCCCGGGTGTACATCATGGTGATGTCGGCGCCCTTTTCAATGTGCTCGGCTACCATGTCGTTGAAGGTGGTGTTGAAAACCGAATAGCTGCCCGACATGATGACGTACTCCTGCTTGGAGCGGCGCAGGTAGCTGATGTTTGAGCGAAGGCCGTCAATGGTGCCCTCGTAGGTGCCCACGTTTTCGCGGGTCTGGAACGGCGGCAGGATGAACAGACCGTCGTTCTTGGTGTGCAGATCCCACTCCTTGCCCGCGCCTAAGTGATCCATCAGCGAGTGGTAGTTTTTCTGCATGATGATGCCCACGTTTTTGATGCCGGAATTGACCATGCTGCTCAAGACGAAGTCGATGATGCGGTACCGACCGATGACCGGGAGCGCCGCCACGGCGCGGGAGATGGTCAGCTCGCGCAGCGCAATATCGTCCTTGGTGGTGTAGATCAGCCCCATTACGTCCTTCATTGCGCTTCCTCCTTCAGGCCGTCAGATTGCTCGCCCGGCGGAACAATGTGCCCCGCAGGCAATACGACGTTTGAGCCGACCAATGCGATCGGGCTGTCCAGCCCGTCGCCCACGCGGCACCCTTCAGTGACCACGCTGTTTTCGCCTACGATCGACCGCTTGACGATCGCGCCGGACTTGATGACCGAGCCGGGCATGATGACGCTGTCCTCCACGATGGCGTTTTGCTCAATGGTGACATCGGCAAACAACACGCTCCTGAGCGCGACGCCGTACACCTCGCACCCCTCGGTCACCATGCTGCCGTCAACCACCGCGTTGTCGCCGATAAAGTGCGGCGGCATGATGGGGTTTCTGCCATAGATGCGCCAGGCCTTGTCGTACAGGTTGAACGCGGGCGGATCGGAGATCAGGTCCATGTTGCTCTCCCATAGCGACTGAATGGTGCCGACGTCCTTCCAATAGTCCTCAAAGTTGTAGGCCATCAGCTTGAGCCCGTCGCTCAACATGCCGGGTATGATGTTTTTGCCAAAGTCGTTGTGGGAGTTGGGGTTGGCCTCGTCGTCCTCAAGGTACTTCTTGAGCACCGCCCAGTTGAAGATGTACACGCCCATCGAGGCGCGATTGCTCTTGGGCTGCTTGGGTTTTTCCTCAAATTCGATGATCCGGTCGCTCGCGTCGGTGTTCATGATGCCAAAGGAGGGCGCGTCGGCCCACGGCACCGGGCGCACCGCGATCGTGCAGTCCGCCTTGGCGCGGCGGTGTTTGTCGAGCATGTCGTTGTAGTCCATTTTGTAGATGTGGTCGCCCGACAAAATCAGCACATACTCCGGATCGTACTGCTCGATAAACGGGATGTTTTGGTAAATGGCGTTTGCGGTACCGCGATACCACTCGCCGATTTTCCCCTTGACATAGGGCGGCAACACAAATACGCCGCCGTTGTTGAGGTCAAGATCCCACGGTTGGCCCGAGCCGATGTAGCGGTTCAACTCAAGCGGCTGATACTGGGTCAATACGCCAACCACATCAATCCCTGAATTAGAACAGTTTGACAGCGGAAAATCAATGATGCGGTATTTGCCGCCAAAGGGTATGGCGGGCTTGGCCATTGTCTTGGTCAGAAGGCCCAACCTGCTGCCCTGACCCCCTGCGAGCAACATGGCGATGCATTGCTTCTTGTGCATCCGTTGATCATCTCCTTTAATCACAACAATCGTCCGTTTCCGGACACTGGCAGGTGTAGTGCTAACCAGTTAATAACATTATACTACATGGACAGGAAAATTACTACTGGTCAAGCAAAAAAACCGGCCAATTATTGAACAAAGGGGCATCAATTTTTTTGTTATAGGGATGAATTTCGCTTTCTTCCTGTTTTCCGCCACGCGGATACCTGAAACCGCGCGCGAGGAGCACCCTCCCCCCGGGCGATCACTGCGCGCCCGCGCACGCTCAGTGCGCGTCGCGCCGGGCCGGCGCACGCATCGACGCCCCGCCGGCCAGCAGCAGGTCAAGCGCCTTGGGATTGAGCCCCGTCATGTGCCGCAGAATCCGCTTTTGCACGCCGCGCGCGTTCATCGTCCGCAATAGATTGCCAAGCGCGTCCTGCGCAAGTGCCCGGAACCCCGCTGCGCTCGTTATGCCCGCAAGCAATTTGGCCAGCGCCCACGCGTTTTTCTCGTTCAGCCGGAGCCCATGCGGCGGCAGCGCGTGCACAAGGTCGAACTGGTCTTCCGGAATCAGCGCCTTCAGGCAGCCCGTGCTGGCTAGCGTGTTCCCGTCCGCCGCCCGGTAGTCCTGAAAGCTCGAGTACCGGTACTCGCCCGGCGCCTGGACAAACCCCTGCCGAACCGGCTCTAGGTGAATGGACGCCATGTCGTCGATCAGGTCCTCGTCGCAGTTCACCGGAATGCACTTGAGCCGCTCCTCAAATACCGCGCCGCTGCGCTCGTATTTGCCGTTATACCACGGCACGTACACCTGCTCAATCGTCCCAAACAGCAGCTTAACCGAGGCCCGCGTCAGCCCAATCAGCATGTGCAGCGCGTCCCCCGCCACGCAGTACGCGTACAGCGTAAAGTCCCCGATCCCCTTGCAGTATTTCAGAAGCGCCACCATCTTCGCACAGTCCTCTTCGTCTAGGAAAACCTGCCGCCGCGTAATGCCCCGCATCACAATGTGGTACACATCATCCCAACGCCCTTTATCCATGTTGACCATTCCTCCCATTCGCCATATTGTTTACATCCTGCGTCTATCATACAGGCTGTGAGAATGCTTGTCAACCCGGATGGCCCTTGGAATAATGACTACAAGAAGCATTTAGACGTAAATAAATAGTTAAATATTGCAAAGCCCGCAAAGGCGATTCATCGCCTTTGCGGGCTGAACTGGGCTGTTTTGTACAATCGGCGGTCCCTTAGGACTCATTTGCTTGCACCGGCGGCCAAAGCGGGAAAAAGCGCGCGCCCAGATAGGCGGAAAGCGCCTTGGGGTCAAGCTCGATGGACACGCCCTTTTGCCCGCCGCTTATGCGAATCAATTCAAATTCGCACGCCGACTGATCGATGAACGTCGGGTATTTTTTCTTCATGCCGATGGGGGACACGCTCCCGCGCTCGTACCCGGTCAGCGCGGGAAGCTCCTTCACGTGCACCAATTGCACCTTTTTGTCCGCCAGCGCTTGCGCCGCGCACTTGAGGTCCAATTCCCCGGCGATCGGCACGACGAACACCGCCACGCCCTGCCTTTCGCCGCGCGCGCACAGCGTCTTAAAGCTGCGCCGCGCGTCCGCGCCGAGTGCCCGGCACACGGCGTCTCCGGAAAACGTCTCGCCCGCCAAGTCGTAATAGAGCGGCGCATAGGCGATATGCCCCTGCTTGAGCAGCCGCATCACGTTGGTGACGAGGGGCTTTTCGGCCATCAGATGTCTACCTCCCCCGAGAAGTCCAGCTGCGCGTCGCCCGTCATCGTGATGCTGCCCTCGTCCTCGCGGATCACCATCGCGCCGCCCGGCAGCAGCACCGATATGTCCTTCGCGCGCGGGCAGTAGCCCAGCTTGACCGCCGCCGCGACCGCCGCGCACGCCGCGGTTCCGCACGCCTGCGTCTCGCCAATTCCCCGCTCCCACACGCGCATCTCAAGCGTCGTGGGGCTTTGCACCCGCGCAAAGGTCACGTTTGCGCGCCTTGGGAAGATCGGCGCGCGCTCAAGCAGCGGGCCCCATTTTTCGAGATCAATCGAGTCCACATGGTCTACAAACACCACGCAGTGCGGGTTGCCCATCGACACGCACGTGATCTCAAACGTGCGCCCATCCAGCGCGTAGGGATGCGCGAGCACCTGCTCGCCCTCGAGCGCCACCGGGACATTGGCGGGCGTGAAGTCGGGGCGACCCATTCCCACCGATACGGAGTACACCGCGCGGTCGCGCACGTACAGCTTGGCCTCGTGCACGCGCCCGCCCGTCTCGATCGTGAGGTTCCTGCGCTCGTGCGGCACGCGCTCTGAATCGTAGAGGTATTTTGCGACGCAGCGCATGGCGTTGCCCGACACCTCCGCGCCGCTCCCGTCGCGGTTGAACATGCGCATCCGCGCGTCCGCCACAGGGCTTTGCTCAATCAGCACAATGCCGTCGCCGCCGATCGCGTTTTTGCGGCTGGACAGCCACACGCTCAGCGCTTCGGGGCTGTCGATCTTCTGCGCAAAGCAGTCGAAATAGATGTAGTCGTTGCCGCTGGCGCGCATCTTGATGAACTTGAGCTTTTGCTTGCGCGTGGGCAGGTGCGCAATGTCGATCAGCTCGATGTTGCTTGCGTTGTAGCCGCTCTTGATCGCGTCAAACAGCGCGTTTGCCGTATCTAAGCTGGTGAGGCACGCGATCCCGCGCTCGACCGCCTTGCGCCTGAGCTGCACGCTGTCCCGCTGCGGTAGCGCGCCCTTGCTCGACGTCGAGATGACGTACTGCACTTGCCCCTCGTTGAGCAGGCGCATGATGTCGTTTTTGCCCTCGTGCAGCTTGCCCACGTGCGTGCTCTCAAGCCCCGCGCGCGCAAGCGCCCGGGCTGTCCCCTCGGTCGCGTATAGCTTAAAGCCCAGATCGAGCATCGTGCGCCCCAGCTTTACCGCCTCGCGCTTGTCGCGGTCGCGCACCGCCATCAGCGCGCTGCCGGTGTGCGCCATCTTGCTTCCGCCCGCGAGCAGCCCTTTGTACACCGCCTCGCCCATCGTGCGCCCGACGCCCAGCACCTCGCCGGTTGACTTCATCTCCGGCCCCAGCAGCGTGTCCGCGTCGGTCAGCTTTTCAAACGAGAACACCGGCACCTTCACCGCGCAAAACGGCGACAGCCGGTAAAGCCCGGTGCCGTAGCCGATGTCGCGCAGCTTTTCGCCCAGCATCACCCGCGTCGCGACGTCCACGATCGGAAGCCCGGTCACCTTGCTGATGTAGGGGATCGTGCGCGACGCGCGCGGGTTGGCCTCGATCACGTAGACCTCGCTTTCGTAGATCACGTACTGTATGTTGATCAGACCCACCGTTTGAAGGCCCTTGGCCAACTTCGCCGTGCACTCAATCAGCCGCTCGGTGATCGGCCCGTTCAAATTCCACGCCGGGTATACCGCCATCGAGTCGCCCGAATGCACGCCCGCGCGCTCGATGTGCTCCATGATCCCGGGGATCAGCACGTCCTCGCCGTCGCACACCGCGTCGATCTCGACCTCGGTGCCCATCAGGTACTTGTCAATCAGGATCGGGTCGGTGACGCCCTGCGACAGAATCAGCGCCATATACCGCACGATCTCCTCGTCCTCAAAGGCGATGATCATGTTCTGCCCGCCCAGCACGTAGCTCGGCCGGATCAGAACCGGATAGCCCAGCGCGTGCGCGACGGAAAGCGCCTGCTCGGTCGTGTGAACAGAGCTTCCTTCCGGGCGCTTGATCGACAGCTTTTCAAGCAGCGCGTCGAACTTCTCGCGATCCTCCGCCGCGTCGATCGCATTCGCGCCGGTGCCCAGGATCGGGATGCCCATGTCGTCCAGCGCGCGCGTCAATTTGATCGCGGTCTGGCCGCCAAAGGCGACCACCACGCCGTCCGGCTGCTCGGTCTGAATGACCGCGTAGACGTCCTCGGGCGTCAGCGGCTCAAAGTAGAGCCGGTCGGCGGTGTCAAAGTCGGTCGAGACGGTCTCGGGGTTGTTGTTGACCATGGCGACTTCGTAGCCCGCGGCCTTGAGCGTCCACACGCAGTGAACCGACGCGTAGTCAAATTCGATGCCCTGACCGATCCGAATCGGGCCGGAGCCGAACACGATCGCCCGCTTTTTGCCGCTCGGGCGCGCCGCCCGAAACAGCGCGGCCTCGTTTTCCGCGTCGTATGTCGCGTAGAAGTAGGGCGTCACCGCCTCAAACTCGGCGGCGCAGGTGTCCACCATCTTGTAAACCGCAGTCATCGGCCGCGCGATTTTTTGCCCGCTCAGGCTGGCAATCGTCTTGTCCATAAAGCCCATGCGCTTGGCCGCGCGGTATTTTTCGTCGGTCAGTTCGCCCTGCGCAAGCGCCTTTTCCATGCTCGAGAGGTTCAACAGCTTTGCGAGGAACCACTCGTCGATCATCGTCAACGCGTGGATTTCCTCGACCGACACGCCGCGCGACAGCGCCTCGTACACAAAGAACAGCCTTTCGTCGGTCGCGTGCGACGCGCCCGCCACCACGTCTTCCGTGGCCAATGGCGCAAGCTTTTTGAGGCGCGGCGTCTCCATGCGAATTTCCGCGCCGCGGATCGCCTTCATGAGCGCCATCTCAAACGTGGGCGCGATCGCCATCACCTCGCCGGTCGCCTTCATCTGCGTGCCCAAGGAGCGCTTGGCGTAGACGAACTTGTCAAACGGCCAGCGCGGGAACTTGACCACCACGTAGTCGATCGTCGGCTCGAAAAACGCGGTCGTCTGGCCGGTCACGACGTTGGGGATCTCGTCAAGGCGAAGCCCGACCGCGATCTGCGCCGCCACCTTGGCAATCGGGTAGCCGGTCGCCTTGGACGCGAGCGCCGAAGAGCGCGACACGCGCGGGTTGACCTCGATCACCGCATAGGTAAAGGATTCCGGCTCGAGCGCGAACTGCACGTTGCACCCGCCCTCGACGCCCAGCGCCTCCACGATGTCAAACGCCGCCTGCCGAAGCATGCCGTACTCGGGCGCGGCCAGCGTGACCGCGGGCGCAATGACGATCGAGTCGCCGGTATGCACGCCCACCGGGTCGATGTTCTCCATCGAGCACACGGTGATCGCGTTGCCCGCGCCGTCGCGCAGCACCTCAAACTCGATCTCCTTCCAGCCGGAGATGCACTTTTCCACCAGAATCTGCCGGATCGGCGAGGCCTCGAGCCCGGTCCACGCGATCTCGCGCAGCGCGTCCTCGCTCGGGGCAATCCCGCCGCCGGAGCCGCCCAGCGTGAACGCCGGCCGCACGATCACGGGATAGCCGATGGTCTTTGCAAACGCGAGCGCCGCCTCGACCGTGGTGACCACGAGGCTCGGGATGCAGGGCTGCCCGATCTCAAGCATCGTGTCCTTAAACATCTGCCGGTCTTCGCTCTTGTCGATGGTCTCCAGCCGCGCGCCGAGCAGGCGAACGCCCATCTTTTCCAAAAAGCCCTCGCGCGCCAGCTGCATCGAGAGCGTGAGCCCGTTCTGCCCGCCGAGCGTCGAGAGCAGCCCGTCCGGCTTGGTCTTTTGAATGATTCGGCGCAGCACCTCGAGCGAAAGCGGCTCGATGAAGATTTCATCGGCGACCGCGCTGTCGGTCATGATGGTCGCGGGGTTGGGGTTGACCAAGATGACCTCGAGGCCCAGCGACTTGAGCGTGCGGCACGCCTGCGTGCCCGCGTAGTCAAACTCGGCGGCCTGCCCGATCACGATGGGGCCGGAACCGATCAGCATTACCCGTTTGAGATCTTTGCAAAGCGGCATATTTATTCCTCCATGCTGCCGGCGTCCGACGCCGACATGCGGTTCATCCATTCGTCAAATAGGAAAGCGGTTTCGCACGCGCCGCCCTGCGCCTTGGGCGTAAACTGCACCGAATACAGCGCAAGCCCCTCGTAGGCAAGCCCCTCGACGGTGTGGTCGTTCACGTTTTCATAGGACACGCAAACGCCTTCCGGCAGCGACGCCCCATCGATGACAAAGCCGTGGTTCTGGCACGTCGTGAACAGGCGGCCGTCCGAAAGCCGACGAACCGGCTGGTTTGCGCCGCGATGGCCGTGCTTCATCTTTAGGCTCTTCGCGCCGTGCGCAAGCGCGAGCAACTGGTGACCTAGGTCGATTGCGAGCGTCGGGATGCGCGCGGCGTCAAGCCCGCGCAGTTGCTCGATGATGGAGGCGCAGTTGGCCGGGTCGCCCGGTCCGCCCGAGAGCACGATCCCGTCCGGGTTCATCGCGAGAATTTCCGAAAGCGCGGTGTCCGCCGGGACCACCTGCACGCGGCAGCCGCGCGCCGACAGCGCCTCGGCGATCGAGCGCACATAGCCAAAGTCCCACAGGACGACCTCTTTCGTCTGTGGGACAAGCGGGACAGAAGTGGGGCGATAGCAATAGGGCGCGGCGCAGGTGGCCTTGATCACGTCGCCCGACGGCGCAAGGCGCGCAAGCGATTGGGTAAAAGCAGCCATATCGCCCGGCAGTTGATCGACAATCGCCGCGTTCATCGCGCCAGACTCGCGCAATATCCGCGTGAGCGCGCGGGTATCGATATCACAAAGCCCGATCACGCCCTCCTCCTTGAGATACGAATCCAGCGTGCCCTCGCAGCGGAAATTGGAGGGCACGTCGCACACTTCCCGCACGATGAACGCGGACAAATGCGGCGCGGACGACGAAAAGTCCGCCGGGATCACGCCGTAATTGCCCGCAAGCGGAAAGGTCGCGGCCACCATCAGTCCCTGATAGCCCGGGTCGGTCAGCGTCTCCAGATATCCGATCATGCCCGTCTCAAACACCAGTTCCGCTGAAACCATGCCGCCCGCGCCAAAGCGCGTGCCCTCGAAGACCTGCCCGTCTTGCAGGATCAGATATGCCTTTTTCATTGATTGCAACCTCATCATGCGTTTTTTTTGATGCGGCCCGCGGCCGAATGGCGGTTTGTCCCTTTTGTCGGGCGGCGCAGTTGCGCCGCCCATCCCTATGATTTTGCCAAAATCCGTGCGTTTAATCAAGTGCGTATGGATTAAGGATTGATGTCAGTCGCTTTTTTTTCGCGCGGCGGCAATCGCCGATTCGAGGATGGCAAGTCCTTCGTCAAGTTCCCGCCCGTCCAGCTGTAGCGGCGGAAGCAGGCGCACCTTCTGCTTGGCGGTCAGCACCAGCAGCCCGCGCCTTTCGCATTCGCCCACCACGTCAAGCGCCGACGCGCCCTCTAGGGCGATGCCCAGCATCATGCCAAGCCCGCTCACCTGCTTGACGCCCGGCATTTGCTCAATCCGCGCCCGGAGCAGGTTCCCCTTTTGAACGACCGCTTCGAGAAACGCGTCGTCCATGCGCCGAAGCACCTCGCACGCGCCCGCGCACGCGACCGGGTTTCCGCCAAAGGTGGTGCCGTGCTGGCCAAAGCCCAAGGTATCTTTGACCTTTTCGCCCAGCAGCACCGCGCCGATCGGAAGCCCCGCGCCCAGTCCCTTGGCGCTTGTCACGATGTCGGGGGAGACGCCAAACTGTTCATAGCTGAAAAGCGTTCCGGTTCGTCCCATGCCGGTCTGCACTTCATCCACGATCAGCAGGATGTCCCTTTCGCGGCACGCCGCCTGAAGGCCCTGCACATACGCCTTTTCAAGCGGCACCACGCCGCCCTCGCCCTGCACCATCTCGAGCATCACCGCGCACACGTGCTCGTCTAGGCACGCAAGCGTCCCCGCAAGGTCGTTTGCCGGCGCGTAGACAAACCCCTGCGTAAATGGAAAGAAGAAGTCGTGAAAGGCGTCCTGGCCGGTCGCCGACACCGTGGTCACCGTGCGCCCGTGGAACGAATTTTTGAGCGTCACGATCGTCGTGTGCGCCTTGCCCAACTTGTCGTAGCCATATTTGCGCGCCGCCTTGATCGCGCCCTCGTTCGCCTCCGCGCCGCTATTGGCAAAGAACACGCGCGAAAGGCCGGTGCGGCGCGTCAGCATTTCCGCCGCGTCGATCATCGGCTCGGTATAGTAGAGGTTGCAGGCGTGCTGGAGCTTGTGAAGCTGCCGCGTGACCGCGTCCACCCAGCCCGGATCGCAGTAGCCCAGCGCGTTTACGCCGATGCCGCTCGTAAAGTCGATATAGCTTTTCCCCTCGACGTCCACGCACCGCGCGCCCAGCCCGTGATCGATGACGACCGGGCGGCGCTTGTAGGTCTGTGCCAAATTTGCGCGCTCGCGCGCCAAAATCAAATCGGTTTTCATCGTGATACTCCATTCCTTTCGCGCCTGCCACGGCGATCTGCCCGCCCGCGATCTGCGGGTCAGCGCACGAACATGGTGCCGATGCCCTCGTCTGACAGCATTTCAATGAGGATCGAGTGGGGCACGCGCCCGTCGATCATGACCGCCTTTTTGACGCCGTCCGCCAGCACGCCCGCAAGCGCGCGCACCTTGGGGATCATGCCGCCGGTGATCACGCCCGCCGAAATAAGGTCGCTCACTTCGCCCAAATGCACGACCGGGATCAGCGTCTCAGGGGCGCTCACGTCGCGCATGAGGCCGCGAATGTCGGTGAGCATGATGAGGTTCTCCGCGCCCAGCGCCGAGGCGATCTCTGCGGAAGCGGTGTCGGCGTTGATGTTGTAGGCCGCGCCCTCGGCGTCCACGCCCACCGTCGCGATCACCGGGATATACCCGTCCGACAGCGCGTTCAGGATGGGGGCAGTGTCCACCTTGACGATCTCGCCCACATAGCCAAGTTCGGCGGCGGCGGCGGTCTTGCGCGCCTCGATCATGCGCCCGTCGATGCCGCACAGCCCCAGCGCCTTGCCGCCGCACACGCTTATCAGCCCGACCAAGTCCTTGTTGGTCTTGCCCGCCAGCACCATCTGCACGACGTGCATCGTCTCAAGGTCGGTGCAGCGCAGACCGTTTATAAATTTTGACTCGATGCCCAGCCGCTTGAGCGTCGAACTGATCTCCGGGCCGCCGCCGTGCACCAGCACCACCTTGATGCCCACCTGCGTGAGCAGCACGACGTCGTTCATCACCGCCTTCTTGAGCAGCGGATTGACCATCGCGTTTCCGCCGTACTTGACCACGACGATCTTCCCGGCGTATTTTTGGATGTAGGGCAGCGCCGCCGTCAGTACGCCCGCCTTGACTTCCTCCGACATGTGTTCCACTTTCCGCGCCTCCAATCCCGTGCTCATGTGCGGTAATCGCCGTTGATCTTGACGTAATCGTACGTGAGGTCGCACCCCCAGGCGGTGGCCTGCGCGCCGCCCTGCTTCATATCGACGAGCAGGTCGATTTCCTTTTCGAGCAGCAGTTCCTTGGCTTCTTTTTCGCTAAACGAGACGCCGCAGCCGTCCTCGCACACCTTGATGCGCTTTTTCGCGCCGGCCAGGTACACGTCCACCTTGCTCACCTCAAACTCGGCGTCCGCATAGCCGATCGCGCACAGAATGCGTCCCCAGTTGGCGTCCGCGCCAAACATCGCCGCCTTGACAAGGCTCGACATGACCACCGAGCGCGCGAGCGTGCGCGCGGTCTTGACGTCGGGCGCGTGGGTCACTTGGCACTCGAGCAACTTGGTCGCGCCCTCGCCGTCTGCCGCGATCATGCGCGACATCTCGACCGCGATCGCCTTGAGCGCCTGCACGAATTGGTCGAAGTCCGGCCCAACCTCGGCGATCTGCGCGTTGCCCGCAAGCCCGCTCGCCATGATCGACACCATGTCGTTTGTCGAGGTGTCCCCGTCCACCGACACCATGTTGTAGGTGTCGTCGACCACCGCGCCAAGCGCCTTGTTTAGCATGGCGGACGTGATGTCCGCGTCGGTCGTGATAAAGGAGAGCATCGTGGCCATGTTCGGATGGATCATGCCGGAGCCCTTCGCCATCGCGCCAAGCGTGACCGGCACGCCGCCGATCAGGGTGGTTACCGCCATCTGCTTGACGCGCGTGTCGGTCGTCATGATCGCCTCCGCCGCGTCCTGCGCGCCTTCCTTGGCCAGCGTCCCCACGAGGTTCTGAACGCCCGAGGCGATCGGCGCAATGTCGAGCACCTGCCCGATCACGCCGGTCGAGGCGACGATCACGTCGTTCGCGTCCACGCAAAAGGCGTCCGCCACAAGCGCGCACATCCGCCGCGCCTTTTCCGGGCCGTCGGCGTTGCAGGTGTTGGCGTTGCCGCTGTTGCAGATGACCGCGCGCGCGCAGCCGTCCTGCAGGTTTTCGCGGGTCACCGTGATCGGCGCGCCGAACACCTTGTTGCGCGTGTAGACCGCCGCCGCCGCGCAGCGCACTTGGCACAAAATCACCGCAAGGTCCTTCTTGTCCTTGTTTTTGCGGATGCCGCAATGCAGTCCCCCCGCGACAAAGCCCTTGGGCGCACACACGCCGCCCGGAATGGTTTGAATATTCATGCTCAAGCCCTCCTATTTGTTGGCTGATTTACGACCGATCATACGCGTGAAAATCCGACAAGCGCGCAGGCCTTTTCCGCGCGATCGCCTAAGCGGGAACGGAAGCGGCTAGGCGCCGGGGCAAGAAAGGCGAAGCGAGGTGAGGGGGGGCAGGCCCAGTGCGAGATTCATGTTCTCAATCGCCGCGCCCGCCGCGCCCTTGCCCAGGTTGTCCAGCACGCACACCACCGTCATGCGCTCGCCGTTTCCCAGAACGTACAGGCGAATTAGGTCGGTGCCCGCAAGCTGGTTTGCCGGGATAAACCCATCCTCGGGCGCGGGCAGCACCTCAATCAGCGGGCAATCCGCGTAGAACTCCGACAGCGCGCCGACCAGATCTTCGGGCGCGCACCGCCTTTGCAGCCTTCGCCCGACCAGCGGAACGCTGACCGCCATGCCGCTGTAAAAGTCGCACACGATGGGCGAAAAGACGGGCGGATCGGAAAGCCCTACGATTTTTTGCATCTCTGGAAGGTGCTTGTGCGCCTGCGAAAGCGCGTAGCCGCGCGGGCTTTCAAGCGCCGCCGGACGATCCGCCGCCTCGTATTGCGCGATCATCTGCTTGCCGCCGCCCGAGTAGCCGGTCAGGCTGTAGCAGGTGAAGGGGTAGTCGGGCGCGGCGATCCCCAGCTTGACCAGCGGGTATGCCGCGGCGATAAAGCCGGTCGCGTGACAGCCTGGGTTCGCGATGCGCTTGGCGCGCGCAATCGCGCCTTGGTGCCCCGGGGACAGTTCCGCAAAGCCATACGCCCATGCGGGATTCACCCGGTGCGCGGTGCTCGTGTCAATCACCACCGTATGCGCGCCGGTAACCAGCGCGGCCGCTTCGCGCGCCGCGTCGTCCGGCAGGCACAAAAACACCACGTCCGCCTCCCGCATCGCCTCCGCGCGCGCGCGGACGTCCTTGCGAAGGGCAGGGTCGATCGTGGTCACCGATACCCCGCCGTGCGCCTTTAGGCGGGCAGCAAGCTGAAGCCCGGTCGTCCCCGCCTGACCGTCGATGAACACCCTCGCCATCCGATCACCCTCCAATGTATAATTATTCATAATATCCAGCGATTTAGGCCATTATAGCGGCAAACAACCGGGTTTTCAAGCATAATGATGTAAACTTATGCGTGCCGTCGCGGCGAAGCGCGCTGGGATGCGTTGGGATAAAAAAAGCGCGGCTCCTTGCCGCGCCTTAGCCCTTGACCAATCCGGGATTGGCCAGCAGTTCGCCTTTTAGATAGATCGACTGGCCGAGCGTCTCGACCACCTGACCGGCCACGTAAAAGCGGACCCGGTCGACGCCGTCCAGGGCGGTCAGGGTATTGACGATGGCATAGACGAAGTTGCGCTCCTGGACATCTGAAAATTGCTGGCAGAGGCGGTAGAGGTTGCTCGAGAGGTTGACGAGCACCGCCTGATCCTCGATGCGCAGGCCGAGAATGTCCGCGCCGGTCGCGCCGTCGGGGAAGACCGGCAGCGCGCCGCCGTCAAATACGAAGGGGCCGGCGATCAGCTGCTCGAGCAGCGCGCGCGGCGAGGTGGCCTGTTGCGGCGAAACCGCGCGCTTGACGGAGACCAGGTTTCCGTCCGCGTCGGCAAAATACAGCGTTGCGACGCTGGCGACCACGTCGGTAAAGGCCTCCGGCGTGATCACGCCGTTTTCAAACGTCACGCGGGTCAGGCCGTCTTCAAGGGAGGTGACGATCTGCCCGGCCACGTCCACGACCAGGCCGTCCAGTTCCGGCACCGTTCGGCACAGCGTGTAGGCCAGCGCGCTAAACAACTGCACCTTCGACAGGCTGTCGCGCTCCATCTGGGCGTACAGGTTTTCGTCAAAGGAGATCATCAGCACCCGTCGCCCGTCCTCGAGCGTCGTGGGTTCGGGCTTGACCGATACGTGCGCGTCGCGCGGCAGCACCGCGTGCGCCTGATCGCCGACCGCGGGGCCTTTTTTCAATTCCTCAATCAGCGTTCCCGCAAAGTCGGTCGAGGGGAACACCACCTTGCGGCACTCCGGCAGCAGCCGGTTGTCCAGCCATGTGGGGAAATACAGCGCCACCTCACGCGAAATGCGCGCGCCGGCGGGGTTGGCCGCGAAGCGCTCCTCGTCGGCCAGCCTTTGCGCCCACAGCGCGGTCAACGTGTCATTCGTCGCGCGCAACATGCCGGCCGGAAGCGTGAGCAGACTCTCCTCGCGCCCGCCGATCAGCACGCCCACCTGCTCGACGCCGTCAAGCGCGGTCAAGGTGCTCGACAGCGCCGCCTTCATCCAGCACAGCGCCTGCGCGTCCATCGACAGCGCGTCCACCGACAGGTTCACAATCGCAATGCCCTGCGACTGTTCCACCGAGATGAGCCGCGTTTCCTCCGGCGCGACCGGCGCAAGGTCGGGCACCAGCGCCTGATCTAAAAGCCGCTGGGCGGTCTTTTCAATCAGCGTCTCCTCGCCCGTGAGGCGAATCGTGCGCGTGACCGGAGCCAGTTGCTGCCGGTCCGCCCCCACGTAGTACAGCGTCACGCGCTGCGTGGATTCGGCGCGGCTGTCGCCCGAGGGGGCGGGCGGCGCGACGATCGCGGGCACGGGCAGCGCGACGTCGCCCTCCTGCGTGACGGGCGTCAGCGTCACAAATACGCACCCGCTCAGCCCGGCGGAAAGCGCCGCCAGAAGAAAGATCGCCAGGATTTTTTTCACAGGGGTCCTCCCTCCATCGCGCTAAAAAAGGCGCTTTGTCATTTCGCTTCGCCAAAGTCTCGCAAAAAAATCATCCGTTTGCGGCTTGCGCTTTTCCGTTAGCCCAGGTTAATAATCGGAAGCTCCACGGTAAAGACGCTGCCCGCTTCCTCCTCGCTCGCCACGCTGATCGCGCCCTCGTGCAGCATCACGATCTGCTTGACGATCGACAGCCCCAGCCCGGTTCCGCCGGTCGCGCGCGCCCGCGCCTTGTCCACCCGGTAAAAGCGGTCGAAGACGTGCAATTGATCGGCCTTGGGAATGCCGATGCCGGTGTCGGAGATCTTGATGATCGCCTTGCGCCCGGAGCGAAGGATCTCCACCTTGACGCTGCCGCCCTCGGGCGTGTATTTGATCCCGTTGTCGAGCAAATTGTAAAACACCTGACTCAACTTGCGCGCGTCGGCCATGGTCTCGATCTTGTCTTTGACGATCATGTCCATGCGGATGTCGCGCTGGTCGGCCAGCGGGCGCAATCTGCGCACCGTGTCGCCCACCAACTCCTCCAGCTGAACCAATTCGGGCTTGAGCTCCATGCGCCCGCTGTCGATGTGCACAAGCGTGAGCAGGTCGCCCACGATCGCGTTCAGCCGGTCGATCTCGCGGTTGATGTCGGACAAGAACTCCTTTTCCATCGCCGGGTCGTAGGTCTGCTGGTATAAAAGCGTCTCAATCAGCACTTTCATGGCCGATAATGGCGTCTTGAGCTCGTGCGAGGCGTTGGATACGAACTGGTTTCTCGTGTTGTCCAGACTCTCCAGCCGCTGGCACATCATGTTGAACGCCTCGGCCAACTGCGAAAACTCGTTGTGCCCGCGCACCGTCACGCGCCCGGACAGGTCGCCCCCCGTCATGCGCTGAATGCCCTCAGACAGCTCCTCGATGGGTCGCGTAAAGAGGCGCGACACCAAGACCGACAAAAGCAGCACCGCGATCAGCACGAGCAATAGCCACACGCTCATCTGCTTTTGCATCTGCGTGAGGCTGCCGTAGACCGCCTGCGAGTCCGACATATACAAAACCACGCCCGAGAGCAGGCCGCTGTCATAGACGGGCGCGGCATATACGCCCATCAGCGCGTTGCCGCTGCGCGCGCCCGCGTCCATGAGGCCCCAGACCGAGGCGGTATTTTGCTTTAAATTGTAAAACCCGTAGGTGCTGCCGTTGCCGCCAAGCACCTGCGCCACTTCGCTCAGCGTGATCTGGCGGCCGTTGTATTCGGGCTGCGCGCTCGCCTGCGCGACGCCGTACAGGTCAAGCACCAGCACAAGCCCCCCCGATTGCCCGGACGCGGCAAGCGATTGCGCGTAGAGCGCCTGCGCGTCGCGGTCGTTGAGCGCCTGGGCCATGCTGCCCGCCAAGTCGTCGGTTACGCGCTGCTCCTCGCGCACTTTCTGCGAAAACAGATATTCGCCCACCATGCGGATCAGCGACGTGGACACGACCCAGAAGGCCACGCAGATGATGAGCAGGTAGGCGAGCACAATTCTCCATCGTATAGAATAAAAAGCCGCTTTAATCCTTGTCGGTGAAATAGTAACCCACTCCCCATTTGGTGAAGATAAATTCCGGCTGGGCGGGATTCTTTTCAACCTTCTCGCGCAGGCGACGAATGTGCACGTCCACAGTGCGCAGATCGCCCAGATAATCGTACTTCCAAATGGTCTCAAGCAGCGACTCGCGGCTGAACACCTTGCCCCGGTTGGAGACGAACAGCTGCAGAAGGTCAAACTCCTTGGCGGTCAGGTTGACGTCGCGCTCGCCGATGATCACCGAGCGGTTGTTCAGGTTGATGACCATGTCGCGCACCTTGAGGATCTTGGCGTCGGACTCGCGCATCATCATCGCGGTGCGGCGGAAGATGGTCTTGATGCGGGCCTTCACCTCCAAGATGTTGAAGGGCTTGGTCATGTAGTCGTCCGCGCCGTACTCGAGGCCCAGAATTTTGTCCATGTCCTCACCCTTGGCGGTGAGCATGATGATCGGCACGTCGCTCTTTTCCCTCAACCGCTGACAGACCTCGATGCCGCCCATGCCGGGCAACATGACGTCCAGCAACACCAGGTCGAATTTACCGGAAAAAAATTTGTTCACGGCGTCCTCGCCGTCGCTGGCCGATTCGGTTTCGTAGCCATCCTGCTCCAAAGAATATTTAAGCCCTTTCACGATCATGGGCTCATCATCAACGATCAGTATGCGCTTTGCCACTGGCGCAACCTCCTTACGGGGCATTGCTTCACAATGCATTACACTTTTCCAATTACTATTATATACGTTTTTACAAAGAATTTCAATACCGATGCACCGGTTGTGAGGATTTTACATGGAACTGAAACTATACAAATCAATTTAAAAGTGATATAGTAATATAGATTGTGCGCACGCGCTCGGTCGAAAGGATGGTACGACCTGATGCCTCGCAAATTTCTTCGGATAGCCTCCTCGCAGGCGCTCCTATTTATGATGGCAATCCTGCTTGTTTTTATGCTGCCCGCGCGCGCCTTGGCGCAGGCGGACACCTATGTGGATACCTACGATCCGGCCACCCCGCAGGACCTCAAAGATGGCGACTTGCGCGCCAAGGCCGCCTTGGTGATGGACGCCGAGACCGGCACGGTGCTCTATGACAAAAATGGCGACCGCCAGACCTATCCCGCATCGACCACCAAGATCATGACCTGTCTTGTGGCGCTTGAAAACACGCCCGACTTAAACGCGCTTGTGCACGTGGGGCAGGAATCGCAGAATATTCCGCTTGATTCCTCCAAGACCGGCATCAGCCCCGGCGAGCAGATATCGATGATCGACCTGCTCTACGGCATGATGATGAAATCGGGCAACGACGCCGCGATGACCGTTGCGGTAGCCGTGGGCGGAACGGTCGATCACTTTGTCGAGATGATGAACACGCGCGCGCGGGAGATCGGCTGCCAAAACACCCACTTTGTCAATCCCCACGGCTATCACGATCAGGCGCACGTGTCAACCGCGCACGACCTTGCGCTGATTGCGCGCGTCGCCATGCAAAACCGCACCTTCCGCGAGATCGTCTCCGCCAAGAGCTACACGATGGCCGCCACCAACCTGCGCGAGAAAAAGCGGCTTGAGACGAGCAACGCCATGTACGTCTCGAGCAGCCCCTACTACTACCCCGATCTGGTCGGCATAAAGACCGGCTTTCACTCTAAGGCCGGCCAGTGCTTCGTGGGCGCGGCCGACAAAGACGGCACCCTCATCATCTCGGTGGTGCTCAAGAGCATCAAGGAGGACAAGCGCGACGCCAAGTGGACGGATACCGCGCGCCTCATCGACTACGCCGACACCCGCTACGTCTCCTACAGTTTTGAGCAGCTCCTTGACAAGGCGCCCGTCTACGCGAGCATTGAAAACGCGGCCCGCAGCGACGAAAACGCGGGGCTGGTTCGCCTGACCGTGGTGCCCGGCTCCACGCTGGGCAACTACCGCGTCCGGTTTCTGCCGGAGCTTGAAGAACAGACGCTGGCCGAATTTGCGCGGAACCTGACCGTCAATTACACCTCCGACCTCAAGGCGCCCATCACGAGCGGCGACATTCTGGGCACCGCCTCGATGGTCAAGGGCACAGAGACGCTCACCGCCACCGTCATCGCCAGCCGCGACGTGGCGCTTGAGGCCAAGCCCTTCACGATGGGCAGCATGATGCCCAATGTTCAAAAGATGTTCAAGGACAACACGGTCTTGATCATCGTCGGGGTGCTCCTTCTGATCATCGCGATCATCCTCATCATCAAAATGCGCGCCGCCGCCCGCAACCGCCGCCGCCGCCGCGAAATGCTCAGGCGTCGCCGCGCTGCCTACGACCGCTACCGCATGGATCGCTAACGCACGGAAAATAAATGCGGCAGAAATTAGCGGAAAAGCGGAATTTGCGAACTTTTCCCCTTGCATTTTGTGTGGAGAAATGTGTATAATAGATTATCGCCATAAAGTTTGTGTCAGGGAGATTAATCACGCGTTTATACGCGCAGGGAGAGGGGATGGAACGATATGCTTAAATACGCAGTCAAGCGCATTCTATTGGCTATCGTCACGGTATTTATCATCGCGGCCATAACGTTTTTTGCGATGAATGCCATTCCGGGCGGGCCATTTGACAAGGAAAAGGCGCCGGAACCGGCGGTGCAAGCGGTGCTTGAAGCGCGCTTCCATTTGGACAAGCCGGTATACCAACAGTTTTTTCTCTACCTGGGAGACCTCATGCACGGGGACTTTGGCGTCTCGCTCAAGACGGGGCGCGACATCAGCACGACCATTCAGGATTCTTTTTACATCTCCGCGAAGCTGGGCGGCATGGCGATTCTCTGGGCGGTGGTGCTGGGATTGGTGCTTGGCTCCATTGCCGCGCTCACGCGAGACCGGTGGCCGGATCGCGCGATCATCTTCCTGACGACGTTGTTTGTCGCGGTGCCGAGTTTTATCTTGGCAACGCTGCTTCTGCTCATCTTTTGTATAAAGCTCGGCTGGTTAGGCGTATGGAGCGCCACCAATCAGAGCTTTTTGTTGCCGATGATTTCGCTCATGCTCTACCCGATGAGCTACATCACGCGCCTGACCAAATCCAGCATGCTGGAAGTCTTGGGGCAGGACTACATCCGCACCGCGCGGGCCAAGGGCGTCAGGGAGAGCTTGGTCGTCTTTAAGCACGCGCTGCGCAACGCGCTCATACCGGTCATCACCTACGTGGGGCCGATGACCGCCTACATCCTGACCGGGTCGATGGTGGTCGAGACGGTGTTTACGATCGGCGGCCTTGGCACAAAATTCGTCGCCGGCATCAACAACCGCGACTACCCGATGATCATGGCCACGACGATTTTCCTGTCGGTTCTAATGGTCGCCATGACGTTGCTCAGCGATCTGGCGTACAAGGCGGTCGATCCCAAGATCACGTTTGATTAAAGCAAGGAGGTGTACTGCAAATGACGCAAGAAAGTAAATCGCCTAAAAAGAACATCCTGAGCATGCAGCTTGACGTGAGCCAATTTGAAAAGGCGAGCGCCGAGGAGAAGCGCCAGTACGACCAGATGCGCGAATCGACCACCTTCTTTCGGGACGGCATGCGCAAGTTGTTCAAAAACCCGCTGGCGGTACTGAGCCTCGTGATCTTGGCGCTGCTCATTCTGACGATCGTTCTGACCCCGATCATCTCGCCCTACGGCTATTCGGAGATGATCACCGTCAACGGCAAGCGCGACAAATCCGCCAAAAACATGCCGCCTTTTGCGTACTCCAAGATGGAGCAAAAGGCCATCGACAGCGGCGAAAAGATCTTTCCGCACATCTTAGGAACCGATGAACTGTGCCGCGACTACTTCGTTCGCGTGGTCTATGGCGCGCGCGTGTCGCTCTTGGTCGGGATGTTTGCCAGCCTGATCGTGCTGGCGATCGGCCTGCTCTACGGCTCGATTGCGGGCTATGCGGGCGGCAAGGTGGACCTTGTGATGATGCGCATCGTCGACATCATCTACTCGCTGCCCGACATCCTGATGGTCGTCCTGCTCTCGGTGGTGCTCGATCAGGTGCTGGGGCAGGTGCTGGTGGGCACGCCGCTTGCGAAGGTGGGCAGCAACATGATCTCGCTGTTCATCGTATTTGGCCTGCTCTACTGGGTGGGCATGGCGCGCTTGGTGCGCGGGCAGATCCTGTCGATCAAAAACAACGAATACGTCCTGGCCGCCAAGGCGCTCGGCGCAAAGCCGGGGCGCATCATCCGAAAGCACATTTTGCCCAACTGCATGTCGGTGATCTTCATCTCGACCGCGTTGCAGGTGCCCTCGGCGATCTTTACCGAGAGCTTTCTGAGCTTTATCGGCCTGGGCGTTCAGGCGCCGATGCCCTCGCTTGGTTCGCTGGCCAACGCGGCTAGGAGCGGCCTACAGAGCTACCCCTACAAATTGATCTTCCCAGCCGTCGGCATTTGCCTGATTGTGTTGTCCTTCAACCTTTTGGGCGACGGGCTGCGCGACGCTTTCGATCCGAAGCTGAGGAGGTAGACATTCATGAACAAGCCAATTTTGCAGGTTAAAGGACTGTACACTTCGTTTTTTACCGACTCCGGCGAGGTGCACGCGGTCAATGGGGTGTCCTTCGATTTGGAGAAGGGCAAGGCGCTGGGGATCGTGGGCGAGTCGGGCAGCGGAAAGTCGGTCACGGCGTATTCCATCTTGCGCATTCTGACCGATCCCGGCAGGGTCACGGCGGGCGAGATCCTCTTTGATGGGGAGGACATCTTGAAATATTCGCGCGCGCAGATGCGCGCCTTCCGCGGCCAAAAAATCTCGATCATCTTTCAGGACCCGATGACGTCGCTCAACCCGGTCTATACAATCGGCAACCAGATCATGGAAGCGGTGCTTTTGCACACGAAGCGCACCAAGCGCGAGGCGGCCGAGCGGGCGCTTGAGATGCTGCAACTGGTGGGCGTAAACGAGCCGGAGAAGCGGCTCAAGCAATACCCGCACGAACTGTCGGGCGGCATGCGTCAGCGCGTGATGATCGCCATGGCGCTGGCGTGCGAGCCGGATATCCTGATCGCGGACGAGCCGACGACGGCGCTGGACGTGACCATTCAGGCGCAGATATTAGAGCTCATGCAGTCGCTGCAAAAAAAGCTGGACATGGCGATCATCATCATCACCCACGACCTGGGCGTGATCGCCGACATGTGCGACGAGATCATCGTCCTGTACGCGGGGCGCGTGTGCGAGCGCGGCACAGCCGACGAGATCTTTTACGCGCCGCGCCACGAGTACACCAAAGGTCTGCTGCGCTCCATTCCGAGCGCGGGCGGGCACCGCGCGCGGCTCAAGCCCATTGCCGGTTCGCCGGTCGATCAGCTCAACATGCCCAAGGGCTGCGCGTTTGCCGCGCGGTGCGAAGGCGCGATGAAGGTCTGCCTGACCAATGTTCCGCAGGAGCGAAAAATCAACGCGTGCCACTACGCGGCCTGCTGGATCAACGAAAGGCCGGACGCGGCGCAGGCCACAAAGGATGGTGAACGCACATGAGCAAGCCGCTGATTGAGGTCAAGGACCTCAAACAATATTTTCCGATCAGGACCGGCTGGTTCTCCACCAAGCCGCTCAAGGCGGTTGATGGGGTGAGCTTTTCCATCGACGCGGGGGAGACGCTCGGCCTTGTCGGGGAGTCGGGCTGTGGAAAGACCACGGCGGGGCGCGCGCTGTTGCACCTGTACACGCCAACCGCGGGCGAGGTGCGCTACGACGGAAACCTCGTGACCCCAAAGAACATCGAGCAATACCGCAAGGACATGCAGATCGTCTTTCAGGACCCATATTCCTCGCTCAATCCGCGCATGACGGTCTCCGACATCATCGGGGAGCCGCTCGACATCCACAAGCTCTACGACAACCGCAAGGAGCGCAAGGAGAAGATCGACGAGCTGCTCAACCTGGTCGGCCTGTCGAGCGAGCACGCGCGGCGCTACGCGCACGAGTTTTCCGGCGGTCAGCGCCAGCGCATCGGCATTGCGCGCGCGCTCGCCGTTTCGCCCAAATTCATCGTGTGCGACGAGCCGGTCTCGGCGCTCGACGTCTCGATTCAGGCGCAGATCATCAACACGTTTGAGGATTTGCAAAACAAGCTGGGCATTGCGTACCTGTTCATTGCCCACGATCTGCTGGTGGTGCATCACATGAGCCGGCGCATTGCGGTCATGTATCTGGGCCGCGTCGTCGAGCTTGCACCCTCGGACGAATTAAACGCGCACCCGCTGCACCCCTACACTGAGTCGCTGATCTCGGCCATTCCGCCGCCGGACCCCAAGGCCGCGCGCGCGCGCAAGCGCATTCCGCTCGAGGGCGATGTGCCCAGCCCCCTCAACATGCCAAGCGGCTGCGCCTTCCGCACGCGTTGCCGGTTCGCGACCGAGCGCTGCGCGCAGGAATGCCCCGCGCTGCGCGACGTGGGAGATGGCCATTTCGTCGCGTGTTGGAACCGTTGAGGCCGCAGTCGGTTCGGTTTCCGGACGGCGCGTTTGATCGGCGCTTGAACCATTGAACCGTATCTTGGTTTGACCAGGCGAGCCGAATTGGATAGAACTAATTTAAGGAGGAAGAGATTATGAAAAGACTGCTGACAATGCTGCTCGCCATGGTGCTGGTTCTGGGCTGCATGGCGCCCGCAATGGCCGACCCCGGCTCCAAGCCCGTGTGGACCGAGTACGACAAGCTGATCGATGAGATCAAGTCCACGACCGATTTCGTGGATCGCGAAGCGCTGATGCACAAGGCCGAGGACATTCTGATGGCCACCGGCGGCCTGTGCCCGCTGTATTATTACAACGATATGTCCATGATGCGCACGGGCGTTGAGGGCTTCTTTTCCAACGTCTACAATAACAAGTTCTTCCAGTACGCCACGTACGGCGACAACAGCGTTCTGCGCATCAACCTGACCAGCGAGCCCGACAAGCTGGACCCGGCGCTCAACAGCACCGTGGACGGCTCGAGCCTCGCGGTCACCGCGTTTGGCGGACTGTACGCCTACAACGCCGAAGGCCAGACGGTTCCGGACTTCGCCGAGAGCTGCGCGGTCTCCGAAGACGGGCTGACCTACGTGTTCACGCTGCGCGACGGACTCAAGTGGTCCGACGGCACGCCGCTGACCGCGAAGGATTTTGAGTACAGCTGGAAGCGCGCCGCCAACCCCGAGACCGCGGCGGACTATTCCTACATGTACAACGGCATCGCGGGCTTTGAGGAAAACGACCTGCAAGTCAAGGCGTCTGAGGACGGAAAGACCTTTACCGTCCAGCTCGCCGCGCCCTGCGCGTACTTCTTCGACCTGGCCGCGTTCCCGACATTCTTCCCGGTCAATCAGGCCTGTGTCGAATCGGCAGTCGGCTACAAGGATGACACCGGCGCGATGGCCAACCCGGGCGCGTGGGCGCTGGAGGCGGGCTTTGTATCCAGCGGCGCGTATACGCTGCAAGCGTGGGAGCACAACCAGTCCATGACCTACGTCAAAAACCCCAATTACTGGAACGCGGAAAACGTCAAGATCGAAAAGCTTGAGTTCATGCTGTCCGCCGACGAGACCGCCATCTTCTCCGCCTATCAGGCGGGCGATCTGGACTTCATCGACATCGTGCCCACCGACGAAATCGTCAAACTCAAGGGCACGCCGGAGTGCTACATCGTGCCGTGCCTGGGCACCTACTACGTCACCTTCAACGTGGCTAACGCCATGTTCGACGGCATGACCGTCGATCAGGCCTCCGCAATGCGCAGGGGTCTGTCCGCGCTGATCGATCGCCAGTACATCATCGACACCGTCGCCATGTGCGAGCAGGAGATCGCCACCACGTTCATCCCCTCCGCGATGCTCGACGGCCACGGCGGCGAGTTCAAGAAGGACGACGCCGACTACACCTACCCCGTGAACGGCGGCTATTACGAGAAGGAGCCGAACGTGGACGCCGCGATCGCGCTGCTCGAGGAAGCCGGATTCAAGTTTGAAAACGGTATGCTCTCTCCCGAAACCCCGATCGCCTTTGAATACCTGACCAACGACAATTCCGGAGACGTCGCCATCGCCGAGTGCATCCAGCAGGATATGGCCGTCATTGGCGTCGACATGACCATCAAGTCGGCTGAATGGAACGTATTCCTCAACGAGCGCAAGGCCGGCAACTACGGCATTTCCCGCAACGGCTGGATGGCCGACTTCAACGATCCGGTCAACATGCTCGAAATGTGGACCACCACAAGCGGCAACAACGACGTGCAGTTCGGCCGCTAAGACCTGTTTGAACAGTTCCGGAAGATCAATCAGCGGGGGCGGCGCACATGCGCTGCCCCCGCTGATGTTTGCGGAGAAGGGCGTAATCCCGATTATTTGCCGGGAAGGAATAATCCTCGATGATTTGCGGAGAAGGGATCGCCCTCGATTATTGTTGAGGAGGATCGCCCCCGATTAGCTATGCGACAGGATCTCGACCTTTGCGCCTAGGCCGCGCAGCTTGCGGTCGATGTCCTCGTAGCCGCGCATGATGTAGTTGACCCCGCTGATCTCGGTGGTTCCGTCCGCCATCAGCGCGGCCACGATCATCGCGGCGCCCGCGCGCAGGTCGGTCGCGGTGACCGGTGCGCCAATCAGTCGATCGATCCCGTCCACCACCGCCGTGCGCCCAAATACCCGGATGTCCGCGCCCATGCGCTTGAGCTCCTCGACGTACTTAAAGCGCGATTCGAAGATGGTCTCGGTGATGGTCGAGGACCCGTTCGCGGTCGCGAGCAGCGCCGCCATCGGCTGTTGCAGGTCGGTCGGAAAGCCGGGATACGCCTGCGTCTTGATGTTCACCGCGCGCAAGTTGCCGTCTGAGCGGATGTGAATCCGGTCGTCGTCCTCGCCCACGTATACGCCCATCTCCAGCAGCTTGGCCGACAGCGCCTCCATGTGGGTCGGGATCGCGCCGGTGATCACCACGTCGCCGCCGGTCGCCGCCGCCGCGATCATCAGCGTGCCGGTCTCGATCTGGTCGGGAATCACCGCGTAGGTCGAGCCGCGCAGCGTGCGCCCGCCGATCACGCGGATCACATCGGTGCCCGCGCCCTTGACGCGCGCGCCCATGGAGTTTAAGAAGTTCGCAAGGTCCACGATGTGCGGCTCCTTCGCGCCGTTGTAGATCGTCGTGTTGCCACGCGCGCCCACAGCCGTCAGGATCGTGTTGATCGTCGCGCCTACGCTAGGCATGTCCAGGTACACTTCGGAGCCACACAGCCCCGCCGCGTTCACGTACAGCGCGCCGCGCTCAATCTTGACGTCCGCGCCCAGCGCGCACATGCCCTTGACCGTCTGGTCGATCGGCCGCGCGCCGATGTCGCACCCGCCCGGCAGCGGCACTTCCGCGCACCCGAACAGGCTCATCAGCACCGGCGCCAAATAATAGCTGGCGCGCATCTTGCGCGACAGGTCATAGGGCGCCGAGTACTTGTCCACGGTGGTTGGGTCTATGCGCATGACGTTGTGCTCAAACTGCACGCCCGCACCCAAGTACTGAAGCATTTCGATGAGGACGTGCACATCCTCGATGTCGGGCAAATTCTCAATTGTGCACGGCGAATGCGCCAGCAGCGCAGCAGGAATAATCGCCACCGCGGCATTCTTGCCGCCGCTGACCGCGACCTCACCCTGGAGCCTAGCGCCCCCCTGAATACACAAAGTATCGAACATCGTATAAAAACGCCGGTCAAGACCGACAACCCCTCAAAAATTCGATTTCACAATCCTTCTTATTATAACCGATTTCTTGCCGTCAATCAAGAGCGGCTTAGGCTTTTTCAGCCAATCGTGGCGATAGACACGGGATAAATGGGTTATGCTTTCAATAAGAAGTGTTACCGCGCCGCGCAGACGCGGTTAGCTGCGTCTATTTTGCGCGGCGCGAGAAAAAAACCGTGTCGCGGGCACGACGGCCCCGCCTATTTTGCGCGGGCGCGAGAAAAAATGCGCTGCGGGAAAAATCGGCGCGCCCTATTGGCTGTCCTCGTCTTCGCACGCGTCGCCTGCGCAGCGCGCCTGCGCCTCGGGCGAGGTCATCGAGAGGATGGTCTCCACCTCGTCCCGGGTCAAAAGCCGCCAGCCGCCGGGCGGCAGGTCCCCAAGGGCGATGTTCATGATCCGAACCCGCTTGAGCGAGCGCACCCGGTAGCCCAGCGCCTCGCACATTCGGCGAATCTGCCGGTTCAGTCCCTGTACGAGCACCAGGCGAAAGCTGTTCTGCGTCAGCGCGTCGATTTGGCACGGCAGCGTCACCCGGTCCAGGATCTCAACGCCGCCCGCCATCTTCTTCAGAAATTCCGGCGTCAGCGCCTTGTCAACCGCCACCAGATACTCCTTTTCGTGGCCGCCCGCCGCGCGCAGGATGCGGTTGACGATCTCGCCGTCGCTGGTCAGCAGCAATAGCCCGCTCGACATCTTGTCCAGCCGCCCGATCGGGAACACCCGCGTAGGGTAGTTCAAGTAATCCACCACGTTGAGCGGCTCGCGCGGATCGGTCGTTGACACGATGCCCACCGGCTTGTTGAGGGCCAGATAGACCTTTTCGCTTTCGCCCGTCAGGGATTTGCCGTCCACGCGCACGTCCATCCCAGGCTGTACCCGGTCGCCCAGCACGCCCGCGCGCCCGTCGATCGTCACCCGCCCCTGTTCAATCAACTTGTCCGCCGCGCGCCGCGAACAATATCCGCTGTCCCCAAGAAACTTATTGAGTCTTTTTCCGTCCAATAGATTATCCATTTTTCAAAAAAGCCCCGCTTTCGCCATCGACGTTTACACAAGATCATGATACAATAGAATTGAAGATTGGGCAAGGAGTTTGAGCGTAAATGAACATTTTTTCAAAATATGGCCTAAAAAAGGCGCATATTCTGCTGCCGGACGCGCGGGTGGACGCGAGCAAGTGGGCGGTCGTCGCCTGCGATCAATTTACTTCCGAGCCAGAATACTGGCAGGCGGCGGAAGAATTGGTTGGGGACGCGCCCTCGACGTTGCGCCTGGTTTACCCGGAATGCTACCTGGCGGCGGGCAAGGTGGACGCCGAAGTGGTTCACGCGCGGATGCGCGAATACGAAAAAAGCGTGCTGACGCGCAGCGTGGACGGGTTTATCCTGGTCGAGCGGCAGACGTCGTGCGGGCCGCGATTGGGTCTGATGGTGGAAATCGACCTCGAGCAATACGACTTTGCGCCCGGCGTGAAGCCGCTGATCCGCTCGACCGAGGGGACGGTGGCGGAGCGATTGCCGCCGCGCATGGCGCTCAGGCGCGGGGCGAGCCTAGAGCTGCCGCACGTGATGCTGCTGGCGGACGACGCGAAAAAGACGCTGATCGAGCCGCTGTACGCCAGGCGCGAGGCGCTAAGACCGGTGTACGACGTGGAACTCATGCTGGGCGGCGGTCGCCTGCGCGGGTGGGCGGTCGAGGACGCGCAGTCGCTTGAGGGGATCGCGCGCGCGCTGGAGGGGCTGTACGCCGGCGCGGATGGGTTCCTGTTCGCGGTGGGCGACGGAAACCACTCGCTGGCGGCGGCGCGCGGCTGCTGGCTCGAGGTCAAAAAGAATTTGCGGCCAGAGGAGACGTTCAATCACCCGGCGCGCTACGCGCTGGTGGAGCTGGTCAACCTGTACGATCCCGCGCTCGTGTTTGAACCCATTCACCGTGCGGTATTTGGCGCCGACGGCGCGCAGTTGACGCTTGACTTTATCCTCTACTGCCGCGCGCAGGGGATGAGCGTCACGCCCTGCCAAGCGGGCGCGCCCGCGCAATTGTACCTGCTCGACAAGCCCTTGCGCATCGAAAACGCAAAAAGCCCGCTGCCGGTCGCGATTGTGCAGCGGTTTCTGGACGACTGGCTGCCCGCGCATCCCGGCGCGAAGCTCGACTACATCCACGGACTGGACGCGCTGTCCAATTTAAACGCGGTGCGCATTCAGCTCACCGCCATGGACAAGGCGGAGCTGTTCCCCGCCGTGCGGCGCGCGGGCGCGCTGCCGCGCAAGACCTTCTCGATGGGCGAGGCGCGCGACAAGCGATACTATTTTGAGGCAAGGCGCATTGCGCCGGAGGAAAAATAACATGGTGAAGGCATACCTAAAAAAGACACGGGATTCGCGCGTTCGCTCGGGGCATCCGTGGGTGTTCCGCTCGGACATCGAGCGCACGGAGGGCGCGTTTGAGCCGGGAGACGTGGCGGAGGTGCGCTCGGCGGCGGGCACATTTCTGGGGCGCGCGTTTTATAACCCCAATTCGCAGATATCCCTGCGGATGCTGACACAGCACGACGAGGAGATCGACGCGGCGTTTTTTCACAAGCGGGTCGAGGAGGCGTGGGCGTACCGCAAGCGCTTTTGCGATACCGAGAGCTGCCGCGCGATCTATGCCGAGAGCGACTTTATCCCCGCGCTGATCCTCGACAAGTTTGGCAGCGTGTGCGCCATGCAGTCGCTGTCACTCGGGCTTGAAAAGTGGAAGGACGTGCTGGTCGAGGCGATTGTGGACGTCATCAAGCCCACGGGCATCTACGAGCGCGACGACGTGCCGGTGCGCAGGCTCGAGGGCATGGAGCAGAAGACCGGGCTGCTCTATGGGGAAGTGCCCGATCAGGTCGAGATGACGGAGAACGGCATCAAGTATCTGGTGGACGTCAAAAACGGGCAGAAGACCGGGTTTTTCCTCGATCAAAAGGAAAACCGCGCGGCGATCGCGCCGCTGTGCCCCGGCGCGCGGGTGCTCGACTGCTTCTGCCACAACGGCTCCTTTGCGCTCAACGCGGCCCAATACGGCGCAAAGAGCGTGCTGGGCGTGGATATCTCGGAGGACGCGCTCGTGGTCGCGCGGGAGAACGCGCGCATCAATTGCCTCGAGGCGACGTTTGAGGCGCACAACTGCTTTGACCACCTGCGCGAATTGACCGAACAGAAGGAACAGTACGATTTGGTCATTCTGGACCCGCCCGCGTTCACCAAGAGCCGCTCAACCGTCGAAAGCGCGCTGCGCGGATACAAGGAGATCAACCTGCGCGGGCTTAAATTGACCAAGCCCGGCGGCTTCCTCGTCAGCTGCTCCTGCTCCCAGCACGTGCACAGCGACATGTTCATCGACATGATCAACAAGTCCGCCCGCGACGGCAAGCGCAAAGTGCGCATGGTAGAATACCGCACCCAAGCCCACGATCACCCCATCCTCCCCGCCTCCCCCGAAACCCAATACCTAAAATGCGCCATCATGCAGATCATGTAGCACCCAAAGAGACTGTTGCGCCTTTCGTGCTTGCGCGACAGCCTCTTTTATGATTTTGGCCAGGATCAAATTCGCCTCAGGCCGGAAGCAGGGGCGGAAAGCCTAGCTGATCACTGGGAATGGCTGGCAAACGCCTTGACAGGGTGGGGTGGAGTTGTTACAATTCTATTGAAATATATTTCAAATAAAAATTTCTCTGGAGGCGTAACGAATGAAATTGTGGAAAAAGCAGATGATCTTGGCTGTGTTGGTTGT
>JAVXNW010000007.1:0-39413 GCA_036645575.1 Clostridia bacterium | reverse complement strand
TCCGCGTTCAATAACCCGCGTGAGCGTAGCACGACGCCGCAGCGTCGTGCGCAGCACGGCACCGCAGTGCCGGGCTGGCGAGCAGCCCCTCCTCCGCGTTCAATAACCCGCGTGAGCGCGGCTTTACTTTGCAAGGCTTGAAGCCTTGACCACATGCGTGCGCGCGGGGCAAGGCCGCTCCCGATCCTTAAGTTGACGACATTGCCCTCAAGGGGCGGGGGGAGACAAAGGAGGGATTTTGAATGACGCTGGCGGAAATCAGGCGCAGGACGCGCGAACAGACCGGGGGACAGTACGAGATCGATGCGCAGGGCGACCCCATGATCGACGATTACATCAACGAAGGCATGCGGGAAATCTGCGGACTGCGAATGCCGCGCGAGGCAAGCGTCGTCGTGCGCGACGGAAAATTTAAGGCGGGCGACGCGGCGGACGGTTTTGGCTATGCCATCAAGCTCACGGATGCCGCCGGAAGCGAGGTTGCCTTCGAATCGCATTACGGGTATATTTATGCAAAACAGGACGGGGAGTATACGCTCTACTATGCCGGAAGCCCGGAGGCCATGCGCCAAGACGGCGACGTAGCGCCCATTCCCGAGGGATATCACGGGGCGCTCGCGGACTATGCGAGCTGGCGAATATTGGCGCTGGGCGGCGCGGCGCGGCAGGCCCGGGCACAGTACTTCTTCGCGCGCTATCAGCTGGCGCAGATGTCGGTCGGCAAGTGGCTCGACGGGCAGATGGGCAAGCGGCGGATTCGAAACAAGTACCGGTGACGCGGGGACGATTTTTGCGGGCTAGGAAGGGACAGACGCATGGAATACGTAATTGAGAAATTTGCGGGACTCAATCAAGCGGCGGATGAACTGAGCGTTGCGCCCAAGTATGCCGCCGAGGCGGAAAACGTGGACACCGAGGGCGGCGCGCTGCGCGTGGGCAAGGGAAACCGCGCGTTTGTGCACACGGCGCTCACGGGCGGCATTGGCACGCTGGCCGCCTTTTATCAGCGCGTGAACGGCGTGACCACGCCCCGCCTGATCGCCGTCAATGCGCTCGGCATCTACGAATGGCGCGAAAACAGCTGGCAGGCGCGCTTTGCCCAAGCGGGCTCAAATGACGCCTCCGCCATCAACTACCAAGTGAAAGGCACGGATGTGCTGCTGGTGGCCGACGGGAAGCGGCCGGTGCTCACGTGGGACGGCGGGCCGCAGATGACCGCGCTTGCCGGCTGCGACAGGGCATTTGCGCACTTGGCGCTCAACTACGAGCGGATATGGGGCGCGGGCCTTGCGGGCGAACCGGACAGCGTCTACTGGTCGCGCGCGTTTGATCCGAGCAACTGGACCGGCGACGCGCTCAATCCGGACGCGGGCGGGGGCGTTTTGCAGATTCCCACATGGAACGGCGGAAGCGTCGAGGCGATTCGGGCGCTCTTTGGAGACGTATTGGTGTTCAAAGACGAGGACCTATACCGGATCGTCGGCACCTATCCGGGCAATTACGAGGTGGTCAAGGTGCACGGCGTCGTGGGGCCGGTCGCGAAAAACAGCATTGTATCGACCGGCAGCGCGTGCTACTTCCTTGCCAAGGAGGGGCTTTGCGTCTACAACGGGGTGTCCGTCGCGCCGGTGGGGGACGAGCTGGCCAAGGGGGTCTTTGCGCGGATCAATCAGGCGGCCATTGCGGGCGCTTGCGCGGCGTTTTACCGGGGGAAATTGCACCTTGCGCTGCCGCTTGACCAAGCGACGAGCAACAACGCGATCCTCGAAATCGATCCGGCGCGCGGCACCTACCTATTGTCGACGGGCGTTTCGGTCACGTGTCTACTGCCCTTCGGGGATGCGCTATTGATGACGGGCGGCGACGGAACGATCGATGCGTATGCGCAAGGGGAGGCCCGTGCGTTCGGCGTCACCCGGGCATTTTGGCGCACGCCATGGAGCGACCTGGGCAGGCCCGGCATCGACAAGCGCGTGGAGTCCGTATCCATGTTCGCGCGGGGGAATATCGCGCTCACGCTCCTGACCGACGCCGGGAAGGTCAAGCGCGAGATGCGTTTGGGCAAAAGGATGCGGCCGGTGACGGTGCCGCTGGGCGTGAACGGGCGCCGATTTACCCTGACGATTGAAAATGCGGCGGGCGCGGATTTTGAGATCGCGCCGGGGCTGAGCGTGCTTTGCGAGATGGACGGATGAGCGGGCGAAAGGCGCGGACGGGGGGGAAGTGGGAGGAAAAAACCCTTGGCGGACGCGCGGGGATCGCGAGCGGGATGACCAAGCGGAGGCGCGGGATACCGACGAAAGGAGCGAGTGGATTGGCATCGGAATTTTATGGGCTCAAGGGGAAGCTGGTTCGGGAGTATCAGGAGGTGCTGCGCTCATTGGGCGCAAACATCAAGGTGAACGGCAAGTGGAACAAGAAGACCGAGGCGGCCTTTAACCAGTATCGCGACCAATTTCTGGAGGCGATTGGGATGAAGACGCCAGAGCCGACCGACTATCAGAAGATGGCATTCACCCCGCGCGACGAGGCGCAACTGCGCGAGGCGGCGCAGAACAAGTACGGCGCGCTCTATGACGGCGAGATTGAATCGCTCAATCGGGGCGCGCGCGACAAGGCGCAGGCGCTTGAAGGGCAGATCGCGCAGCTGGAGCCCGCCTTCCAGAACCAGCTGGAGGGGCTGAAGGGGCAGTACAAGGCACAGCGGCAGGGCCTTTCTGACGAGGCACTCTCGCGGGGGCTGGGCAGGTCGTCCTATGTGACCGATCAGATTTCGGGCAGTCAGCAGCGCGAGATCGACCAAGCAAGCGTGCTGGCGGGCGAGAAGGAGAAGGCACGGCAGGCGCTTGCCGGTTCGATCACGCAGTTGGGGGGCGACCTTCACAAGTCAACCGCGCGCCTCAAGGGCGAGCGCGAGAAGAGCATATTGGCCGCCATCGACGAATACCGAAGCGCCGACCAGAACAAGGCGCTCGAGGCAATGAAATACAACAACGACTTATCCGAGAAACTCGCCAGAGAACAGACCGAGCGCGAGCGTTTTGAGAGGGAACTGCGCCAGCAATTGCGCTTGGCCAAGCGCAGGTGAGGCCGGGGGGCGACGCGGAAACGCGCAAGGGGCAGGCGCGCGCGAGCGTTTTTTGGGCGGGAACCGCGCCGGGGGTGGCGCTTGGAAAATGCTAGGCGAGGTGGGCTGGAACAGTATAAACTGCATATTGATACACAACTTTAACCGGATAAAGGCTTGATAAAGTGGGGAAGGTGATGTATAATACCTGCATAATATGAATGGGGGATACAAAATCATGAAGAAGTTGACGAAGGTTCTTGCATTGGTTTTTGCGCTTATTATGCTGATGAGTTCTACCGCCATGGCCAAGGAATATGTGGCCGCCACCAACCCGGAATTTCCGCCCTTTGAGTCCGTGGGCGACAGCGGCGAGATGGTGGGCATCGACATCGACATTTTGAACGCGCTGATCGCCAAGATGGATTCCGCCAGCACGGTTCGCATCGACGCAATGGACTTTGGCGCGCTGATCCCGTCGCTGCTTAGCGGCAAGATCGAAATCATCATCGCGGGCATGTCCGCGACCGACGAGCGCAAGCAGTCGGTTGACTTCACCGATCCCTACTTCGACGCCGTGCAGGCGATGATCGTCCAGGAAGGTTCCGCCATCAAGACCGAAAGCGACCTTGCCGGCAAGAAGATCGGCGTTCAGCTGGGCACCACGGGCGATCTGTATGTGACGGACAACATCAAAGCCAGCGAGATCAACCGCTTCAACAAGGGCATTGACGCCGTGCAGGACGTCATCAGCGGCCGCCTTGACGCCGTCGTGATTGACGCCGCGCCCGCAGCGGTGTTCGCTCAGCAGGCGAAGGGCCTCGTCCTCCTGGACGAGAAGCTCAACAGCGGCAACGAACAGTACGCGATCGCGATCGCCAAGGGCAACGAAGAGCTGCTGAAGGGGCTGAACGCCGCCTTGGCCGAGATCAAGGCCGACGGAACCCTCGACGCGATTCTGGCCAAGCACATGGCCGGCTAATAGGCCGTGCGACTTTTCTGAGGGGTGGGCGCAAGTCCGCCCCTTGAACGCTGTAAAGGAGTTGGCGATTTGGAAGCAATCAAGGCGTGGGCGCTATCGATCTGGGAGCAGTTTGATTTTAACATCATACAGGGTGACCGCTACAAGATGCTCTTGGACGGGCTGGGCGTCACGCTGACTGTCGCCCTCTTTGCGGCGTTGATCGGCGTGGTGCTGGGGTTTTTGGTGGCGCTCATGCGCATCAGCCAAGTGAAGATCGGCAAGTGGTACTTTTTGCGCTGGATATCCAGCATCTATGTGGACGTCATTCGCGGAACGCCTGTCGTCGTCCAGCTGATGATCATGTACTTTATCATCCTGCTGCCATTCAAGGGCGTCACGCAGGTGCAGGCGGCCATCCTCTGCTTTGGCATCAACAGCGCGGCCTATGTGAGCGAGATGGTGCGCGGCGGCATCCTGTCGGTTGACAAGGGGCAGACGGAGGCCGGGCGCTCGCTGGGACTGACCAGCGGCATGACCATGCGGCTGATCGTCATGCCGCAGACGCTCAAGATCATCATGCCGTCTCTGTTCAATGAGTTTATCGCGCTGCTCAAGGAGACGTCGGTCGTGGGCTACATTGGCCTTATGGACCTTGCCAAGGCGGGCGACTACATCAAAAGCCGCACCTATTCGGCATTTTTCCCGCTGCTGATGGTGGCGGCGATCTACCTCGTGATCGTCATCGGCCTCACCCGCTTGTTCGGAAGGCTTGAAAGGAGGATGCGGCAGAGTGATCTACGTTAAAGGGCTGACCAAGGACTTTGGCAAGCTGAAGGTGCTGCGCGGCATCGACCAGCACATCGAAAAGGGCGAGGTGGTGGTGGTGATCGGGCCGTCTGGCTCGGGCAAATCCACCTTCCTGCGCTGCCTGAACCTCTTGGAGGAGCCGACGAGCGGGCAGATCGTATTTGACGGGCAGGACATCACCGCGCGCGGCTGCGATATCAACAAGATTCGCCGCAAGATGGGCATGGTGTTTCAGCAGTTTAATCTATTTCCGCACAAGTCGGTGATTGACAACATCATGCTGGCGCCGGTGAACCTCAAGCTGATGAGCAAGGAGGAGGCGCGCGCGGCCGCCATGAAGCTGCTCGATCGCGTGGGGCTGACCGACAAGGCGGATGGGTATCCCGCGCAACTGTCGGGCGGGCAAAAGCAGCGCATTGCCATCGTTCGGGCGCTGGCGATGGACCCGGAGGTCATGCTCTTTGACGAGCCGACTTCGGCGCTTGACCCCGAGATGGTGGGCGAGGTGCTGGAGGTCATGAAGGGGCTGGCGCACACCGGCATGACGATGGTGGTCGTGACCCACGAGATGGGCTTTGCGCGCGAGGTGGGCGACCGGGTGCTGTTCATGGACGATGGCGTCGTGGTGGAAGAGGGTACGCCGGAAGCGATCTTCACAAGCCCGAAGAACAAGCGCACGCAGGACTTCCTCGGGAAACTGTTGTAGAAAACCTCGATAATCCAAGAGGGCGCGCGCCGATTTTGCGCAAACCCTCTTTTTTTTATGCGCCGGATGGGGTAGAATAGGGAGAAAGTGGCGGAGGTGGGCAAAATGAGCTATCAGGCGCTATACAGGACGTGGCGGCCGGAGGGGTTTTCGGACATCGTGGGGCAGGACCCCATTGTCAAGACGCTGGTCAACCAGATCGCGACCGGGCACGTCGCGCACGCCTACCTGTTCTGCGGGAGCCGAGGCACCGGCAAGACCTCCACCGCCAAGGTGTTTGCCCGGGCGATCAACTGCATGGACCCGCGCCCCGGCGCGCAGCCGTGCGGCAAGTGCGAGGCGTGCGTGCAGTTGATGAAGGAAAACAACATGGACGTGTTCGAGATCGACGCCGCGTCCAACAACGGCGTTGACGAGATTCGCCAACTGCGCGCCACCATCGTGTATCCGCCGACGGTCGGCAAATACAAGGTGTACATCATCGACGAGGTGCACATGCTCTCGACCGGCGCGTTCAACGCGCTGCTCAAGACGCTCGAGGAGCCACCCGCGCACGCGGTGTTTATTCTGGCGACCACCGAGCCGCAAAAGCTGCCCGCGACCATCCTGTCGCGCTGCCAGCGGTACGATTTTAAGCGCATTGCGGCCAAGGTGATCGTCAAAAGGCTCAAGACGGTGCTGAAGGGCATTGGCGAGGACGCGGATGCGGAGGCGCTCGAGGACATTGCGCGCGCGGCCGAGGGCGGGATGCGCGACGCGCTGTCGCTGATGGACATGTGTCTAGCCTATGCGAGCGGCCACCTGACGAGCGATATTGTGCGAAACGTGCTGGGCTCGACCGATCGGCGCGCGCTGTTTGACTTTGTCCGGGCGCTCATCTGCGGGGACGCGGGCGCGGCGCTCAAGGCGATTGACGACTTGGTCTGCGACGGGCGCGATCCATCGGTCTTTGCGCGCGAGGTCACCCAGCATCTGCGGGCGCTGCTGCTTTCGCAGGTGATGGGCGCGGAGCTGGGCGAACTGCTCGAGATCGCCGAGGAGGACGCCGAGCGCTATCGCGCGCAGGGAAAGGACCTGTCGCGCGAGGGGCTTATGCGGCGGATGGAGCTGTTTATGAACTGCGAGGCGCAGATGAAGTGGGCCGCGCAGCCGCGCACCGTGCTCGAACTGGCGGCCGTGCGGGCGTGCCATCCCGAGCGCGAGGCCGGAAACGACGCGCTGTGCGAGCGGGTGGAGAAGCTCGAGCGGGCGCTGGAGGACGGGGCGGTCGCGGTCAAGCAGGAAAAGGCGCAGCCCAAGCCCGACAAGGCGCAGCCCAAGCCCGAAGAAAAAAAGCGCGCGACGAACGCGCCGCCCGCTGCGGGAAACGAGCTGTGGCAAAAGGCGATTGCGCACATCCAGACCGCGTACAAGTCGATCTATCCGCTGGTCGAGCAGGCGCGCTTCCTGAGCGTCACACAGGACGTGATGACGATCGAAATCCCGAAAAAGTGGAAGATGTACTACACGGTGTTGTCTACCGCCAAGAAAGCCGCGACCGAGAATGCGATCAGCGAGGCGCTCGAGCAGCCCATGCGGTTGCAGGTGACGCTGGAGGGCGCGGGCAAGGCCGCCCCCTCCGCGCAGCGCCAGAACCTGACGCAGGCATACGACGTATTCGGCCGGGAAAACGTGGTGGTCGTAGACGACGAGCAGGAGGCGCCCTTCTAGGGAACCATCGCGCCCGTTCTTTAATCAGCGCTTCCCTAGCCTGTGCGCCCAAGGGCGGCGGGCGGGGGAGTTTTCTAAATCTTCTTTTGCAATTATGACAAAAATGGGGTATAATGATAAAATTGACGATATGGATGAGGAGCTGATTGAGATGGCGGACTTTTTGGTGAAGCAGTTGTTCCGTGAGACGCCTGAGGCGGACAGGGCGGACGTCTGCGTCAAGGGCTGGGTGCGCACGATTCGCGAGAGCAAGCATTTTGCCTTTATTGAGCTCAATGACGGTTCCTTCTTTCGAAATTTGCAGGTGGTGCTCGAGGAGGAGAAGCTCCCGGGCTATCACGAGGCGGTCAGGGAGATTGGCGTGGGCGCGTCGCTTTGCGTGACGGGCACGCTTGTGATGACGCCTGAAATGAAGCAGCCTTTTGAGCTAAAGGCCGAAAGCCTCGTTGTGCTGGGCGAGAGCCCGAGCGATTACCCGCTGCAAAAGAAAAAGCACACGCTTGAATACCTGCGCACGATTCAGCACCTGCGCCCGCGCGCCAACCTGTTTCAGTGCGGGTTCCGCATTCGCTCGCTGGCCGCGCAGGCGGTGCATCGCTTCATGCACGACGCGGGCTTTGTCTACGTGCATACGCCGATATTCACCGGCTCCGACTGCGAGGGCGCGGGCGAGATGTTCCAGGCGACCACGCTTGACTTAAACAACGTGCCGCGCACCGAGGATGGCAAGGTGGACTTCGATCAGGATTTCTTCGGAAAGCCGGTGTCGCTGACCGTATCCGGCCAATTGAACGCCGAGGTTTTTGCGATGGCGTTTCGCAACGTCTACACCTTTGGCCCCACGTTCCGCGCGGAAAACAGCTATACCGCGCGCCACGCCGCCGAGTTTTGGATGATCGAGCCGGAGATCGCCTTTGCGACGCTCAAAGAGGACATGGCGCTTCAGGAGGCCATGATCAAGTATGTGATCGCGGCGGTTCTTGAAGAGGCGCCGGAAGAGCTTTCGTTCCTGAACAGCTTTGTCGATAAGGATTTGATTGAGCGCTTGACGCAGGTGCGCGACGCCGATTTTGCGCACGTGACCTACACGCAAGCGGTGGAGATCTTGACGTCGTGCGGACAGGCGTTTGAGTATCCGGTGTTCTGGGGATGCGATTTGCAGACCGAGCACGAGCGGTACCTGACCGAGCGGCACTTTGGCCGGCCGGTCTTCGTGACCGACTATCCCAAGGAGATCAAGGCCTTCTACATGCGCATGAACGAGGACGGCAAGACGGTCGCCGCGGCGGATCTGCTGGTGCCCGGCATCGGCGAATTGTGCGGCGGAAGCCAGCGCGAGGAGCGGCTGGACGTGCTCACGGCGCGCATTATAGAGCTTGGCATGAAACCGGAGGACTACTGGTGGTATCTGGAGCTGCGCAAGTACGGCACATGCGAGCACGCGGGGTTCGGCATGGGCTTTGAGCGGTTGATCATGTACCTGACCGGCATCGGCAACATTCGGGACGTGCTGCCCTTCCCGCGCACCACGCGCAGCGCGGAGTTCTGAGGCCAATAGACGGCTAAGGAATCGCTGAATAAATCCCGCGGCGCTGGCGGCTGAATTTCCGCCATCACGCACGTTCTTTAATCAGCGCTTTCCTAACTTCATAACCGACAGTTCGGGGCCCTCCTGTCGCTAAACAAAACCAGGTAATGTGGGGCGCTGTTTTGGCAGCGCCCCTATATGAAAGAGGGGGCATTCGTGCGCCCTCTATTTTTTTCGAAAGAAGGAACTCATTAAATGAAGAAATGGTTTACCCCCCGCAACATGACCTATGCTTCCGTCATTGCGGCGGTCTACGCAGCCGTCACGCTGCTGCTCGCGCCCATCAGCTATGGCCAGGTGCAACTGCGCGTCGCCGAGGCGCTGACGCTATTGCCGATCATGACGCCCGCCGCGATCCCCGGGCTGTTTGTGGGCTGCCTGATCGCCAATCTCATGGGCGGCGCGACGCTGATCGATGTCGTCTTTGGCTCGCTGGCCACATTGGGCGCCGCATTCCTCACCTATTTCCTGCGCAAAAGACCGGTGCTCGCCGCGCTGCCGCCGGTGATCGTGAACGCGGTGGTCATCGGCCTGGTGCTGCATCTGACGATCGACAACCTGCCATTTTGGCTGGCCGCGCTGTCGGTTGGCGGGGGACAGGCGCTCGCCTGCTTCGCGCTCGGCCTCCCGCTACTCTGGGCGCTCAGGCGCGTGATGGGGCAGGAAATCCTGTGATGGGCGGAAAATGGCCTTATAAAACAAGAAATGCACGGAAAAGGTTGCAATTGAAATGGTTTTGTAATATAATGCCATCATACAGTAACAACTCGTCGAAGACGATGGCGGAGGAATGACGATGCAAGATCATGCTTCAAGGGCAAGGCGCCTTCAATGCTTGAGCGCGCTGTGCATGGTGCTATTGCTTGTGACGGTGGCTTCACCGGCGCTGGCCAAGACGCTGGCGTGCAAGGCAACCCATACGCTTAAGGTCTACGCAAAGGCTACGGAGAAATCGAAAGTCGTGCATACGCTCAAAAAGGGCGATGCGATCAAGGTGACGCAGGTCAAGGGCAAGTGGGCGCGCGTGAAGTCCGGCTCCAAGGTGGGGTATGTGCTCAAAAGCGGTCTGCAAAAGGTGGAAAAAGGCTCCAAAGTGGTGGAGACGGGCAAAAACAACAAGGGCAAGCGCCGCTCGCCCATGCAGCGCGTGCAGGCGAAGCTTGTGAGCAAGGGCTACCTCGCAAAGAGCGCCGCGACAGGCAAGGCCAACCCGGCGACCGAGAAGGCGCTTAAGAGCTTCCAAACCTTCAACAACCTCAAAATAACCGGCAAGGCGAATAGCGCGACGGTGCACAAACTTTTTTCGGGCAAGGCCAAGGCGTCTCACAAGGTAAACAACGCGACATGGGCCAAGTCGGGCATCAACACAAAGTTTCGCAAGCGCGGCCTTGCGACGGTGATCGATCTGGACACGGGCACGCGGCTAAAAATCCGGCGCGTGGGCGGGCACAACCACCTGGACGTGGAGCCCAAGACCAGGGCCGACACCGCCAAGCTCAAGAAGATCTACGGCGGCGCGTGGTCGTGGGACTCGCGCCCCATCCTGCTGATTGCGGGCGGGCGCAGCTACGCCGCCGCGATGAACGGCATGCCGCACGGCGCGCAGATCAGCAAGGACAATGGCTTTGAAGGCCAGTTCTGCATTCATCTGGAGGGGAGCCTCACGCACGGAAGCGAAAAGGTCAATCCCCTGCACCAGGCGAACATCGCCAAGGTCGCACGCATCTTCAACTGACACAAATCAAAAACGGGCGCACGCAAGCGTCCGCCCGATAAGGATGTTTTCCATCCTTGAGATTTGCCGTAGGATATGTTGATCGTATCCTACGGCAAATCTCTGCGCTGAATTTCCGCATAACATCCGCCAAATGCTTGCCGTTATTTAAGGAACCGCTGAATAAATCCCGCACGTTCTTTAATCGGCGATTCCTTAATTTCCGACAATATCGGTATAGCATAAACGTACTTTGTTGCACAGCATAAAAAAGTATGGTATACTGAATTAAAAAATAGCTCCCTTGTACTTTGCTTAAAAGCGCATGAGGGGTTTAATTTATATAATGTACATCGGTTTGTAAGGTAAATGTTGACATTGATTTTGAGTTTTATACATAGGCGGTGATAATTTGGAATTACCCAAACGCAAGCAGATACGATTACAGGGTTATGATTATTCATCAAATGGTGCATATTTTGTGACCATTTGTGTCGCCGATAGAAATGCGTTGTTGTGGAACCATGTAGGGGCGAACTGTGTTCGCCCGAATGAATTGCCGCGATTATCAGACATTGGTAAAGTCGTTGATGATGAAATTCAAAAATTAAATACCCTATATGAAAATGTAGTTGTCGATAAATATTGCATTATGCCCGACCATATTCACGCAATTATCGTTGTATTGTCCGATGAGAGCGGGCGAACACAGAGCGGGCGAACACAGTTCGCCCCTACGTTATCTCGCATCATCAGATGAGCATTGAACCGGGTGCTATTCAAATTTGTACGATTTCGAGGGTGTCAAGACAATCTACACAAGCAAGCCATCGCACTCACTTTTTACGGTTAGTGCGGCGGGCTGTTTTTTGTTGCGCGTGCGGGGCGTGTGTGCTACAATTGGGTGAAGCGATTGCGGGAAAGGCGCGGGCCTTGTCGGGCGCGGGGCTGGATTTTGGACGGCCGCCGTTGCCGCTGGGCAGCGGCTTTTGAAGAAACGAGGGAGAAGCGGATGGAAATTGAAAAACTGATGCGCATTTGCGGGGACACGGCGCGGGAGGCGGGGGACTATGCGCGCGCGCAGGGCGCGCCCGAGATCACCGTCAAGGGGCTGCATGACTACGTGACACAGGCGGACCGCGCGACCGAGCGCCTCATCAGGGAGCGGCTGTTGCGCGCGTATCCGGGCACCGGGTTTTACGGCGAGGAGACCGGCGTGAGCGAGGGAAAACTGGGCGAGTGGGTGGTCGATCCAATCGACGGAACCACGAACTACATGCGCGGCCTTCCGATTTACACGACTTCGATCGCCTTTCGAAGGGATGGGGAACTGCTGGCGGGCGCGGTATATTGCCCGGCGCTGGGCGAATTGTTCTTGGCGGGCAAGCATTTGGGCGCGACGCTGAATGGCGAAAAAATCCACGTGAGCCGCGAAGGCGATTTGCAGCGCTCGTTGGTCGGCATGTCCTTTGCGCACCAGTCGAACGCCGACGGCGCGCGCATGAAAAAGCTGATTCCGCTGCTTAGGGACAACGTCGATGACATGCGACGGATGGGCTCCGCCGCCTACGCGCTCAGCTGCGTCGCCTGCGGGCGCTATGAGGCGTTTCTCGAACTGGGACTCAAGCCCTACGACATCGCCGCCGGCGTATTGCTGGTGACCGAGGCCGGCGGCATCGTCACCGGCTGGCCGGGCGAGCAAGACGCGTTCGAAAAAGGCAATATCCTCTCCGGCAACGCCCAAGTAAACGCGCCCCTCTCCGCGCTCCTTAAACAGGTATGACGAAGCGCGATGGGCTTGGCTACGAAATCTCCTGAAGCTTTGGATAGGTCGGCGGGGTTAGTTCGGGCATTTGGCTGCGGTAGCGTTGGGGGAGGTGGGTTTGCTGTTGCTGGGGGTTTTCGCGCGACGCGATGGAGACGGTTTTGAAAAACAGGCGCCAGAGCGCGCGAAAATGGCGCTCGACTTCGTCCTCGGCGGGCAATTGCAGCGACTGAATCGACTCGATCCGCGCGACGCCCAAGTGATAAATCAGCGCCTGCGCGTGGGTCTTGTCGTATATCAGGAACGTCTCGCCCGAGAAGCGGTCGCAAAAGTGCGCGCGCATCAGCGGCAGCACGCGATTTTTCGGCTCGATCACGCTGGTCAGCACGCCGTCCGTCACTTGAAAGCGGGTGAAGCCGAGATACAGATGCGCCTCGTTCGCCAGCGCGTTTACCGCGCGCGTGAGCTTATTGACCGCCGGGTCCCCTAGGTCGTTTAGCACCCGCGCGCCTTGACGAAAGCCGCGCCTTATCAGCGCCACGATGAGGCCTTCGCGCCCCGCCAGCGCGCACAGGTGCGCGCTGGCCACAAAGCGCATAAATTCCTCCGACAGCTTTCCGGTGATGGCGTTTGCGACGCGCAGCGCAATCGCGGGATCGGTTTCAATCACCTTTTCGGGCAGCAACATCAGCTGCATCTCGTCTTTGGGCAGGATCATCATCGGGTTCTCTTTGGATGAAAAGCATTCGTACACACAGCACAATAGGCCCTTTAGCGTGCCGTCATAGCGGTAGATCAAATCTGTCCTGTCAGGCATTTTTGCACGTCCTCTCTTGTCGGTTCCAAGAACGAAAGTTGCTCATAGCTTTGGGGCGCGCGCTTTTCGATCAGCGCGGGGCGGATGAATCGCGGGTCCATCTTGACGCCCGGCAGGGCCTTGCCGCCGGCGGTCAGAAAGTAGCCCGCGCGCTTGAGCACCACGCCCAAGCGCTTGAGGCCGTCAAAGGTGAGGCATTGCTCGCGCCGCGCGACGGTGATGCGCCACGCGCTCTTGACGCCAATGCCCGGCACGCGCAGCAATTGCTCGTAGGCGGCGGTGTTCACCTCGATCGGGAAATCCCCCATGTGCCCAAGCGCCCATTGGCACTTGGGGTCAAGCGCCATGTCAAGCCCCGGATCACCCGGCGAAAACAATTCGCTTGCCTCAAAGCCGTAAAAGCGCAGGAGCCAGTCCGCTTGGTAGAGCCGATGCTCGCGCAAAAGCGGCGGGCGCGTGTCGAGCGGGGGCAGCGCCTTGTCGGCCACGACCGGCACATAGGCGGAGAAGAACACGCGCTTTAGGTGGTAGTTTCGGTACAGCGCCTCAGACAGCGTCAAGATCTGGCGGTCGCTCTCGGGCGTCGCGCCGATGATCAGCTGGGTGCTCTGCCCGGCGGGCGCAAACTTGGGCGCGTAGCGGTAGCGCGACAGCGCATTTTGCGTGTCGAGGATGCCGCTTGATATCTGCCGCATTGGAAAGAGAATGCCCGCGCGGGACTTTTCGGGCGCGAGACAGTTTAAGCTTTGCTCGCTCGGCAGCTCGATATTCACGCTGATCCGGTCGGCCAATAGCCCCATCTGCCGCGTCAGGCGCGCGTCGGCCCCCGGAATCGCCTTCACGTGGATATAGCCGAAAAAGTGGTGGGTGTTTCGAAGCAGCCGAAGCACCTCGAGCATCAATTCACACGTCCTGTCGGGCGAGCCCGCCACCGCAGAGCTTAAAAACAGCCCCTCGATGTAGTTGCGCCGGTAAAAGCCCATCGTGAGCTCCGCCAGCTCTTGGGGCGTGAACGCGGCGCGCTTTACGTCGTTTGAATTGCGGTTGACGCAGTATTTGCAGTCATACGCGCACGCGTTGGTCAAGAGCACCTTCAAAAGCGATACGCAGCGCCCATCGGCCGAAAAGCTGTGGCAGATGCCGGAGGCGACCGCGTTGCCAAGCGCGCCGCGCACGCCACGGCGCGTGACGCCGCTTGACGTGCAGGCCGCGTCGTATTTGGCCGCGTCGGTCAACACCTCGAGCTTTTCCATCAGATCCATCGGATGGCCCCCTTTTCCTAGAAAGCGAACGCCTGTTCGTATACTGCATTATAGCACATTTTTGGCACGCGGCAACCGAACACGAGATTAATTCTGCGCCGCGCGCCGCGTGCGGGCAGCCAGCGGACGCCCCGTGCGGCCCAGATCGCAGAGCCGAGCATGATGCGCCGCGCGCGGGCGGCCACAGAGCGCGAAACGCGCGGGCAAAACAAAATTTTGCGCGGCGCGTATCGTGGGAGCGCTTTTGTGTCAAACTGCGTGTAATTCGGTAGAATTTGCTAAAGCTTGCTTGAATGTGCGGGAAGTAGGTGCTATAATAGGCCGTAACGCATGGAAACGGGCGGATTTTCCGCACGTTATCCATATATTGCCATGGAATATTCGATTTGGAGGCGTCTAATGATGAAAATTTGCGCGATCGTTGGCATCAACTGGGGCGACGAAGGAAAAGGCCGAATGGTTGACTACCTGGCGGACCAGTTTGATCTGGTCATTCGATACCAAGGCGGAAACAACGCCGGACATACCGTGATCAACCAATACGGCAAATTCGCACTCAACCTGCTGCCCTCGGGCATTTTCCGCAAGGATGCGGTGAACCTGCTGGGCACGGGCACGGTGATCGACCTCAAGCACTTGTGCGGCGAGATCGAGCGCGTGCGTGCGCAGGGCGTCGAGATTTCCGAAAAGAATTTGAAGATTTCCGACCGCGCGACCATCGTCTTTCCGTTCCATCCCTTGCAGGATGAACTGGAGGAGCAGCGTCTGGGCAGCGCCAAGTACGGCTCGACCAAGCGCGGCATTTCGCCGGTGTACGGAGATAAGTACATGAAAAAGGCGATTCAGATGGGCGATCTGCTTAGGCCTAAGTCGCTTGAAAAGCACCTTCGGATGCTGATCGACTGGAAAAACGCGGTCTTCTCGACCGCCTACGGCCAGGCGCCGATCGTCTACGAGGACATCATGGCATGGCTTGAACAGTACGCGACGCCGCTGCTCCCGATGATCTGCGACGCGGGCGAACTGCTGAAGGAAGCGCGCGCGCAGGATAAGAGCATCCTCTTTGAGGCACAGTTGGGCGCGCTGCGCGACATCGAATACGGCATCTATCCGTATTCGTCCTCGTCCTCGCCGCTGTCCGCCTATGCGCCGCTTGGTTCCGGCCTCCCTTCCCTCAAGGTGGAGGACGTGGTGGGCGTGGTCAAGGCGTACTCGACGTGCGTGGGCGAAGGCCCGTTTGTGGGCGAACTTTCGGGAGACGAGGCACATTGGCTGCGCGAAGCGGGCGGCGAATACGGCGCGGCGACCGGAAGACCCCGTCGCGTGGCGTGGATGGACATCGTGGCGACCCGCCACGGCACCGAATTGCAGGCCGCGACCGAGCTTGCGCTGACCAAGATCGACGTGCTGTCGGGGCTTAAGCAGATCCCGGTATGCGTGCGCTACGAGATGAACGGGCAGGCGATCGACAACTTCCCCTATACGCCGGATCTGGACGATTGCAAGCCGATCTACGAGATATTGCCCGGCTGGGAAGAGGACATCACCGGCATTCGTGACTTTGCGCGCCTGCCCGAGGCCGCGCAGGCATACGTGCTGTTTCTGGAAAAGCAGATCGGCTGCCGGATCAAATACGTATCGGTCGGACCCGGCCGCGAGCAGCTGATCATTCGATAAGGAGAAAATGCCATGGAGCGCAAGTGCGTATATGAGACGCCGCTCAACAGCCGGTACGCAAGCCCCGAGATGCAGCGGCTGTTTTCGCCCGACCACCGTTATGGCCTGTGGCGCAGGCTGTGGGTGGCGCTGGCCGAGACCGAAATGGAATTGGGACTCAACATCACCAAGGGGCAGATCGACCAGATGAAGGCGCATCTGGACGACATCGATTACGAGGCGGTTCGCTGCCATGAGGAGAAGACCCGCCACGACGTGATGGCGCACGTGCTCGCCTATGGCGAAATGTGCCCGGACGCGGCGGGGATCATCCACCTGGGCGCGACGAGCTGCTATGTGACCGACAACGCGGACGCGCTGATCCTGCTGGACGCGACAAAGCTGATTCGCGAAAAGGTGGTCGAGGTGCTCCGGCGGCTCAAGGACTTTGCCCTTGAATACAAGGACATGCCGGCGCTTGGGCTTACGCACCTTCAGCCCGCGCAGCTGGTGACGGTGGGCAAGCGCGCGACGCTGTGGATGCAGGATTTGACGATGGACGTAGCGGACATCGACCACGTCCTGGGCACCATCAAGCTCCTGGGCTCCAAGGGAACAACCGGCACCCAGGCCAGCTTTATGGAGCTGTTTGACGGGGACGGGCGCAAGTGCGTCGAGGCGGAGAGGCGAATCGCCCAGAAGATGGGGCTTGAGCGGGTGTTCTCGGTGAGCGGGCAGACCTATCCGCGCAAGATGGACAGCCGGGTGCTGTCGGCCAACGCGGGCGTCGCGCAAAGCGCGTACAAGTTTGCGCAGGACATGCGCCTGCTGCAGGCGTTTCACGAGCTGGAGGAGCCCTTTGGCAAGGACCAGATCGGCTCAAGCGCCATGGCCTACAAGCGCAACCCCATGCGCTCTGAGCGCATGTGCTCGCTTGCGCGCCATGTGATGGCGCTCACCCAGGACGCGGACATGACCGCCGCGACGCAGTGGTTTGAGCGCACGCTCGACGACTCGGCCAACCGCAGGCTTTCGCTGGCGGAGAGCTTTTTGTCGCTGGACGCGGTGCTCGAATTGTACGCAAACGTCGTGACCGGGATCGTGGTCTATCCCAAGATGATCGACAAGCACATTCAGGAAAACCTGCCGTTCATGGCGACCGAAAACATCCTGATGGAGGGCGTCAAGCGCGGCGGCGACCGGCAGAAACTGCACGAGCGCATTCGCGTCCTGTCGCACGAGGCGACGGTGCGCATGCGCCAAGAGGGGCTTGACAACGACTTGCTTCGGCGCATTGGCGAGGACGAGGCGTTTCCGCTCGACCGCGAGCACCTCGACGCGCTGCTCGACGCGCGGCTGTATACGGGACGCGCGGCGGAGCAGGTCGTGGATTTTATTTCTTCCGAGGTGGACCCGCTACTGCGCGCGCAGGCGCAACGGCAGATGGGTGAAATCAAACTGTAATGAAATAACAGAGGGTGTTGAAAATGATGCACGAGAAGCGTGACAGGGTACCCCGGGCAGTCGTCAGTCGCCTGCCGGCATACTATCGTTATTTGGGGAATCTGGAAAAGGCGGGTCTTGTGCGCATTTCATCCCAACAGCTGGGCGAGCGCATGGGACTCACCGCCTCGCAGATTCGCCAGGACATCAATTGCTTTGGTGGATTTGGACAGCAGGGATATGGGTATAACGTAACCGAACTCAAAAACCAGATCGGGCAGATATTGGGGCTCACGCGCGACTACCGCTGCATCGTGGTGGGCGCGGGCAACATCGGCCAGGCGGTATCGGGCTACAAGGCGTTTCGCGAGATGGGCTTTGCGGTCGAGGCGCTCTTTGACGTGCGGCCCGAGGCGCTGGGCGCCACCAAGGGGGGACTGCCCATATTGCCCCTTGACCGACTGGACGGGTATTTGGCCGAAAACAAGGTGGATATCGGCGTGCTGGCGGTGCCTGAGACGGTTGCGCAGTCCATGTGCGACCGGCTGGTGAACGCGGGCGTTGGCGCCATCTGGAACTTTGCACCGGTCGATCTTGCGGTGCCGGAGCAGGTGACGCTGCAAAGCGTGCACCTGTCCGACGCGCTGCTTGTGCTTTCATACTACATGCAGAATCAACCGACGAAGAGCGAATGAGGCGGTGAACTTGGAAAAGTTTTCTCGAAATGCCAAGAAAGACGGGGCACTGGCGGAGACGTCACGACGCGCACGGCGAAATGCCGGGCGCGCTTGTGATGTGGAGAAGAAGCCGGGTGCGGGCGCGGAGATGATGCGCGGCGAGGAATCGGGCGCGGACGCGGAGATCACGCGGGGCGAAAATGCGGACGCGGAGATCATGCGGGACGAGAAGCCGAGCGCGGACGCCAAAATCACGCGGCGTAAGAAGCCGAGCGTGGACGCCAAAATCATGCCGGATGCTGGGCGGGCGCGGGGCGCGGCGCGCAAGGGCGCCCCGCGCGCGGGGCGCGGCCGGCGCAAGAAGCAGCGGGTCGCGTGGTGGTCTACGCCGGTTGCGATGGTGATGACGCTGATTTTGAGCGCGGTGGTGGTGTTTTCCATCGGCGCGCTGGTGCGCGGGACGCGCTTTAACCAGCAGGTTGAGGCGGTTTCGCGGGACACGTTCTATCCCGGGATCACGGTGGACGGGCAGGACGTATCCACGATGACGCTTGCGCAGGCGCTTGACACATGGCGCGCCAAGGACGCGGCGGCGCGCGCGGCCTGCACCGTCGACCTGGTGGTGGACGGCAAGAAGTGGTCATTGAGCGCAGAGGACATGGGCTACGCCTCCGATTACGAGACCGTGCTCAAAAGCGCCTATGCGATTGGCCGCCACGGCACCTTTGCCACGCGCGCGGACGAGGTCACGAAGACGGCGGGCATCTGGGCGCGCGACTATCGGGTGGTGCTGGGCTACGACGAGGAAAAGCTCACGCAGCTGCTTTCGCAGATCGCCACGAGCGTCTCCGAGCCGGCGGTCAACGCGACCATATCGGGCTTTGACGAGGTGGCTGGCTTTACCTATGTCGAGGGGAAGGACGGCCTGGTGGTCGATGTGGGCGACATGCTGGACGAAGTGGCGCGCGTGGTTCAAAGCGGCGGCGGGCGCGCCGAGGTCGATCGCCACAAGGTGGCGCCAGGGCAGACGATTGCCACGCTGCAGGGGCATTTTGGCAAGATATCCACCTGCAAGACGAGCGCCACGACATCCTCGAGCAATCGCTTGGCCAACCTGAACTTGGCCTGCAACACAATCTCCGGCATGGCGATCCAGCCGGGCGAGACATTTTCCTACAACCAGGCGCTGGGCAAGCGCACGCGCGAGAAGGGCTATAAGTCCGCGCCCGCGCTGGCCAGCGGCAGCCACACCTTCCAGGTTGGCGGCGGCATCTGCCAGGTATCGACGACGCTGTTTAACGTGGTGGCCAAGGCGGGCCTTGAGATCGTCGAGCGCTACCCGCACTCGCTCCCGTCCACCTACATCGGGCGGGGTCTGGACGCGACGGTCAACTGGCCCAACCAGGACCTCAAGTTTAAAAACACGTCGGACTACCCGGTCTACATTTCGGCCAAGCTGACCAAGAGCAAGCAGGTGCTCGTGTCGCTGTACGGAAGGCTGCTGGACGACGGCGTGGAGATCAAGCTGAAGGTCAAGACCAACGGCAGCACTTACGCGGGTGCGCCGGCCTACGTCTACACAAACGACCTGCCCACCGGCGCGACGGAATGGCTGGAAAAGCGCCGCACCGGCTACCGAACCACCACCTATCGCTTCTATTACAAGGACGGCAAGGAGACGTCGCGCGAGGAACTGTGCAAGAGCACCTACCCCTCGAGCGGCGGCATCATCAAGGTGGGCAGGTAGCGCCGTAAATCCCCCAAATTCCCCCAAATAGCGCGCGCGCGCAAGAAAGTAACCCATTCTACGCCGGCGGGCAAATTGTTTACAGCTGGCGGGATTGCAAAAATGCGCGCCATGTGCTATGATCTCAGAGATACGCTTTGAAGAAGATTAATGGATGAATCAGGAGGCTGAAGCCAATGGAAACTACTTTTACGAGGCTCTCGTCCAATCAGGTCAAGCTTGCCTTCGTCGTTGAGCCGGAGACATTTGAAAAGGGAATTGAGATCGCCTACAACAAACTCAAGGGTCGCGTCAATATTCCCGGCTTTCGCAAGGGCCACGCGCCGCGCAAGGTCATCGAAATGCACTATGGGGTCGAGATGTTCTATGAGGACGCGTTTGACGCGATTTTTCCGGACCTGTATAAGCAGGCCGTCGCGCAGTACGAACTGAACCCGGTCGATCGCCCCGAGATCGAGGTGGGCGCGATCGAGCGCGGAAAGCCGCTTGAATTTACCTGCACGGTATATGTCTATCCCGAGGTGACGCTTGGCCAGTACAAGGGCATTGTGGCCGATCGCGTGGTAAACGAGTGCACAGAGGACGACGTGAACGCGGAACTCGAGCGCGCGCGCGAGCGCATCGCCCGCTTTGTCCAAGTGACCGATCGCCCGGTCAAGTTGGACGATCAGGTGAACATCGACTACGCGGGTTTCTGCGAGGGCGAGCAGTTTGAGGGCGGCACTGCCGAGGGTCAGAAGCTCGTGATCGGTTCGGACAGCTTCATTCCCGGCTTTGAAGACCAGCTGATCGGCGCGACCATCGGGCAGACGCTGGACGTAAACGTCACCTTCCCCGAGGCGTACCACGCCGAGAACCTGGCGGGAAAGCCCGCGGTGTTCAAAGTCACGGTGAACGGCATTGAAGAAAAAGAAGTGCCGGAACTGGACGACGAGTTCGCCAAAGACGTTTCAGAGTGCGATTCGCTGGCGGCATACAAGGCCGAGATTCGCGAAAAGCTCGAAAAAGAGGCGCAGGAGAAGGCCGACGCGGCCTTTGAAAACGAAGTCATCGACACGGCGGTCGAGAATGCCCAGGTCGAGATCCCGGACGCAATGATCGAAGAGCAGCTGGACGGCATGATGCGCGACATGGAGATGCGCATGTCCTACCAGGGGCTTAAGATGGCGGACTTTCTCAAGTATACCGGCCAGACGATCGAGCAGATGCGTGAGGGCTACAAGGCGCAGGCGCAGGAGCGCGTGAAGGCGCAGCTGGTGCTCGAGGCGATCCGCAAGGCGGAGGGCATCGAGGCGACCGACGAGGAGATCGAGGAAGCGCTGAACGAGCAGGCCGAGCAGATGAAGAAGACGCCGGAGGAAGTGCGCGAGATGCTGGGTGGGCGCGAAAAGGCGTACTTCGGCGATTCGATCACGATGAAGAAGACCATTCAACTGCTCAAAGATTCCGTCGCCGCCGAATAAGCGCGCGACTGATTGTAGAAGCGCTTTGTTGCGCATAATCAATATCAGGGAGGTGCGTCACGCATGAATTTGGTACCCTATGTCATCGAACAGACCAACCGAGGAGAGCGCTCCTACGACATATTTTCCCGTTTGCTAAAGGACCGCATCGTGTTTCTGGGCGGCGAGGTGAACGACGATTCGGCCAATCTGGTCGTGGCGCAAATGCTCTTTTTAGAGATGGAAGACCCGGACGCCGACATCATGTTCTACATCAACAGCCCGGGTGGCTCGGTCACGGCGGGGCTGGCGATCTACGACACGATGAAGTACCTCAAGTGCGAGGTGTCCACCGTATGCATTGGCATGGCGGCCTCCATGGGCGCGTTTTTGCTGGCGGCGGGCGCAAAGGGCAAGCGCAAGGCGCTCCCCAACGCCGAGATCTTGATCCATCAGCCGTCGGGCGGCGCAAGTGGTCAGGCGACCGATATCCTGATCCACGCCGAACAGCTGCTCAAGATCAAGAAGAAGCTGAATGAGGAACTGGCAAAGAACACAGGCAGACCGCTTGAGGAGATTGAGCGCGACGTTGAGCGCGACCATTTCCTAACCGCGGAGGAGGCCAAGGCGTATGGGCTGATCGACGAGATCTTCCCGCCGCGCAGGTAAGCTTGAGGAAAAGGAGCTATTCATGGCAAAGCAAGACGAATTTAAGCAGGTGAAGTGCTCGTTCTGCGGAAAGACGCAGGAGCAGGTGCGTCGCCTGGTGGCGGGACCCGGCGTGTATATCTGCGACGAGTGCGTGCTGTTGTGCGACGAGATCGTCGCGGACGACATCGACACGGGTCGCGACGCAAACGCCGGGGAGATCATGCGCCCCAAGGAGATCAAGGAGGTGCTCGACCAGTACGTCATCGGCCAAGAAGTGGCCAAGAAGACGCTGGCGGTCGCCGTATACAACCACTACAAGCGCATTGCGCATCCGCCGCGCAAAAACGACGTGGAATTGCAAAAGTCCAACGTCGTGATGCTTGGCCCGACCGGCTGCGGCAAGACCTATCTTGCGCAGACGCTGGCCAAGATCCTGAATGTGCCCTTCGCCATCGGCGACGCGACCAGCCTGACAGAGGCCGGATACGTCGGCGAGGACGTCGAAAACATCCTGCTCCGGCTGATTCAGAACGCGGATTACGACATTGACCTCGCGCAGCGTGGCATCATCTACATCGATGAGATCGACAAGATTGCGCGCAAGTCGGAAAATGTCTCGATCACCCGCGACGTGAGCGGCGAGGGCGTGCAGCAGGCACTGCTCAAGATGCTCGAGGGCACGGTCGCTTCGGTTCCGCCGCAGGGCGGGCGCAAGCATCCGCATCAGGAGTTCATCCAGATCGACACGACCAACATCCTGTTCATCTGCGGCGGCGCGTTCGACGGAGTCGAGAAAATCGTCGCCAACCGCGTGGGCAAGAAGGTCATGGGGTTTGGCGCGGACGTAAAGAGCGCCGAGCAGATCGCGGACGCCGAGATCATGTCGCAGGTGCGCCCGGAGGACCTGCTCAAGTTTGGGCTGATTCCCGAGTTTGTCGGGCGACTGCCGATCCTGGTCACGCTCAGCCAGCTCGACGAGGACGCGCTCGTGCGCATCCTGACCGAGCCGCGCAACGCGCTGGTCAAGCAGTATCAAAAGCTGCTCTCGATGGACGGCGTAGAGCTTGAGTTCTCGCAAGGCGCCATGACCGCCATTGCGGAGTTGGCGCTCAAGCGCAAGAGCGGCGCGCGCGGCCTGCGCGCGATCATCGAAGGCGTGATGCTCGACACGATGTACGAGATCCCCTCGCAGGACTCGGTTTCCAAGTGCATCATCACCGAAGAGGCGGTGCGCGGACACAGCGCCCCGACGCTCTTGGCCGGCGAGGCGCCGTCTCACCGCCACGCGGTCGCGTCGCCCAAGGCGCAGCTCATGCCCCCGTCGGTGTCTTAAAAACCGCTGTTTAAATTGTACGCATCCCTCCCATACTAAGCGATGGAACCGCTTGGTACGGGAGGGATGTTTTTTGACGGCTGTCCTCATGTTCATTCAGTTGACGGTCACGGTGATCGTGGGCATCTATTTTTATCGGCAGATCAAGGGGCAGGAGCGGCCCGACAGCGTGCGCGGACCCAGCGCGTCGCGCGACATGGAGAAACTGAACAGACTGCGCAGGATTCACCTGAGCGAACCGCTGACCGAGCGCGTGCGTCCGGCGTCGCTCGAGGACATCATCGGCCAGCAGGAGGGCGTGCGCGCGCTCAAGGCGATCCTGTGCGGCCCCAATCCCCAGCACGTCATACTCTACGGCCCGCCCGGCATCGGCAAGACCTGCGCCGCGCGCCTGGTGCTCGAGGTCGCCAAGCATTCGCCCGGAACCCCCTTCCTGCCCAGCGCCCCTTTCATTGAAATGGATGCAACGTGCACAAGATACGACGAACGGTCTATCGCAGATCCATTAATTGGCAGCATTCACGACCCGATCTACCAGGGCGCGGGGCAATTGGGCATGAATGGCATTCCGCAGCCCAAGGAGGGCGCGGTGACGCGCGCGCATGGGGGCGTGCTGTTTTTGGACGAGATTGGCGAACTGCACCCGGCGCAGATGAACAAGCTGCTCAAGGTGCTCGAGGATAGAAAGGTGCGCTTTGAGTCGGCGTACTACGACCCGGACGACGCAAAGACGCCCCGGCACATCCATGAGATCTTTGAAAACGGGTTGCCGGCGGACTTTAGGCTGGTCGGCGCGACCACAAGGGCGCCGGAGGAATTGCCGCCGGCGCTTCGGTCGCGGTGCATGGAGATATTCTTTCGGCCGCTCGAGGCGGAGGAGCTCACCCAGATCGCGGATGGCGCGGGCAGGCGCGTGGGGTTCCCGCTCGAGGAGGCGGACGCGTGCCTGATCGGTCGGCATTCGGGCAGCGGCCGCGACGCGGTGAACATCGTACAGATGGCGGCGGGGGTCGCGCAGGCGGAGGGGCGTGACCAGCTCACGCACGCGGATGTGGAGTGGGTGCTCGAGTGCGGGCACTACGCGCAGATGCCCGCAAAGGGCTGCGTGCGCGCGCCGCAACCGGGCCGCGTAAACGGGCTGGCGGTGCACGGCGCGCACCAGGGCGTGGTGATGGAGCTGGAGGCGGTCGCGCAACCGGGGACGGGGCAGGTGCACGTGACCGGGATCGTGGAGCAGGAGCAGCTGGGCGGGGGCGGGCACACGCTCATGCGCACGTCGATGGCGCGCGGCGCGGCGGAGAACGTGTTGACCGTGCTTCGCGCGATGGGCGAGCACATGGATCAGGTGGATTTGCACATCAATTTCCCGGGCGGAACGCCGGTGGACGGCCCGTCGGCGGGTGTGGCGATGGCGGTGGCCGCGTACTCGGCGCTCAATCAAATGCCCGTGCGCGGCGACATGGCCATGACGGGCGAAATGTCGGTGCAGGGGCGTGTGCTGCCGGTCGGCGGCGTCAGCGAAAAGATTCAGGCGGCGATGCGCGCGGGGCTTAAAATGGTGTTGATCCCGCAGGAAAACGACCGCCAGCGCTACCGGGAACTACCCATCGAGGTCGTCCCGATCCGCGAACTGCGCGAGGCGATCTCCTGGGCGCTAGGCACTCAAAGCGGCCAAGCCCGCCCAAGCATATCCGCCCCCCAACTAGCCGCCGAGGCGCAATAGCAAAGGCAAGGGAGAAAAAAATTCAAGCGCGTCAGCCCGTAAACGGCCCACGCGCTTGAAATATTTTGCCCCCCTTGCTGCGGTTAAAGCCCTCTAGCGGCCTATGCGCTTGAAGTTGCCGAGCGTTTTGCTTACGTCGGTCACGCAGGCGAAGGTGTCGGGAAATTCGCGGATGATCTCGGTCAGGCGGGTGATCTGGTGCTTGTTGATGATGCACACGAGCATGGTCTTGTTCTCGCGGGAATAGCCGCCCTCGGCGTTCAGGATGGTGACCGAGTGGTGCAATCCCTCGATGAGCGCCTGCGTGATCTCGTGCGGGTGCTTTGTGATCATCTCGACCTTGAGCGCCTGCTCGCCGCCCTTGAGGATGCTGTCGCTCACCTTGGAGGTGATGAAGCTATAGAGGATGCACAGGATGACCGGCTCGATGTTGAAGTTGTACACGAAATAGGAAATGCCCGCAATCACGACGTTGAAGGCGAAGATGATGCGCATCATCGAGTATTCCGGGCGGCGCTTGTGCACATAGCGCGCGATAAAGTCGGCGCCGCCCGTGCTCCCGCCCAGGCGAATGGCCGCGCCGTAGATCAGGCCGTTGATCGTGCCGGAGGCAATGGGCGCCAAGATCGTGCTGCGCCCGTCGCTTGTGTGATAGATGAAGCGGCTCAGGTCCACCCAGTTTTGAAACAGCAGCATGCCCGCCGAAAAGGCCAGCACAAACGTCAGCGTCTTGAGCGCAAACTGCTTGTCCACCTTGAAAAAGACAAACGCAGCCAGCGGCAGGTTGATGATCAGCGACAGGTAGCCGATGCTGATGTGAAACAGGTACTGCGCCATGGTCGCAAGGCCGTTGATTCCCGAGGGCGCAAAGGCGTTGTAGAGGATGAAGATCTGATAGTTGAGCGCGGTCAAAATGGCCAGCCCAATCATCGCCAGATACGCAAAGAGCGTGTGTTGCTTTTTAAATTCCACGTGTGTTTCTCCTTTGTTGATCATGCTTCATTATAGCATCATTTCGATGAAATTGCCAAGGGGCGCGGCCAAGAAAAGCGATTTTAAGGCGGGGCGAAGCGGGAAGCGTCGTTTGCATGGCGACGGGCGGCGCATAGGCTCGATTTGCCCGAAAAGGGGCGCGCGGAAATTGCCCGAAAAGGGGCACACGGAAATTCCCGGCGGGTTGACAAGTCCGCTTGAGCGGGTTATAATTATGGGCATGGGCTTGGCGGTCGCGCGAGATCGCTCAAGCCGTTTTTTAATCAAAGCGCGCAGGCTGCGCGGCCGCTTCGAGGCGCGACAAAGTTGGCATGATGGGGAGGCATTCGAATGAAAAAGATGTGGGCATGGCTGCTGGTTTTGATGCTGGCGAGCGCAAGCACCGGCGCGCTGGCGAGCGCGGACAGGCGAGATCCCGACTGGGCGGACAAGCTGCCGCTCAACTGCATGACGATCATCGCGGGCAAGGGTGTGTCCGCGACGGGGCACGTGCTGATCGGGCACAACGAGGACGACGACGGGCGCTGCGTGGTGCGCCACGGCTATGTTGAGGGCGCGCAATGGCCCGAGGGCACGGTGCTGCCCGCCGAGGAGGGGCGCGCGGCCGTCCCGCAGGTCGCGAGCACCTGGGGCTACTACTGGTCTGAGATCAAGGCGGCGGGCGGCGGCCTGCGCACGGCGGACATGTTTTTGAACGAAAACGGCGTCTACCTGATCAGCAACACCAACGCCGACTCGAGGGAGAACATCTACGACGACGCGCGCCTGACCGAGGGCGGCATTGAATACAATTTGCGCCGCGCCGTCATTGAGCGCGCGACAAGCGCCCGAGATGGGCTAAAGATCCTCATCGACCTGATCGAGACGTGGGGCTATGCGCCGTCCGGGCGCGCCTATACGGTGGCGGACAAGGACGAGGCGTTCATGATCCAGATCGCCAGCGGCAGGCATTACGTCGCCGCGCGCGTGCCCGACGACATGGTCGTGGTGATGCCCAATCACTACACATTTCGCGGCCTTGACGAATTTGACGAGATGTTTTACCCCGATGACATCGTGAGTTATGCCATCGAGCAGGGCTGGTATACGCCGGCCGTGGCGGGCGACTTCGGCGATTTTGATTTTTCCAAGGCCTATCAGGATGGGGATTCCTATCGCCTGGACAGCAACGTCCTGCGCGAGAAACATGCCCTCGAGATGCTGCTTGGGCGCGCGTGGGACACGGAAAGCGAGGGGATGCCCTTCGCCGTTTCGGTTGACGCGCCCGTGACGCCGGAGGCGATCGCCCGGATCCTGTCCACCCACTACGAGGGCACCCCGGACGACGAGACGCGCTTTGGCCCCGGCGCCGCGCCGCACGACACGCGCGTTCGCCGCATCTGCACGGGCACGACGCTCGAAAGCAGCATCTGCGCGTTTACCGACGAGGCGCAGCTCATTACGCTGTGGACCGCGTATGGCCGCCCGTGCGAATTGCCCTATCTGCCGATCCACCCGCTCAATGGCGTGGCGGACGAGATTGACCGGATGGACGACCCCGCGCAGGCGATGGCGGAGCACCTGCTGCCCGACGCCGAGGCGGTGTGCTACAAAGAAAGCGGCTGGCAGAAAATGCGCGACTTTGAAAATTTGCTCGATCTGTGCTATGCGCAGCAGATCGAGGGCGTCAAGGCGCTCAACGAGGAACTGCACGCCGGCTACGTCCGGTCAAACGAGGCGCTCACGGCGCAGGCTTCGGCGCTCATTCAGGCGGGCAAGGCGGACGAGGCGACCGCGCTGGTCGCGCAGAGCGACCGTGCGATGGCCAAGGCCGCGCTTGAGCGCCTGATGGGCTATGCGCGCGAACACTTTCCGGTGGTTGAAATCGCGCCGCCCGCGCCCCTGTCAATCAGCGCCCCCGAGAGCGCCTATACCCTCACCTTTACCTGCCCGGGCACGCCGCTTGAAAAGGGCCTGATCTTCGGCATGGGCTTTACGAACACGCGCCTTAAGTACGCGCCCGCGCTCGAAGGCACGCTGACAGACCTTGGAAGCGGCACGTATTCGGTCGCTTTTGACCCGCTCAAGCTGATGGCCGACGCGCTCACCGGCGAATTTGAATTCTTCCTAGGCGGCCAGACCGAAGAAGGCAATCCCTTCACCGCCATGACCCTTTTGAAGATCAGCGCCTAAATCGCCCCGGCCGCAAAGGGCGCGACGCTAAATGTCACAAAAGGGGCGGTTGCACAAGCGTGATTTTCAGCGCGCGCTAAGGCAACAATGACCATCATCCGCTTTCAAGCAGCGCTTGAGAGCGGATTTTTTGTGCGGTTTTGGAGGTGATGGGGTTTGAGCAACAGCCCCTTATACAAATTCTCGACATGAACGCATTTTTGGCTTGCCATTCGCCGCCCGGAAAGGGCTGTTTGCCCATACCGGAAAGCGCGGCGCGGGGGAGAAAGAACGGCAACGGAAAGCGCGGCGGGGGAGGGGAAATCCGGCTATGCGGGGAAGCGGGAAAGGGTATCTAGCTGGCGGTGTAGTTCGGCTTGGTCGGCCGAGAGGGGGGCGTAATCGGCGCTTCGCAGGGCCTCGACGATGTGGCAGATTACCTGATAGAGGGGGGTGAGACCCATGTTGCCCGCAACGCCTTTGAGCGTGTGCGCGTATTCAAAGGCCTTGGCGTAGTCCGCTTGCGCGATCGCCGCGTCTAGCTGGGCAAAGCTCTCGTCCGCCAAGAACATCGCAAAGCAGGTCTTGTACAGATCTACGTCGTCCAAAAAACGACCCATGGCGCCCGGGGTGTCCGCGCCATACGCGGTGAGCTTTTTGATCAGATCATCCATCGATTTCGTGGCCCCCTTTCGATAAAAGTTGCTCGAGCGTCCGGTAGAGCAGGGGTGCGTCAATGGGCTTGGCCAGATGCGCGTCCATGCCGGCGTCCTTGGATTTTTGGACGTCCTCGTCAAAGGCGTTGGCCGACATGGCGAGGATGGGCACGACCTTGGCCCACGCGCTGCCCAAGTGGCGAATGCGCCTGGCCGCCTCGAGGCCATCCATGACCGGCATCCGAATGTCCATGAAAACCGCGTCGTAGGTGTGCTCGGGCGAAGACGCAAACATCTCAAGGCCGATCTTTCCGTTTTCGGCGACGTCCACGGTGGCGTTTTTGAACTCCAGCATTCGCTTGGCCACCATGATGTTGAGCTGATGATCCTCCACCAGCAAAAAGCGCTTTCCGCCAAAGTCGAAAGCCGCGCTGGACTCGCGGGCGGAATTTTTGTCGGGCGCGTCCTCATCGACAATGCCGAGCGTGACATTCACCTGAAAGCAGGTGCCCTTGCCCGGCTTACTCTTTACCGCGATGTCCCCGCCCATGAGCTGGGCCAAGTTTTTCGAGATGGCCAAGCCAAGGCCGCTTCCGCCGTATTCGGAGGTCGAGCCGCTGTGCTCCTGCGAAAATGGCTCAAAGAGCTTGGGCAAGAACGCCTGGCTGATCCCAATGCCGGTATCGCTGATTTGAAAGCACAAATTCGCTTGGCCGTTTGCGACGGCGCTTTGCGAAATATCCAGACGGACGGTTCCGCCCTTGGGGGTGAACTTCACCGCGTTGGACAGAATGTTGATCAAAATCTGCTGAAGGCGGACGCCGTCCCCCCAATAGCGCGTCGTGTGTCCCTCAAATTCATGCACCAGGTAGTTGACGCCCTTTTGCGCCGCCTGCGCGCCGATGATGGTGTTGATCGCGTCCAAAAAGCGTTGACAGACGATAAAATCATTTTTGAGCGCCACCTTGCCGGTCTCGATCTTCGACATATCCAGGATGTCGTTGAGCAATAGGAGCAGGTACTGCGAGGCGTAGAGCGACTTTTCGATGCTCTGCACGGCGACCAAATGGCCGTCTTGGCTTTGCGCGGCGGCAGAACTGCCATCAAGGTTTTGCAGGGCGATCTGGGACATGCCGATGATGGCGTTCATCGGCGTCCTGAGCTCATGGCTGATGCGCGAGAGAAATTCCGACTTCGCGGCGTTGGCGCGCTCGGCCATCTTTACCGCGGTGGTCAGTTCTTGGTTGCGCTTTTCTTGCTCGGCCACTGCGGCGGTGATGTCCACCCGCGTCATGAGGAAGGTCTTGAGCGCGCGGTTGATGTAGCTAAAGCGCAGTTGCTTTTGCAATGTCTCGCCGTGCGGGCCGGAAACCGCGTAAAAGAGGTTGTACGTCGGGTGTGCGTCCAGCTGCGCGAGGATGTTTTTGAGCGTCATCGCCGTTGCGACGCGGGCGGCATCGGCCTTGCAGATATATTCGTGCGCGTAGGACTGCGTCTCCTCTTCAAAGTGAGCGCTCTCGCTGGCATAGTCGTTGTCCAGGTTCTTCTCGCTGTAGCGCACCGCAAAATTTCGCGGCGCGTCCACCACCACCAGAAAGTCGTAGTCGGTCTTCACAATGGCGTTCATGACGTTTTGCATGGTTCGCTCATTGGTGATGTTGGTGGAGTATAGGAAGGCGACCACGTCGTGATCGGCCTGCCGGCGCATCATGTGAACCGTGGCGTTGATCCAATACCGGCGTCCCGCAATGCGCCGCGTGAGGTCCATCGACAAGGTGGTTTCGCCGTTGGCAAAGTGCTTGAGCAGCGCGTCCCGGTTGAAGACCTTGGCGCACTTTTCCTGCATTTCCGGCGTGGTAAGTTCGGTGTACACCTGGTCAAAGTAGCCCTGCGCGGTCTTGGCGGACGCCATATGCGCCGCGACTTCCGGGAAATTGCTCTTGTAGTCCAGAATGGTGTCTTGCGTCAGGTTGACGTTGATGGACGCCATCGTCGCCTTCTGCATGGCCTCGCGGTAGGACAGCTCGTCCAGATAGCGCTTTTCCGCCTCTTTCTCCTTGGTCACATCGTGCCCGACGCAATAGGCCTTGATGGGATGCCCCGCATCGTCAAATAGGTTGGTGTAGGTCACCCGCTCGCACCAAAATGGGTCGCTCGCTTGATTGCGAATCCATAGATCCGCGCCCACCTCCTTGGCGCCGGCCTTTAGCTGCTCGATCATGTCAAACAGCAAGGGCGCGCAGTCGGGTCTGATGTGTCCCTCATGGACGACCGAGTGGAGGTAGTCCGGGATGACGTGACCGCGCGGGTCCACCTTGGACGAAGTGGAGAAGATCGTCATGGCGTCTTCGGCGTAGTCGTACTCCCAGATGTTGATGTTCGAGGCCTTGATCGCCGCCGCATAGCGAAACTCGCTCTCGCGCAGCGCCTGCTCCGCCTTGATCTGCTCGTGGACGTCGGTAAACACCGTGTACAGAAGGGGCGCGCCTTCCGGTCCCGCCATCAGTTGACCCGAGACGTGCATCCAGCGATAGCTACCGTCCTTCTGGCGCACGCGGTGGGTGTATTCAAATTTGTTCGTTCCAAGGGCGGCTGTCCGAATCGCGTCGATCAGGCCCTGCCGATCGTCGGGATAGAAGACGTCAAGGGTCGAATGCGCGGTCGCCGCCTCGTATTCTTCCTTGGTCATGGCACACATGTCGTAGGCGTGCTCGCTCATGAAAATCGGCGTAAAGCCCTCGTCCAACCGATACATGCCCACGCCGCCCGGAATGGAGTTGATCAGCATCTCGTATTTTTTGGCCCCGGCCAGAATCTCCGCCTCCAGCTGCTTTTGCACGGTGACGTCCGTATAATACGCAAAGACGAGCTCGCTTCCGTTTTCGTCCAGCATGTGCTGCGAATGCTGGGTCACCCAGATGGTGCTGCCGTCTTTTTTGACCGCGCGATAGGTGATGGCGTAGGGCGTCAGGTCGCCGCTGCGCTTGTCCGCCGCGGCACTGAGCCACGGGATATCCTCGCGATAGATGCAGTCCCACGCGGATGGGCGAAGCGCCTTGAGCGATTCGCCGCCCTCGTCAAACCCGAGCATTTTGCACAGCAGGTCATTGGCGAAGATGATTTTATATTCGGGGTAGGCGGTCGCGATCAACAGCCCGATCGGAAGCGACAATTCCATCAGGGCAGCCTTGACTTCGGAAAATTTCTTCATGCGTCTACGCCTCTTTCTCAAGGAACTGTTTAAGCGTTTGATATAAGCGCGCGGGCTCGATCGGCTTGGTCAAATGCGCGTTCATCCCGGCGGCCTTCGTCTTCTCGATATCCTCTTCAAAGGCGTTGGCGGTCATGGCGATGATGGGAATCGTCTTTGCGTCGGCCGAGCGCATCTGGCGAATGGCCTTTGCGGCGGTCAGGCCGTCCATCACCGGCATGCGGATGTCCATCAAAATGGCGTCGTAATAGCAATCTTGCCTTTGCGCAAATAGCTCGATGGCCTGAAGCCCGTTCTCGGCGACCTCGACTTCCAGATTTTTTCCGTTGAGCATCTTCTTTGCGACCTCGACGTTGAGCAGATGATCCTCGACCAGCAGCACGCGCTTTCCGGTGAAATCGTATTCGCAAGGCGGCTCCGGGATGGATAGATGCCCTTTTTCACTGTAGATTCGCTCAAAGGCGGAGCAGAGGGAGGACTTGAACAGCGGCTTTGAGAGGAGCATGTTGACGCCCGCCTGCTTGGCCTCCTGCTCGATCGCGGCCCAGTCATAGGCGGTCATGATGATGATCGTGACGTCCGGGCCGACGATCTTGCGTATTTCGCGGGTGGTCTCAATGCCGTCCATGTCGGGCATTTTCCAGTCCACCAAGATGATGTCGTAGGATTCGCCGCTTTCCCACTTCTTGCGCACATAGGCGATCGCCATGGCGCCGGAGACCACATATTCCGCCTGCAAGCGCATATCGCGGAGCACCTGCTGCGTGTGCCGGCAGATGATGATGTCGTCGTCTACGATCAGCGCGCTGAGCGCGTCAAAGTGCAGCGTCGCATTTGATTTGACGACGTGCCGGCTGCCCTCGGGAATGCCCAGCTTTACCTCCACCACAAACTCGCTGCCCACGCCCTCGATGCTGTTGACGCTGATCCGCCCGCCCATCAGGTCGATCAGGTTTTTGCAGATCGCAAGGCCCAGCCCGGTCCCGCTATAGGGGATCGTCGCGCCCGTGCGCGCCTGCTCAAACGGCTCAAAGAGGTGCGGCAGGAAGTCCTCGCCAATGCCGATGCCCGTGTCGTTTACGGTGAACCGCATCGTCGCCTCGTCGGGCCCCACCTTCTCCTGATGGACGATAAATTGAACCTTGCCGCCTGGATTTGTAAACTTGATGGCGTTTGAAATGATGTTGATCAGCACCTGCTGAAGCTTCATCGCATCGCCCATGTAGGCGTCCTCGGTAAAGCTGGTGAGTAGCGCGTCATACTCGACGCCCTTTTGCTGCGCCTGCGCGTGGCAGATGCTGTTGATGCCGCCGATAAACTCTTCAAAGGGGATCTTTTCATGGCGAATGAGCACCTTGCCGCTCTCGATTCGCGACATATCGAGGATGTCGTTGATGAGCGAGAGCAGAAAGCGCGCGGAAATGCCCACCTTGGACAGGTACTCCGACACCTGCGCGGGGTCGCTTACGCACCCCGCCGCCAAGGTGGACATGCCGATGATGGCGTTCATCGGCGTCCTGATTTCGTGGCTCATCCGGGAGAGAAATTCCGACTTCGCGGCGCTTGCCTGCTGCGCCGCGATGAGCGCGTCCCGGAGCGCCTCGTTTTTTTTCTGCTCTTCGTTGTAGATCGCGGTGATGTCCGACCGGGCCACGATGATCTTGCGCCGCGTCCGGTCAAGATAGGAAAACTGAATTTTTTTTCGGCTGATGCGCCCGTCCGCCTCTTTGATGCGGCAGTAGGTCGTGTAGATGTCCTGCGCCGCCAACTGCTTAAATAGGTTCTGGCGGGACATGGCGTGAATGTTTTCCTCGATGTCCGCTTCCACCAGAAATTCCCGCGCGTATCGGGTCATTTCGCCCTCGTAATCGTCCGCTTGGGTGGGTGGGAGGGACGTCTTGCTGGTCGCCTTGGCGTAGATGGTGTAGCCGCCCGTGACGGCGTCCAGGAGCGCCAAGAAGTCGTAGTCCATGTTCACCACCGCATCGACCAGCGCCCGCGCCATCTTCTTTTGGTTGATGTCCAGCGCGTAGATGTAGGCCTCGACGTCGCCGCTCTGGGGGTTTTGAAACATATCCAGCTCTATCTTAACCCAAAATGCGCTTCCCTTGCCAAAGCGCACATAGACTTCCTGCGCGACGCTTGTCCTGCCCGCCTGAAAGCTCTTGAGCAGGTTCGCGCGCTCAAAGACCTTTTTGTATTCCACCAAATCCGCTTCGTCCTCGTGGGTCGCGTATTCGAGTTCGAAAAAGCCGTCGACCGTTCCTCTTTTCTGAAAGCCCAAGACGATCGGGTTGAGGCTCTGCCCATCCTCGCAGGTGTTTTTCGTCAGGTTCATCTTGAAAGAGCCGATGACGTCCTGATTGTGGATCTTCCGCCATTTGATTTCTTCGTTGTAGCGCTCCGCTAGGCGGACGCGCTCGGTTATGTCGATGGCGGTGCCGATGGCTTTGAGCGGAGCGCCGTCCTCGTCAAAAAACGTGGTGTAGGCAGTTTCATACCAACGCCACATCTGGTGATCGTCGTTCCACCAGCGCCCCACGCTCTTTGCCGTCTTCGCGCCCGCCAGGACATGGTCGAACATCTCGAGAAACGCCGGGACATCGTCCGGGTAGAGCGAGCTTGTGCGATCCGCAAAAACTTGCGGGACGCCGTCAATGAAGTCTACGTGGTCAAAGGCCTTGATGTGCGTGGTGTTTTCCAGGTTGCAAATGCTCTTGGTCGCAAAATCAAAGAGCCAAAGGGTGACCCCGCATTGCTTGGCCGCCTGCGCATAGGTATCTTCCAAACGCGCGATGTCAGCTGACATGGGATGATCCTGCGCGCTTTGGGGCGTGGCGTCATGGTTTTTCATGCGTGTTTGCCTCCTCCCAATACAGATCCTTGTGCTCGACGTGGGTCGCGTCGACCGCGAGCTCCAGGTGCATCACCGTGCCGTCTCGAGGGATGTCGCGTCCCCGCATCAAAAAAATCTGTGAGGTATTTGGCACGCGAAACAGCCGCGTATACACCGCGTCTTCAGACATCTTGGCAAGGGCGCAAAATTCACAGGGCACAGATTTGTGCATGAACACGTCGTGGCAGGTCCGCCCCCTGTACGTTTCGAGCGTGACGCCCGCAAATTTGCAGGCACAGGCATTGGCGTAGAGCAGCTCATGCGTCTGCTTGTCGCAGAGGTAGATGATGTCGTCGATGGCGTTCAGCACGTTGTGCGCGTCGCTTGTCCAGGGGATAAACGAGGGAATCGTCGCCTCCCGCGTGTAGATGGAGACCGTATTGCGGCCGCGATATTTGGCGTTGTACAGCGCTTTGTCCGCATTTTGGTACAGCGCGTCAAACGAATGCGTATGCTCGGAGGAGAGCGCGACGCCCACAGAACAGGTGATGCCCGGGTTCTTTCCGTCAATGAGGATCTCCGCCACATTCCGGCAAAGGCTGTGCGCCTTCATCTCGACCAGCGCCAGATCGGGCACATCCTCCATGAACACGGCAAACTCGTCGCCGCCCATGCGCGCAATGATGTCGGCCTTGCGGAAGGTGCCCACAAGCTTCGTGGCGACCGCCTCAATGACCTTGTCGCCAAACGCGTGGCCGCAGGTGTCGTTGATTTTTTTGAAGTTGTCAATGTCGAGCATCAGCATGGCGCACGGACCGGTCGCGCGCTCGAGGTGCCGCGCGATCATCCCTTCGACGCTTCTGCGGTTGAGCAGGCCGGTCATCAGGTCCATCTTCACCTGTTCGGAGAGATCGTTGTATTCCCGAACCATCTCCCGGAACCGGCGATTGGATTCCAGCACGTTTTTTACCCGCCGGATGACCACTTCGGGGATAAACGGCTTGACGATGTAGTCGTTTGCGCCAAGCGACAGGGTGCTGATCTGCTGCGCGGGGCTGTCGTCGGAGGTGATCATAATGACGGGGATGCCGTCGAGTTCCGGCGACTCCTTCTTGTATTGCAAAAACGCCTTGCCGTCCATCTTGGGCATGACGATGTCCAGCAAGATCAAGTCGATCTGATGCTTGTACGTCTTAAGGAGCGTGATCGCGTCTTCGCCGTTTTCTGCCTCAAAAAAGGAAAAGCCACCCTGCAAGATCTTCTTTAAGACGGCGCGGTTGATCGGCGCATCGTCCACAATCAGCACGGTGTGGCGGTCGTGATCGCCGCCCGACAAGGACTGACGATATTTTTGAAGTTCAAAGGCGACTTCCTTGCGCATGGTGATGTCGGTCAATTCGCCGATGACGATGTACTTGTCGTTGACGGTGGCGACGTAGCGCAGATGGATGGAAATCCATAGGGGCGCTGCGCTTAGGCGGTTGCGCAGATATTCGCATTCGCAGACCGCCTTGGTGCTTGCGCAGGTGCGAAAGGCGCTCAACAGGGACGTTTGATAGGCCTCGTCCACGAAATTTAAGATGCCGGGCATGTTGGCCCACGTGGTGTCGTGCCCCAGCAGCGCATAATAGGCCTCATTGGCTCGAATCATCTCGAGGTGATCATCCGAAAATTCATAAATCGCGGCGGCTTGCAGGTTGTTGCAAAATGAAGAGGCCATCTCCGGGTCGGAAGAGAACAGATCGTCGTAGTGAAAGCGCTCATAGTGCGTGTCGGCAATCTGCTTGGCGTCAAAGGGCCGGCTGCGGAACAGTTGCTCGTAAGCCGAAACCGGCATGGGACGCGCAAAGTAATAGCCCTGCACATAGTCGCAGCCCACGCTTCGCAAGAAAGACACCTGCTCGCTCGTCTCCGCGCCCTCGGCAATCACCGGGATGTTCAGCCACTTCGCCATGCGGATCACCGAAGCGACGATATTCTCGCCCCGACCCGGCGTCTTCGCCTTGGATAGAAAGCCCATGTCGATCTTCAAAATGTCGATGTCGATGTCCTTTAAAAGGCTGAGCGAAGAATATCCGCTGCCAAAGTCGTCCATCATGATGACAAACCCGTGGCTTTGCAACTTGGCCATGGTCTTGCACATGGCGACCGGGTTGTCGGTATACGCGCTTTCGGTCAGCTCGAGGTTTAGCAGCGACGGGTCAATCTCGTATTGATTGACCAAATCCAAGAGCATTTCCGCCAATTTGGGGTTGTATACGTTCACCCGCGAGATGTTGACCGACAGCGGGTGCGGCTTGATGCCCTGATCGATCCAGCGCCGAAGGCACTTGCACGCCTGCTCCCACACATAATGATCGAGTTTTGTGATAAAGCCGTTGCGCTCAAACACCGGGATGAACTTGCCGGGCGCGAGCAGACCCTTTTTCGGGTGCTGCCAGCGAACCAATACCTCCGCGCCGCAGGGAAGCTTGGTGTGAATGTTGTATTGCGGCTGCAAATAGATTTCAAATTGGCCGCTTGCCAGCGCGAAATTCATATCGTTGGTGATCTCTTGCTCGCTGGCCAAGGCGGTGCTCATGCTTTCATCGTAGTAGGCATAATAATCCACGTAGTTGCCCTTGCAGGTTTTTGCGGCAAGGGTCGCGCGGTTGTACATTTCCTCCACCGAGATGGTGTTGTCGTCGATGACATAGACCCCGATCGAGGGCACGATATCGTAGTTGGGGTTGTATTTTGCCAGCACCTTCTTCGCGCGCCCAATCATGGTTTCGGTTGTCTCCCGGTCATACGGCATACAAAAGCCGAAGATGTCGGATGCGATTCGGCCATATAGGTGCGTCGGCCGGCCATTTGACTCCTCCGCCAAGTGCCTGGCGATGTAGATGAGCAGCTTGTCGCCCTCGGACGTGCCAAAAAAAGAGTTGATCAGCTGAAAGCGATCCACATCAAAGCGGAGAAAGGCAAAGCGCGTTGCGCGGTTTGCGTTAAGCATTTCCCGCACCGCGTCAAAAAACCGCGTCTTGTTGTAAATTCCGGTCAGCGCGTCGTATTCCGCCAGGTATTTGAGCTGCTTGAGCGCGGTGAGCTGGCTTCGGTCGATGGCGTTTTTGAGGCGAAAGCGGATGATGTTGGGATTGTAGGGCTTGGAGACAAAATCCCACGCGCCCAGCCCCAGCACCTTGATTTCATTGTCGATGTCGTTGTTTTCGGTCGTCACAATGACCGGCAAATTGTGGTAGCGCGCGTCGCCTTGAAGGAAGGAAAGGACCGCGTAACCATCCATCACCGGCATGACAAGGTCGAGCATGACGGCCGCGATTTCGTCGCGGCGCGCGTCTAGCAGCGCCAAGGCAACCTGACCGTCCTCGGCTTGAAGCACCTCATACGCTTCAGATAAGATTTTCGCCAAGATCGTTCGATTGACGAAGTTGTCATCGACGACCAAAATTGTTTTTAAAGAAGGCATGTCAATCTCCCTCCAAGCAAGGCGCGCCGTGGATAGACGCACGATCGCAAAATGCGACGCCTCGTTTTAAAGGGCGTTCCCCGCTGACGACTGTTTCGACTACGGAAATACAACCTTCCATAGCGTCCCTCTTTTCCGGGCGAAAACTTCCTACTTAAATTATAAGCAATGAACTCAACAATGTCAACAAAAAGCGCGGTTTTCTCGCCCTTTTCCGCAATAAACATTTGTAACCAATGCGAAAAACAACCGCGCTTCCCGGAAGCGGGACGGAATCTGCGTCGCGCGGGATGGGCGAGTGCGCCATGCACCCCGGCAAAGCGCGCACATACATTGAAAGGGAGCCTGTGTGAGGGGAAAATGCGCCGTAAAGCAGGCGAATTTCGCCCCTTCTGCGGGTTTCGGCAGGCGCTTAAAATGGAACCATGCGATTTGCGCCTGCCCCGATCGAAAATTTAGGAGGTCATCTTATGGGAATGCCCATTATCAAGCCCGGCACGATCACGCGCGAAAATGCTGTTGGCAATATCATCGAGTCGGTCGCGATCGAGGAAGCGGCCCTTGCGCACATCATGAACGCGGAGAGCGAAAAGATTATGGCGGTTGTGAATGACAGCGGCGCGACTGCGGAGGATCTGTTGGCGATCAACGCGTCGGTCAAGAAGGCGATTGCCGCGATCTCGAAATTGGAAATGCAATTGCAGTCGAAGCTCGAGCTGTTTGAGTCGACCGTCTGCCAGTAGCGCTTGCCTGATCCGCGCCCGAACGCGCGGATCAACTGGCGCGCGTTTCCGAACGGCGGATCAACTGGCGCACAAAATTGATTAAAAAAGGGAGTCATGTTTATGCCTTTTTCCTATGCGAATGCCGGCTCCGGCCCCAGCGCGGGCGGGATTGGCTGGTTTAATTTTGGCAATTTAGTCCTCAATCCCGGTGGGACCATTTCCGGGCTCACCGGCACATTAAACGACGGAAGCACCGTTTCCTTTGACCTCTCCGCCCCGGCAAGTTCCGCCATGACGTTT
>JAVXNW010000006.1:0-44436 GCA_036645575.1 Clostridia bacterium | reverse complement strand
ACGAGGTATTTCGCTTGTTGCGACAAGCGACCGGCGCCGCCGCCGGCTCCCGCAAGGCTTGAAGCCTTGACGACATCTTTGCTCCCGCAAGGGTTGGGCGCGGGGGGCGCGGGGTTCGAGGAGGCGCAGTGCCGGGCTGGCGCTCTTTTGTACCGTCTATGGGTATAAAAAGCAGGCGACTTGGTGGCCGGGGGCGACCGCTTTGAGCTGCGGCGCTTCCTCGGCGCAGCGCGCCTTGGCGTAGGCGCAGCGCGAGCGAAACGGGCAGCCTGCTATCTCGCTCATCGGACTGGGCACGTCGCCCTCAAGCGTAATGCGCTTTATCTCGCGCGCCCGCTGGGGATCGGGGATGGGGATGGCGGACAGGAGCGCCTTCGTATAGGGGTGCAGCGGCTCCTTGTAGAGCAGCGCGGCGGGCGAAATCTCGACGATGCGACCCAAATACATGACGCCGATCCGGTGCGAGATGTGGCGCACCATGGACAAATCGTGCGCGACAAACAGGTACGTCAGCCCCATATCCTGCTGCAAGTCCTCGAGCATGTTGACCACCTGCGCCTGAATCGACACGTCGAGCGCGGAAATCGGCTCGTCGCACAGCACAAAATCTGGCTCAACCACGAGCGCTCGCGCAATGCCGATCCGCTGACACTGCCCGCCCGAAAATTCGTGCGGGTATTTTTCTAACGCGTCCGCGCCGAGCCCTACCTTGTCCAGAATCTCCACGACCTTTTCGCGCCGCGCGGCCTTGGACAGGTTTTCTTCGAGCATCAGCGACTCTGAAACCAGCTGCTCGACGTCCATATAGGGGTCGAGCGACGCGTAGGGGTCCTGAAAGATGAGCTGCATTCGCCGCTTAAAGGGCTTGAGCGCCGCGCCCTTTAAATGCGCAATGTCGGTTCCGTCAAACAGCACCGATCCGCTCGTCACGTCGTATAGGCGGGTGATTGTGCGCCCCAGCGTGGATTTTCCGCAGCCGGACTCGCCGACCAAGCCGAAGGTCTCGCCCTTTTGAATCTCAAACGTCACGCCGTCTACCGCGCGCACCACGTGCTCGCCGCCCAGAAAGCCGCGAACGGGAAAGTGCTTTTTCAGGTTTTCCACCCGGATCAACGCGTCATTCATGGCCGTTCTTCCTCCCTTACGGCGATGAGGCAGCGCGCTCGGTGCACTTCGCCAAAGTTTGTAAATTCCGGGATATTCGCCTTGCACGCGGGGCACGCGCGCGGGCAGCGCGGCGCGAACGGACAGCCCGGCGGCGGATCAATCAGCGACGGCGCCTGCCCTTCGATGGCGATCAGCCGATCCGCCTCGTCTGAATCGATCGCGGGAACCGAGCGGAGCAGCGCCTGGGTATAGGGGTGCTTCGCGCGGTAGAAGATGTCGTCCACCGTGCCCTCCTCGAGGATCAGCCCGCCGTACATGACGCAGATGCGGTGGCACAGGCTTGCGACAATGCCGAGGTTGTGGGTGATCATCACGACCGCCATGCCCTTCTGGCTTTGCAGGTCCCGGATCAAATCTAGAATCTGCGCCTGAATGGTCACGTCGAGCGCGGTCGTCGGCTCGTCCGCGATCAAGAGCCGCGGTTCGCACGACAGCGCCATCGCAATCAGCACGCGTTGCCGCATGCCGCCCGAAAACTCGTGCGGGTACTGCTTCATGCGCGCCTCGGGCGAGGGCACGCCCACCTGCTTGAGCATCTCGACCGCCTTCAAAGAAGCTTCGGCCTTTGTAAGAGACGTGTGCCGGCGCAGCACCTCGATTAAGTGATGGCCCACCGTCTTGAGCGGGTTGAGCGAGGTCATTGGGTCCTGAAAGATCATCGAAATTTCTTTGCCACGGATCTTGCACAGCGCCGCCTCGGGAAGGCCCAACAGCGTCCGTCCGCCAAAGTCGATCGCGTCCGCGCGCATCTGCGCGGTGCCGGGCAGCATTTGAATGATCGACTTCATCGTGACGCTCTTGCCGCTGCCGCTCTCGCCGACCACGCCCAGTATCTCGCCCGCGCCCACCGTCAAATCGACGCCGCGCACCGCCTGAACCCGCTTGCCCTGCGTATGAAAGTCGGTTCGCAGTCCGCGCACCGACAGGATTGGTTGAAGGACTCCATTTTCTGGCATCATCTCAGGCAAGCCTCCTAACGTCCGCTGGTTTTGGGTTCGACGAAGACGCGGATCAAATCGCCGAGCTTGTTAAACGAAAACACCGTGATCAGGATCATGGCGCCCGGCAACAGCGCCATGTAGGGCGCCTTGCCCAGCACGCTCTGCGCGCGGTTGAGCATTGAGCCCCACGAGGACATCGGCTGCTGAACGCCCATGCCCAGAAAGCTCAGCGACGACTCGATCATGATCGCGTTGGCGATGCCCGTCGTCGCGGCGATGATGATCGTCGGAAGCGCCGCCGGGATGACGTGGCGCAGGATGATCAGAAAGCTGGGGCGATTGATCGCCTTGGCGTACAAAATGTACTCGCGCTCCTTGATCGACAGGGTTTCCGCGCGCACCAGCCGCGCAATCGGCATCCAAGTGAAAAGGCCGATTACCAGGATGATCGCCTGCAACCCGGGCCGCAGGTAGATGCTGATGACCGTGACCAGAATCATCCACGGAATCGAGGAGATCACGTCCACCACGCGCATCAGGATGCTATCCACAAGGCCGCCAAAGTAGCCGCTCAGCGTGCCCACCGTGACGCCGATCCCGGTTGAGATGAGCATGGCGGTCACGCCGACGATCAGCGATATGCGACCGCCGTAGAGCACCCGCGTAAAGTAGTCGCGACCCAGGTCGTCGGTGCCAAACCAGTGCGCCGCGCTTGGCGCGTTCAGCTTGTGCAGCACGTCGATCGTGTCGGGGTCGTAGGGCGACAGAAACGCGAAGACCGAAACCAGCGTGATAAGGATCAGCGCGGCCAACGCGAGCAGGATTCCCTTGTTGTATTTGAGCTCGGCGCGCAGTTGCCCGACGCGCCTTTTGGAAAACATGGCCATTTCATCACCTCATCGATTTGATTCGCGGATCCACCAGACAGTAGCAGATGTCGCTGAGCAGATTGCCCACGATCACCATGACCGAGGAAAACAGCATCACCGACATGATGACCGGGTAGTCAAAGCCCTTGATCGCGGTGATAAAATAGGTGCCTACGCCCGGCCATGAGAAGATCGATTCGGTGATGAACGCGCCGGTCACCAGCATCGGAAGGGACATGCCGACCAGCGTGATGATGGGCAGCAACACGTTTTTGACCACGTGATGAAAGAGAATGTACACCTTGCGCGCGCCAAAGGCGCGCTGCACCATGACGTAGTCCTCGCGGTATTGGCTGATGGTGGACGAGCGCACATAGCGGATGGTCTCGGGCAGAAAGCTGATCGTGAGCACGCTGCACGGAAGGATCATGTGCATCAGCAGGTCCCGCAAATTGCTTTCCATGCCGATTGTGTGCATGCCCAATATCGGCAGCGCATTTAAACGGTAGGCGAGCAGGTAGATAAACAGCATCGCGAGCCAGAACGTGGGCGTGGCCATGCCGATTGAGCACAGCCCGTCCACGACTTTATCGAGGCGCGAGCCGCGGTTGGCGCCCGACAAGAGCCCTAGCACAATGGCGATCAGCACGGAAAGCGCATAGCTGGGCAGCACGAGCAGCACGGTATTGGGCAGTCGCGCGGCGAGATCGGACGCCACCGACTGGTGATTGACGAGGGAAAAGCCTAGGTTTCCGGTCAAGACGCCTTGCATCCAGCGAATAAACTGGACATAGGCCGGTTGATCGAGGCCGTATTGCACCTTCATGGCCTCGACGACCTCCTTGGGCATGTCGGGCGTGACGAAGGTGTCGATCGCGTCGTAGGGCGCGAGCTGGATCAGCGTAAAGCAGATGACGCAGACGACGAGCAGCAGCGGGATTGCCTGCACGATGCGCCGAATGATGTATTTTGCCACGGCAATTCTCCTATCCTTTGCGAATGGATGCGACGCGGAGGGGACAATTTCGGAATAAATGAAGGGCCGCCCCGGATGCCCGCTTCAGCAAGTTCCGGGGCGGCGCGATAATGGGCGCGCGAGAAGTTTAGTTGAAGTACAATTCACCCATGTTTTCGAAGGTGTAGATCGGGACCAGACGCGCGTCTTCCACGCCGCCGACGTCGCTCGTCATGGCGAGCAGGCGGCTATTGGTGACGATGGGGTAGAAGATGGCCAGGTCGGCCAAGCGCTGCTGTGCCTTTTTGTAGATCTCGGCGCGCGCGGCGGTGTCGGTCGCAATTGCGCCGTCCGCAAACAGCTGATCCAATTCCGGGTCGGACATGTGCGCGTAGTTCGAAGAGGAGTCGCTCGTGAACAGCGTCGAGTAGTTGACCGGATCGACGCCCATGATGTAGCCGCCCAAGAACATCTCGTATTCATCCGAGCCGTTTTCCATCTTGTCGATCAAGGCGTTGATGTCCATGGCGAGGATCTCGACGTTCACGCCGATGGCCTTCAGGTTCTGCTGAATGACCATGGCCTGCACTTCCTGCTGGGCGTTGCCCGAGCCGTAGGCCAAGCGCAGGGTCGGGACGTCCGAAACCTTGGCAAGGTATTCCTTGGCGGTGTCGAGGTTTGTGTCGTAGGCCTCGACCTCGCTTGTGTAAAACGCCGCGTTGAAGGGCAGGAACGAGACCGCGTTTACGAAGAAGTCCTCAGACACGTAGGCGCCGATGTTCATCTCGGTGCGGTTAAGCGCGTAGAAGCACGCCTTGCGCAGGTTGATGTCGCTCACGCGGCTGGAGGCCAGGTTGAAGGACATGTAGCCCACGCGATCCTCGGGATAGGCGTAGACCGTGACGGGCGTGCCCGCATAGTCCTCGGCGGCGGAATTGGCGATGACCAGCGCGTTGATCTCGCCCTTTTTGAGCGCGAGCGCCGCGGAGGAGGGGTCGCTGACCACCTGGAAGATGATCGTGCCGATCTTGGGCGCGCCCAAGAAGTAGTTCGGGTTGGCCTTGAACTTCGTGTACTGGCCCGCCTTGTACTCTTCGAGCGTGTAGGGGCCGGTGCCGACCGGGGTCTGGTTTTTGACGTTTTTGTCGAGCGTCGCGTCGCCCTCGTAGATGTGCTTGGGCATCATGTAGTGCTCGTTGGTCAGCATCTCGAGGAAGCCGTTGACCAGCTGCGGCATGCGGAACTCCACCGTGTAGTCGTCGATCTTGACCACTTCCACGTTCTTGTCGCCGTAGACGAACGCGGCATGGCCGTTGGCGTAGGGGAACTCGATGATCTTCGAATAGGTGAAGACCACGTCGTCGGCGGTGAACGGAACGCCGTCTGACCACTTGACGTCTTTGCGCAATTTGACGGTGTAGGTCATGAGGTCAGCGCTCGTCTCGACGCTCTCGGCCAGAAGGTAGGTGATGTCGTCGGGCCCAAAGTAGTTAAACAGCGTGCTGTACAGCATCCGCTCGGCCATCAGGTCAAAGCGGCCGGAGGTGCTGATGGTATTTAAGTCGTTGCCGGGATCGCCCTCAATGCCGTAGATCAGGGTGTCGTTGGCCTTTGTGGCAAAGGCGGTTGAGAAGGTGAACGCCGAGAGGAGCAGTGCAAAGGCCAGCACGAGCGCAAGTCTTGAGAAGATGGTCTTCTTCATGAATGGAGCCCTCCTACAAAAATTCTTTCCGATGTCGATCGCCTGAGAATATGGGGTTATTATAGAACAAACCACGCAAATTTGCAAGTTAATGTTCGCCAAATTGCATTATCCGCGCAAAAAGCCCGCGCACGGGGCGCGAAGCGGCAAGCGTTTGCCGAACGCAGCGCCCGTGCGCAGGCCGCGCAAAAGCCCGCGCGCTAGCCGTTGCGGGCGACTTTGCGCCGGTAGGCGCGCCAGGTGATCGCCCAACTTTCGGGGTCGTCGAGCGGGGCCTCGATGTTTTTGTGGACGGGGCAGTTGTGCGGCGCGGACTTGACCAGTTCCGGGTCGGTGTGCGCCTCGTCGATGACGCACCGAAGCGCGGACAGGTACGCGTCGATGTCCTCCTTGGACGGCGATTCGGTCGGCTCGAGCGTCGCGGGGTTGGGCACGATGAACGGGTGATGGCTCGTCCAGTAGTGAAACCCATAGTCGGCAAGGCGTAGCCCGATCGCTTCGCTGGTCACGCCGGTCTGGTTAAACACGCCCTCGAGGCTGTAGCGGCACTGCTCGACGCGCTGGGACGCCGGGTCAAAGGGAACCGACACGCCCGGGATCGCAAGCATTTCGTGGTACAGGTAGTTGTTGTTGAGCACCGCCGTGCGCGCGACCTCGTAAAGGCCCTCCGCGCCGAGCGCGCGCATCCACGCGTAGGCCTTGAGCGCCACTTGACTTGCGCCGCCAAACATGCGCACCTTGCCGATTGAGCGCGCGTCGGGCTGAGATAGCGCGTACTTTTCCCCGTCAAATTGGACGAGCGGCGCGGGCAGGAACGGCGCGAGGCGTTCGGTCGTGGCGACGGCGCCGGTGCCGGGTCCGCCGCAGCCGTGCGGGGTGGAGAAGCTCTTGTGCAGGTTAAAAAAGCACATGTCAAAGCCCGCTTCTTTCGCGCGCGTCACGCCAAACAGGCCGTTGGCGTTCGCCTGATCGTAGCCGCACAGCCCGCCGCGCGCGTGAATCAGCTCGGTAAAGCGGCGGATGTCCCCATTGTACAGGCCGCTGTCCTCCGGATTTGCGCAGATAAAGCCGGCGGTTTTATCCGAAACCAGCGTCAACAGGTGCTCGAAATCCGGGTAGCCGTCCGCGCGGGCGCGCACGGTTCGGATGGTAAAGCCCTTGACGATCGCGGAGGCCGCCGCCGACGGGTGCGAAAAGGTGGTCGTGATCAGCTCGTTCCGCTCCGGGTGTCCCGCGTCGTCGTGGTAGGCGCGCATCAGCGACGCGAGCGTCATAAGCGCCTGCGAACCGGACTGCGGCTCGAGCGACACCTCGTCCATGCCCGAGATTTCCCGCAGCAACTGCTTGGTGCGGTAGAGAATCTCGAGAATGCCCTGCGCGCTTTTTTCCGGCTGCAAGGGGTGCATGGCGGTCATTAATTCGCTTCGCGCGAGGCGCTCGTTGATGATGGGCGAGTACTTCATCGTGCAGGTGCCCTGGCCGATCTCGACGTTCAGATCCGCGCCTAGGTTCTCCTGCGACAGGCGCAGGTAGTGCCGGAGCACGCGCGCCTGACCGATGCGCGGAAGCGCCGGCGCATTTTTTCGAAGCATGCCTTCGGGAATGTCCGCGCAGCCGTCGCCCAGAGCGGGCGCGGGCACTTCGATGCCCACATGCGCGGGGTTGTTAAGTTCAAACAGGATCGGCTCGTCCCACTGCGCCTGATGATAGGCGCGCACGCCGGTCTTTTTTTCAGGATTATTCATTGGAGCACCTCCGAAAGCGCGTCAATCAGCCGGTCGAGGTCGCATTGCTCGTGAATTTCGCTCGCGCACACGAGCATGGACTGGCCAAGCTCCGGGAAGTCGCGCGTCAGGTCAAAGCCCGGATAGATGCCTTTTAAATAGAGCGCGTCCGAAATTTCGCCCACGGTCTTGCCGGTCTGCGTAAAGTCCACCACGAACTCGTTGGCGCTGTGCGCAAAGGGGAGGCGGACGCCCGGCAGCGCCGCCAAGCGCTTTTTGAGGTACGCCGCGCTGGAGAAGAGCCGCTTGCCAAGCGTCCTCATGCCGTCCGGGCCCATCAGCGCAAGGTATACGCCCGCCGTGATGCCCATCAGCGCCGCCTGCGTGCCCACGTATTCCTTGGCGTGCGCGCGGTCGGCAAACGAGGTGCGCTCATACGCGACGTCGCCAAAGCCGTATTCGCCGGCCACTTCGGTGCGCGTGATGCCAAACAGCCGCGACGGGTATTGCGAGACATAGCGCGTCTCGTCGCGCGTGCCAATGAAGCCCGCCTGACTCCCGCCGTAGTTCATCGGGTTTCCGAGCGACTGAATGTCCCCCGTCACGATGTCCGCGCCCAAATTCATCGGGCTTTCCAAGACGCCCAAGAGCGACGGCTCGCACCCGACGATCATCTCCGCGCCCACGCCGTGCGCAATGTCCGACAGCGCGCGCAGGTTTGCCGGGATGACGCCCAAGAACGAGGGCGACTCGACGTACACGCACGCGCAGCTTTCGTCAAGCGCCGAAGCCAGGCGTTCGGGCGAGGCAAAGCGGATGTCCATCGCGGGCGTCGCGTAATTTTGGATGATGCGCTTTTTGTCCGGGTGAATGTCGGTCGAGACGAGCGCAATTCGGCGTCCGGTCATGCGCTCCGCCATGCGAATCGCGGTCGCCGCCGCTTGCGCGCCGTCCATCGCGGGCACGTTGACCACGTCGCAGTCGAGCAATTCGCCCATCAGGCTCTCGTATTCAAACAGCGCCTGAAACCGGCCAAAGTCGTCGTAGGGTTCGCCCGCATAGGCGGAGCGAAATTCCGAGCGGTTCGCGATCTCCTCGCACACCGCCGGAATGTGGCGCTGATAGCAGCCCGCCCCGAGAAAGGACAGCGCCTTGGAGCAGGGCACGTTTTTGGCGAGCAGCTCGGTCACATGCCGCTCAAGCGCCGCTTCGGACGCGATTCGGGGCGGCATTTGAAGCGGCCGACCGAGGCGAAGCGCGCAAGGAATATCCTTGTAGAGCGCGTCCATATCGGGTAGGCCGATGGCGTCCAGCATTTCGCGGCGCGGCGCGTCAGCGGCGTTAGGCACATAGGGATGTCTCATCACGCAATGCCTCCTCCGTCAACCGGAAGCGCGGTTCCGGTAATCCACAGCGCAAGGTCGCTGCAAAAAAAGAGCACGGCGTTGGCGATGTCGATCGGCTGGCCGATCCGCGCAAGCGGTCTGCCCACGCCGGAGGACGCGAGAAACGCCTTTTCATCTACGCCCAACTGGTGTCCCTCGTCGCGCAAAAGCGGGGTATCCGTGTCGCCCGGGCACACGCAGTTGACCCGGATGTTTTGCGGGCCGTGGTCGATCGCCAGCGCGCGCGTCATGTTCACGATGCCGCCCTTGGCCGCGCAGTAAGACACCGCTTGGTCGCCGCCCTTGAGCCCCCACCCGGAGCCGGTGTTGACGATCGAGCCGCCGCCCGCGCGCGCCATCAGCGGGATCAGGTGCTTGCAGCACAAAAACGCGCCCTTGAGCGTCACGTCCACCACCAGATCCCATTCGCGCTCTAGCAGCTCGGTCGCGCATTTCCGGCGGATCACGCCGGCGTTATTAAACAGCACATCCAGTCGCCCAAACGTCTCCTCGACAAACGCGGCCAGCGCGCGCACATCCGCCTCCGCCGTCACGTCGCAGCGAAAAAACACCGCGCCATCCGGCAGCGGCTCGCGCGGTTCGCTTATGTCTACCGCGCACACCCGCGCGCCATACGCGCAAAACAGCTTCACCGTCTGAAGCCCGATCCCCGACGCGCCGCCCGTGACGACCGCCGCCTTCCCCACTTGGGACAAAATATCGTTCATATTATGTGCTCCTTTGCGCTCATGGCGCAGAATCAAAATAGGGAGTGGCCTCTACTTGGGTGAGGCCACTCGCAATGCGCCTTGACCAATGATGCGATGCAGGGATCAAGAACCCCTTTTGCCACCGCAATCATTATACACTATTTTCCGAATTTGGCAACCAACTCGGCCTGGGTTGACGCAAGCGTCTCGCCCACATCCTTGCCGTCCAGCAAGATCTGTGCGACCGCGTTCTTCATGGTGTCCGCAGTCTCGCCGAAGTTCTGCGTGTAATTCACAAACGGAATCTTCTGTCCGATGGCGGCAAACACGCTGTTGATGTTCTGCCCGCCAAAGAATGGATCCTCCTGCTGGAACGCCGGGATGTCGTAGGAGGGGATATAGGACGGGTAGAATCCGTTGTTGATGCCGTCTTCCTGCTCAACGGGATCGGTCATGGCGTATTCGACAAACGCCTTGGCCGCCTCCAGGCTCTGGCTGGACGCGGGCACCGCCAAGAGCGATCCGCCGTTGCACGCCGCGCCCGTTGAGGTTTCGTCTAGCATCGGCAGGTCCATTACGCGCCAAGATCCCGCAGCGTCCGCCGCGTCCACCTTGATCGTGCCCGCCATCCAGATGGCCTCGGCGAAGCACGCCACCTTGTTCTGCGAGATCGTCGCCACATATTCATCCCAGTTGCCGTGGCTCTGCGTGATGCCCGCGTCGTATAGCTTTTTCACCATCGACATGGCCTTGAGCGATTCGGGGCTGTCGATCCGCGTGTTTCCCGCCTCGTCAAAGTACCAACTGCCCAGCTGCATCAGGATGATCCGGTAGATGATGTCGTTGCGCGAGGTCGCCATCGGCAGCATCGAGTACCCGGTTTTTTCCTTGATGACCTTGCCCGCTTCGAGCAGGTCGTCCCACGTCTTCAGGTCCTCCGCTTGAATGCCTGCCTGCTCAAATACGTCCGTGCGGTAGAACAGTGCCACAGGCGCCGCATCCCACGGATAGGCGAGCACGCGGCCGTTTACCGTCGCCTCCGCGAGCTTGATCGGCAGAAACTTCGTCGAATCAAGCATGTCGGTAAAATCGACGAACGCGTCAGGGAAGTTCGCGCCGTATTTGGGGAACTGCTCGCCCTCCAGCGACACGACGTCCGGGAGGCCTACGCCGGTCGCCAGACATGCCGTCAGCTTGTCGTAGATTTGGTCGGTGCCCATCTCTTCAAACACAAATTCGACGCCGGGGTGGATCGCCTGAAAGCGCGTGGCGCACCTTTGCAACTGCGCGTAGGCGATGTCCCAACTCCAGATCGTCAATTTGCCCGTGAGCGCCTCCGACGATGCCGCACCGACGATGGATAGCGAAAGAAGCAGAACCAACAGGATTGATAGGGCTTTCTTCATGGGAATGACCTCCTTATTTTTATGCACACGGTGCATGATTCTAAAACCAATGGGCGGAGCGGCCGCGCCCCCCAAGGGGGCGACAAAATACTTGCGCGCCTGGGCGTCAAGCGCTATTCCTTGATTGCGCCACCCATGACACCTGCGACAAATTGCTTTTGGAAGAGGAGGAAGATCAGCAGGATGGGCAGAATGGAGATCGCGGATGCCAGCATGATGACCCCCATCTCCTTGCGCCACGGGTTTCCGTCCAGCATCGCCAGCGCGACGGGGAAGGTGTACATGTCTTTGGTACCCAATATGATCAGCGGCCACATGAAGCTGTTCCAGTTGCTCATGAACATGTAGATGCCCAGCGCGCCCAGCGCGGGCTTCATGTTCGGTAGTGCAATGCGAAAGAAGATGCCAAACTCGCTGGAACCGTCGATGCGCCCTTGCTCGATCAGCGAGGTCGGGAACGCCTGAAAATTCTGCCGCATCAGGAACACGCCAAACGAGTTGGCCAGCGCCGGGAAGATCAGCGCCTGATAGCTGTTTGTCCATCCAATTCGGTTCATGAGTGAGAATCGCGGAATGTAGGTCATTTCTTGGGGGAGCATCATCGTAATCAGCAGCATTCCCCAAAACAGTCCGCGCCCGCGAAACTTGAACTTGACCAGCGCGTACCCCGCCATCGAGTGAAACAGCAGCGTGAAAGATGTGTAGATGAGCGCGGTCACAAGCGAATTGAACGCGACCCGCGCGACCCCTACCTTTTCGTCTAGCACCGAGTAGTTGTGCGCGAGCATGGAGCCGGGCACAAGACTGGGCGGAATTGCCTGAATCGCGGCGTTATCGTTCGTCGCGCACACGAACATGTAGAAAAACGGGAACAGCGACGCGAGCAGGGCGATCGATAGCATGCCATAGACGAGCGCTCTACGCATCTTCATCGCCTCCAAGTTTGAACTGCAGCACCGACAACAGCAGGATGATCAACACCATCGCGTAGCTGATCGCGGCGGCATAGCCGAATTTGAAGTAGCGAAAGCCCGTGTTGTACAGGTAATGGGCCATGGTGATCGTCGCGTTGTTTGGCCCGCCCGCCGTCAGGACGTAGCTTTCATCGAAGAGCTGAAAGGTGCCGATGGTGGACGTGACCGACACGAACAGGATGATCGAGCGCATCATCGGAATTGTGATGCGCACAAACTTTTGCCACGCACTTGCGCCGTCAATGGAGGCCGCCTCATAGATATCCTGCGGGATCGCCTGTAATCCCGCAATCATGATGATCATGTTGTACCCCGTCCAGCGCCACGTCATCGAGAGGATGATCGACGCGCGCGCGCCGATTCGGCTGTTCAGCCAGTCGACCGGGGCGATTCCGACCTTCGACAACAGGAAGTTGATAAAGCCATAGTCCGCGTTGAGCAGCAGCTTAAACACCAGCGAATAGGCGACCAGCGCGGTGACCGAGGGCAAAAACAGACCCGTTCGAAACAGCGCTTTGCCGCGCAGGCCGCGTGTGTCAAGCAGCGATGCCAGCCCGAGGGAGAGCACCACCATCACCGGCACCTGAATGATCAGGTAGATGAGCGTGTTCTTAAGCGTGATCAGAAAAACCGGATCGCGCACAAGCGTCGCGTAATTGTCAAGCCCCGCAAACAAGTACTTGCCCGCCTTGAACGTCTGAAAACTCATGATAAACGAGTCTACGATGGGGTACACGATGAAAAGCGAAAAGATGATGAAGAGCGGCGCGATGAAATAGTAGGGCGCACTTTTTTGGTTGGGAAGCAGTGCGCGCATCCGCCTTTGCATAGAGCCCACCTCCTATTCAAATCGGTTCATGAGATACCCCTGCGCGCGCCGGGCGTCGCGCAAAATTGTCTCCTTGCGCGTGGGGGCAAAGGCCATTTCAAAGGCAAACGGGCGCATTGGCGCAGCGTATTGCGCAAGGCGCGCGGGCCCGCAGCTGCCGCTTCCGAGGCCTGCGTTGATCAGGTCAAAGTGCACTTCGATAAAATCCCGCCGAGGAAGGTCCGCCGCGTGCCGGGCGCGCGACAGATCCGCGTCCGTGCAGCGCTTGGCGCTCATGTCCTTGGGGACGAGCGCCGAAAAGACGAGCCCGTCTTGATCGCCATCCGCGAACGCGACAAACGAGACGCCCGTGCGGTTTCCGCAGTCCTGCGGGCATTCGTAGCGGAAGGCCTCGTCCACGCGCGCGCGGTAAATGGACTTCTGTGCCTGATCGACGCTGTCCACGTAATTCTCGTCCGGCCCAAAGCCGAGGTAGAGGCTATTTTCCAAGCGCGCGTCAATATGCGCGGTCGTTCCGATGCGCGGCAGTTGATCCTCCGGGCTAACAGCGCCTAAAAACGCGCCCGAAATCCACAGCGCCACGCGCCCGGCGCCATCGATCCGGTAGCGCAGCGTAAACTCGCAGCGAAAACTTCGGCTGCGCGCGCCGCACGCGCCGGTCAGGCAAATTTCAAGCGCGTCCGCCGCCTGGGTCGCCTCCGCGCGGTAGACGCATGTCTCAAGGCAGGAAAGTCGAAGCTTTTCCCACTGCGCCCTTTGCAGGCGATCGTTGTCTATGTAGGCGCGGAAGAAGTCAAGCGCGGGCCCTTCGCTCATGAGCTCTCTTTCGTCCACGCGGTAGTGGCGCACGCGCCCGTCGATCAGCGATATTTCAAGGGAGAAGCGCTCGCCGGTCACGCAAAACGCGTCGCGTCGCCGCGTGCACAGCGGGGGACGCGCCGTTATCGCAAGCGGCGCGGGCGCATATTCCTTGAGGATCTCCTGCGCGAGGCCCAGCACCAGCCCCTCTTCGTAAAAGGTAAGCGTCAATGTGTACAGCGCGTTTTCGGGAATCGGCAGCGCAAGCGCGTCCGGCAATTTGACCTCGCGCGCTTCGCCCGGCAGAATTTCCGAAAGAGGGGTGGTCGCCTCGGCGATCACTTCGCCGTCCCGCACCAATTGCGCGGTCATCGTCGCGTGCGAGAACGCCTTAAACGCGCGCCGGTTCTGAAGGCACAGCGACCTTGGCCAAGTGATCGACAGCGCGCGCGCCGGTTCGACCGCCTTTTGATAGGCGTAAAAGCCGGGCGTGGGCGTTCCGTCCGAGGCAAGCAGGCCATCCATGCAGAAGTTGCCCGAATGGTAGGGCGAATCAAAGTCGCCGCCGTGCAGGTAGCGAACGCTTCCGTCCGCGCCCTGCCGATAGACGCCGTGGTCGCGCCATTCCCAGACAAAATACCCCTGAATGCGCCGCGAATGCTCCATCAGCTCGACGTACTCCTTGAGCCCGCCCGGGCCGTTGCCCATCGCGTGGGCAAATTCGCACAGGATGTGCGGCCTTAAAGGCTCCTGTAAGTCGAGCGCGCGCAGTTGGTCGAGCGTCGAGTACATGGTGCTTGAGACGTCGCTCGCGACGCCCAGCCGGTCGCCCTCGTAGTGAACCGGGCGCGTCGGGTCGTTTTCCACGATCCAGCGGTACATCGCGACAAAGTGCGCGCCGCACGCGGACTCGTTGCCCAGCGACCACAGCGTCACGCACGCGTGGTTGCGGTCGCGCGCGACGGTGCGCTCAATGCGGTCCAGGTAGGCGCTTTCCCACGCGGGGTCGTCCAACAGGCGTGTGGGCATTCCCTCAATTTCAAATCCGTGCGTCTCAAGGTCGCACTCGGCGATCACGTACAGCCCAAGCGCGTCGCACAGGTCGTAGAAGAAGGGATTATTCGGATAGTGCGCGGTGCGCACCGCGTTAAGCCCGATCGATTTCATCCGCACAAGGTCGTTTTTCGTTTCCGCCTCGGTCACCGCGCGCCCGTTCACCGGGCTGTACTCGTGGCGATTGACGCCGCGCAGCATCAGCCGTTGGCCGTTTAGGCGCAAAACGCCCGCCCGGATTTCGACGCGCCGGAAGCCCGCTTTAAAGGAGACGACCTCGCCGGGCAGCCGCACCTCCAGCGTATAGAGATGCGGCGCTTCCGCGTTCCACGGCGTCACGCCATTTAGCACAAACGCGCTCGAACCGCCACTTGATATCGGTTGATCGAGCACGCACGCGCCATTTTCGTCCAGCACCGTGAGCGCCGCCGTTCCACCGCCCTCGATTTGGGGCCTGACAGTCAGCGTGCCGCGCCTAAGATCGGCCTCATAGTCCGCGTCAAAGGTGAAATTGCGCAAAAAGCGCGCGGGGCGGCGGAGCAGCGCCACGTCGCGGATGATCCCGCCCAGCCACCACATGTCCTGATCCTCGAGGTAGCTCCCGTCGCAGTACTGCGGGACGACGACCGTCAGCGCGTTTTCGCCCGGAACGACAAATTGCGTCACCTCAAATTCCGCGGGCAGGCGGCTTCCTTGCGAGTAGCCCACAAATTGTTCGTTTACGTACAGCAAAAGGCAGCTCTCGACCCCCTCAAAGCGCAAAAAGATGCGCTCGTCGGGCGCGAAATCCGCAAAGAAGGCGCGCTTGTACACGCCGGTGTCGTTTTTTGCCGGAACATAGGGCGGGTTGATCGGAAAGGGGAAATCCTCGTCGGTGTAGAGAAATGTCCCGTACCCCGCAAACTGCCACGAGCGCGGCACGTCGATTTCGGCATAGCCGTTTTCGCGCGTGCCCGCCTCGGAGACGACTTCGTCGCTCGCAAGCAGCGGCGAGGCCAGCAGGCGAAACGCCCACTTTCCGTTGAGCAGCGTGCGCGCCCCCGCAGGCGCAAAATTAGCGCGCGGCGCGCAGCGGTTGATTTCAAGCGTATTCAGGTCGCAAAAGGGTTCGTCCGTGATCAAAAAATTGTTCATATACTTTTCTCCGTCTGTTCAATAATACTGAGCAGGCGCTGGCGCATGCGCGTCGGCGTCGTGCCCTCCAGTTTACGGACGACCGTAAAAAAATAGTTTTCACTTGAAAATCCGGTCATCTCGGCGATGTCCGACAGCGTAAGGTCCGCGTCAAAAAACAACATCTTGGCCCGCTCGACGCGCACCCTGTTCAGGTACGACATGATCGACTGACCAACTTCGCGCTTGAAGATCTTTCCGGCATAGTCGGGGTTGTAGTCCGAACACGCGCAGATTTCCGCAACGGTTAATTTGCGGTAATAATTGTTGTCGATATACGTCTTGATCAGATCTGCGGCACGGCAGGAAGTGCAATCGTTGTTCTTGAGCCAGCCGCCGGCCGTAAAAACCGCGCTGATCACCTGAAGCGCCATGGCCTTTGAAAGAATCGGAAAGTCCGGATCTTGGCGACAGTACAGGCGAAACAGGCTTCGGAACAGAAACTCGACATCCATCGCGTCCTTGAACGTGACGCATTCGGGCAACCGCATACCGCCCTCAAACACGGGATTTGCCCGAATGTGTTCGCGACCCGGCAACGCTTCGCCAAACAATCGCGCATATTTTTCCGGCGTGTTGTAGATGCCATAGATCCACGTCCGATCCTCGTAAAAAAACAAATCGCAGTGAAACCAGTAGATTTCCCAAGGTTCGCCCCCGTCGCTCCACAGCGTATGCGGCGTGTCCGGCGGGACGATGCACAGATCGCCTGGCGCCAGGCGATATTCCCGCCCGCCGAGGCAGACGTGCGCGGTGCCCAGCAGGCAATACAAAAACTCGTGATCGTAGATCCTGCGAGGCTTGGTGCGCCACGAATCATGCCGCTGAAGCCCCACCTCGCGGACATAGGGGGACAACTGTTCCAGCAAACATGCCTTTTCCATGATGCAGCTCCCTCTTTTCAGATATCGTGGTTCTCGACCATCTGTTGCGCAAGTGATAAATTCACAATAAAGAGATATGTTCAAGGCGTATTGCCGCAAAAACATCGAATATCTATAAGAATATTCTATTCTTTTGAGCGTTCATTGTAAAGTATTTTTTCAGAGATATTCTCTAATATTCCGACATCTGATTCATCAAAAACAGAGACGCAAAGAATTGTCCGCGCGCAGGGACGCTTTTCCCCGCCTCACGCACGTTCTTTAATCAGCGATTCCTTAAAATTTTCGGCATAACGCCTTGACACGCCTATCCCTTTAGACAGTATAATTATATTGCGGGCGGATGCCCAGCAATTACAATGGAGGAAATGGCTATGAAGAAGGGATTTTTAAAAACCCTGTCGGCGGCGCTGGTGCTCATGCTGGCGCTTGCTCCGAGCGCGCTGGCGGAGGACTACACGGCGACCGCGCAGGGCTTCGGCGGCGAAGTGAGCGTGACGCTCACGATTGAAGACGGTCACATCACGTCCGCCACCGCCGTAGGCGCAAGCGAAACCGAGGGCATTGGCTCGATGGCGATCGAGCAGCTGCCCGGCAAAATGATGGAGGCCAATTCCGTTTCGGTGGACGCCATTGCCGGCGCGACCGTTTCGAGCACGGCGGTTCTGGCGGCGGCGGCGGACGCGCTCACCCAGTCCGGCATGACCCTCGTCGCGGTGGAAGCACCCGCCGAGGAAGTCGCCCCGACCGTTCTGCCCTTTGCCGATCCCGACGTCATCATCGTCGGCGCGGGCTCGAGCGGCATGAACGCCGCGATCGCGGCGGCGGAAGCGGGCGCGAAGGTCTATTTGGTGGAGAAAAACAGCGCGACCGGCGGTTCCATCCGCTATGCGGGCGGCACCACCTCGGCGGCGGGCACCAAGATGCAGATCGCTGCCGGCCTTGAGGATTCGCCGGAGAACTTCGCGGCGGACATCGAGCGCATGGGCGGCGGCACCAACGTCAAAGAACTGACCCAGAAGCACACCGAAAATGCGACCGCGGCGGTCGATTGGCTGGATTCGCTGGGCGTTGACTTCGGCGACCGCATTCCCCAGATGTCGGCGAGCTACGATGCCTTCAACGTCGCGCGCGAGTGCCGCGTGGCGGGCGGCGGAAAAGCCATTGCCGCAGCCGTCGAAGGCGTGCTGGCGGGCTATGTCGAAAAGGGTCAAGTGGCGCTGCTGCTTGACGCGGAAGTCGCGGACATCATCGTCGAGGACGGCGCCGTCAAGGGCGTCATCATGAACGACGAAGCCAAGACCGAGTATCGCGCGCCCGCAACCGTGCTTGCGACCGGCGGCTACGGCCACAACGAGGACCTGATCCATCGCTACAACTTCGCCAACGTCCTGACCATGTCGCCCGCGTTCGTCACCGGCGACGGCTACCGCTTTGCGGAAAAGGCCGGGGCGCTGTTTAACAACATGGACTACCTGCCCGCCTATCCGGGCGGCGTGCCGGTCGGCGGCTTTGACGTCGAGTGCACGGCGGTCGTCAACGAGTACCCGAACGTCCTCTGGGTCAACCAGAAGGGCGAGCGCATCGTGAGCGAATTTGGAAGCCTCGACAGCGAGCGCAAGGCCGCCTACGCGGGCGCGCCGGAAAACCTGGTCTACATCGTCTTTAACCAAGCGGTCAAGGACGCGCAGGACCCCATCCTCAAGGTGGGCGGCGGCTTCTCCGGCAAACCCGATGAGAACTGGGTCTACTTTGACCAGCTGATGAACGACAAGAACTGCGTCTTCACCGGCGCGACGCTTGAAGAGCTGGCCGCCAACGCGGGGCTTGACGCGGTTGGCCTTGCCAAGACGATCGAAACCTACAACGGCTATGTGGACGCGGGAACCGACAAGGACTTTGGCCGCGACGTGGCCACCATGTCCCGCGTTGACGCAGGTCCGTTCTACGCGATCAAGACCTGCCCCTACGTCATGCTGACAAAGGGCGGCCCGCTGATGAACACGGACGCGCAGGTGCTCAACCAGAACCATGAGCCGATCGTCGGCCTGTACGAGTGCGGCGAATTGGCCGGCGGCGCCAACATCGGCGGAAGCGCCAACATCGGCGGCCTGGCCAACACCAGCACCATCGTCTGGGGCAAGATCGCCGGCGAAAGTGCCGCCGCGTTCGCGCTCGCCCAGTAAAAGACAAAAGGCAAAAGACAAAAAAATAAACCCCAAAAAGGATCGCGTGAGCCGTTGCTCGCGCGATCCTTTTTGGGGAAAGCCATGCAGGAAAAAGCAGGGTCAACTGCGAATTGTAGGAGCAAGGCTTACGAGAGTGGGGGAGAGAGATTGAACGCGAGCGATATGCAAGGGTTTTTGGCGTGCCCGCCGGAAAGCGGCAAGGGGTATACGCGCTGGTGGTGGTACGGGTGCTGCGTGGAGAAGGGCGAGATTGACCGCGAGCTGGACTACATGAAGGAAGCGGGAATCGGCGGGGTGGAATTGCAGATTTTGTACCCGGTCGTGCCCGACGACGCGGACGCGGGCTTTTACAACATTCCGTTCGGTTCGCCCGAATTTTACGAGGTGCTTGCCTATACGGGCGCGGCGTGCGCGCGGCGCGGGATGGCCCTTGACATAACGCCCGGCTCCAGCTGGCCATTTGGCGGGCCTTTTATTGAGGACGAGGACGCGCAGCAGCAGGCGCTGCCCTATCAACTCGACGTGCATGGCCCGTGCGCGTTTTCGTGCGACTTTACCACCCGCTTTGCCGGAACAATCTGCGCGGCGGTCATGGGGAAGATGGAAAAATGCGTGATGCTGCCCGAAAGCGTGCGCGACATCACCGAAAAATTTCAGGAGAAGATGCTCTTTGGCTGGCCGTGGGGCACCGAACTTGACACCATTGAGATACCGGACGGCGACTGGAAACTGTGCTTTTTTGTGATCTCCCAGCACCGCAATCGGGTTGGAAAGCCGGGAAGAGACGCGGGCGGGCGCGTGATCGACCATGGCAGTCGCCGCGCGATGACGGTGTTTTTGCGCAACATGGTTTTGCCGATTGCCGAGCGCGTGCCAAGCATACACGCCTATTTCTGCGATTCCATCGAGGTGGAGGGGCACAACTGGACGCGGCAATTGCTGGAGGAATTTAAGGCGCGGCGCGGCTACGACCTTGGCAAGTACATCTACGCGCTGTGGGGCGATATGGGGGAAATCACGCCGCACGTGCGCTACGACTATTTTAAGACCATGTCGGAGATGACGATCGAGCACTTTTTTGACGTCTTGACCGAGTTTGCCCACGCGCACGGCGCGCTCAGCCGCATCCAGGCGCACGGAACCTGGGGCGATATCCTGCGCGCCTATGCTTCGGCCGACATCCCGGAAGGGGAGACGTTCGGCGACCATCGAACGCTTGAGGTCAACACCATTCACCGGCGTCTGGCGGTCTCGGCGGGGCACGTCTACGGAAAGAACATCATTTCCAATGAGACCTTTACCTGGCTTAAGCGCCCGCGCTTTACCGAGACGCTCGAGGAGATGAAGGCGGCGGTTGACGCGGTGTTCTGCGATGGCGCCAACATGATCGTGAACCACGGCTACGCCTACGCCCCCGAAAAGGCGGGCAAGCGCGGCTGGCCGTTCTACGCCTCCACCCACATCAACCACACCACCCCGTGGTGGCCGTACTACCGCCACCTGGCCCGCTATATTCAGGGCGTCAGCGCGCTGTTGCGGCGGGGGGAGCCGCATGTGGAAGTGGCGGTGTACCTGCCGCAGGCGGACGTGTACGCGGAAAATATGCTGTCGGAACTGCACCTGGCGATGCGGATCGAGGAGAAGATGGGCAGGCGCGCGATGGACGCGATTCAGAAGGCGGGCTACTGGTTTGACTACATAAACGACGAGGCGCTTGTGCGGGAAGCGCCGGTCGCCTATCGCGCGATCCTGCTGGTGGAGAGCGCGCGATTGCCGGTTGAGACGGCGCGCGCGCTGCGCGACTACGCGCGGCGCGGGGGCGTGCTGATCGCGCAAGGGCAGGTGCCCCATGAAAGCTGCGGACTCATGAAGCGCGCGGAAAATGCGCGGCGCGTGCGCGAGATGATGGCGGACGCGTTTGCGCAAAAGGGCGCGCGCGTGGTCGAAAACCGGGAAGGCGCGCTGATTGACGCGCTGCAAGACGCGTTTGCGCCGGACGTGCGCATTGTCCCAAGCGAAAATGTCGGCTATGTGCACCGCGTGGAGGGGCAAGACCACCTGTATTTTCTGTCCAATATTTCAGACGTCGCGTGCGAGGCACAGGCGACTTTCCGCGACCGGGACGAGCCCGCGCGCGTATTTGACCCGGTAAGCGGCGCGCTCAAGTGGTTTACGCGATGCGGGCGCACGCTGCGCGTGCCCATGGCGGCGCACGAGAGCGTGGTCGTGTGCTTTTCCGGCGGGCTTCAAGCGGCGGAAATGCCCCAAGCGCCCGCAGGGGTGGGCACGAGCGTGGCGCTTTCGGGGTGGACGCTGACCGCTTTGGAGGCGGGGCTTTCCTTTAAGATGGAGGAGCCGGTCAGCTGGGAGACGCTGCCCGGGCTTGCGCATTTCAGCGGAATTGGCGTGTATCAAGTCGATTTTACGCTCAATGAAGCGCCCGCGCAGGCGTATTTGACGCTTGAAAACCTGTCCTGCGCGGCGAGCGTTCGGATAAACGGGGCGGACGCGGGCGATATCTGGACGCATCCGCTGCGCTGCTGCCTGTCCGGGCATTTGCGCGCGGGCGTAAATCACCTGTCGATATCGGTTTCATCGACGCTGGTCAACGAAATGCTGGCGGCGGACGAATATGAACCGCTCGATACGGTGCTGCCCGCGTGGCCCTATTACGGCAAGGTCATTGACAACGAGCGAAGCGCCCGCTTAAATGGCAGGCGCGAACGCGCGGAGATGGCGGGGCCGATCCCAAGCGGCATCTGGGGACGGGTGCTGCTTAAGGTGCCGGACTGCGGGGCGTAGCGAAAGCGTGGCCAAGCGACGGGGACAAGTGGCGGCGCATGGCGCGGTGAATTAACCTTTTTTGATAAAAATTATCCTGATCCGTTGACAAAGCGCACGTTGTGTTGTATGATATGCACATCGGCTGGTTCCGTTGTGATACCAGAGAGCCACGCAAGGCGAAAAATGACGAAAGAAAATTGTGGGAGATAAGCGTATGGATGTCAATGATCAACTTTTGACGATGACGCACCTGGGGGACGAATACGGAAAATATCTGCACGCGGTGGTGCCGCCGGTGTTTCTGACCTCGCTGCACGTCTACGAGCAATTTGAGGATTATCTGGGCGCGGGCAGTCAGGAGGAGGGCTACGTCTACGGGCGCTGCGCCAACCCGACCACGCACCTGCTGGAAAAAAAGCTGGCCGCGCTTGAAAACGGCGCGGAAGCGGCGGTCTTTTCAAGCGGCATGGCGGCGGCGACGAGCGCCATATTGGCCACCTGCCAATCGGGCGACCACATCCTGTGCATGCGGGATGTCTATCAGCCGATCAAGCGGTTCATGGCCGGCATCGGAACGCCGAGGCTGCACATGGAAATTTCGTTTGTGACCGGCCTTGATTTGGCCGAGGTCGAGGCGGCGATTCGCCCCAATACCAAGCTGATGATCCTTGAAAGCCCGGCCACGTTCGTCTTTACCGTGGTGGACCTTGCGGGGATCGCCGAGATATGCCGCCGCCACGGCGTCAAGACCTACATCGACAACACCTGCGCGACGCCGCTTTACCAAAACCCGCTGGATTTCGGCATCGACATCGTCATGCACACGCTTTCAAAGTACTTGGGCGGCCATTCCGACGTGATCGGCGGCGTGCTGGTCTCAAAGGACGCGGACTTGATCCGCTATATCGTCAAAAACACGCGCGAGTGGTTTGGCGGGATTCTGGGGCCCATGGAGAGCTGGCTCGTGATTCGCGGCGTGCGAACGCTGGGCGCGCGGCTTGCGCAGCACCAGGACACCGCGCTCAAGGTCGCCGCGTTCCTGGAGGCTCACGAAAAGGTGTCGCGCGTGTACTATACCGGCCTTGCCTCCCATCCGCAGGCGGCACTCATCCAAAAACAGATGCGCGGGCACACCGGCCTTATGAGCTTTACCATAAAGGGCACCCCCGCGCAGGCGGTCGAGGTGATCAACCACCTCAAGTTGTTTGGCAAGGGCTGCTCGTGGGGCGGGTTTGAAAGCCTCGCGCTGTGCCCGCTGTTTACCGCGACCGATGAAGAGATGCAATTTCTGAACCTGTGCGACCGTGGGCTGATCCGCATCCATTGCGGCCTAGAGGGCGCGGACAACCTGATCGCGGATCTCGCGCAGGCGCTTGAAAAGATTTAGGGAAGCGCTGAATAAATCCCGCACGTGCCTCAAAAGATCTAGCGCCCATGCCCTTTGCGGGCGGCTTCCATTTACCTTGGGGATTGACCGGAGCGCGTTCCGGCCGAACATAAATAACAAGGAGGATCTATTCATGACAAAGAAACTGTTGGGCATCCTGCTCGTCGTGTCCCTCATGCTGACCATGTTGACCGGCATGACCATCGCCTCCGCGGAACCCGCGATTGAGCTGCGGTTCATCGACGTTTCGCCAAGTCCCACCCGCCAAACCTACTTTGAGGACACGTTTGCCAAGTTCAAAGAGGAAACCGGCATGTCGGTTGTGTACGAATCGGTTCCGTGGGACGACGCCGCCAACAAGCTGACGGTGCTGGGCGCATCGGGCCAGCTGCCGGACGTCATGACCACTTGGGCGGGCTGGCTGGGCCAGTTCACCGAGGCCGGCTGGGTCATTCCGCTCACGCCCTATGTGGCGGGCACGGAAGACGAATATGCCGACACCGTGACCAAGCTCGTCTGGAAGGGCGAGAAGGAACTGTACGGCGACACCTTCACCGTGCCGGACGGCGTCATGGTCAAGGGCGTATTCGTCCGCAAAGACTGGTGCGCGGAAGCGGGCATCACGCTTGATCCCGCCAAGGGCTGGACGTATTCCGAGTATTTTGACGTCGTGCACAAGCTGACCGACCCCGCGAAGAACCGCTACGGCACCTCGTTCCGTGGCGCGCGCGGCGCGTTTGACCCGCTGTATGTGTACCTCGAGAGCTTCTGCGGCGGCAAAGCCTACGCGGATGACGGCACGGCGCAGTTTGATTCCCCCGCCTGCATCGAAGCCTACAAGACGTGGAACGGCCTGTATCTGGACGGCTGCGCGCCCAAGGACGCCATCAACTGGGGCTTTGTCGAGATGGTCGACAACTTCTGCGGCGGCCTGACCGGCACCCTGATCAACGACTCCGAGGTAGCCGCCACCTGCATCGCCAACATGAAGGACGAGCAGTGGATGGTCATGCCTATGCCGAAAAGCGACGTGGACGGCAAGATCTACAACACCGTCAACTCGCCTTACGCCTACTCCATCTCCGGCCACTCCAAGCATCCCGACGAGGCGTGGAAGCTCATCGAGTTCCTGACCCGTCCCGACAACAACATCGAATACTGCCGCCTGACCGGCCTGATCCCGATCAAGAAGGCCATTGGCGACGATCCGCTGTACGGCCCGAACGGCTACTATGCGGCATTTGTGCAGCAGCTCAACGACCCCGCGATGGTCGTGCCCTGCGCGTTTGGCCCGTTCTCCTACACCGACATGCACCAAGGCGCCATGCACGAGGAAATGCAGAAATACCTGCTCGGCCAGCAGGACGCCGAGACCTCGCTCACCAATGTCTCAAACGAGCTTGAGGCGCGCATGATCCAATACCTTGCCGACAACCCCGGTTCGGCTGTCGAAGAGCCTAAGGGCCTGAGCGACTAAAGAAAATTGGCGGGACACGCCTCGTCGGGCAGTGCTTGACGGGGCGGCCCCGCCGCTTCTTTCTTATTATAGGAGGCGCCTATGCAGAGCATCCTCATCATCCTAGCCATTGTGGCCGTGCTCGCGCTCGTCGTTTTTTTCGTCATGCGCAGCCAGCCCAAGCCGATTCAAAAGGCGGCGGAGCCGTACCTGTTTTTGCTTCCGGTTTTGTTGCTGCTGCTTCTGATGTTTGGCTATCCACTCATCAACAGTTTTGTCATGGCCTTTCAGAACTACAAGCTGACCTCGACCAAGATCTACTTTAACGGCCTACAGAACTTTAAAAAGCTCTTTGGCGATCCCGACTTTGCCTTAATTGTGAAAAATTCCTTCATATATGTCGTGAGCTCGGTCGCTGGGCAGTTTTTGCTGGGCATGACGCTGGCGCTGGCGCTGCGCAAGAAGTTTCGTGGGCGCGGGCTGTACCAGGCGATCGTCTTCCTGCCCTGGGCATTTTCGGCCTTTGTCATTGGCCTCATGTTCCGCTGGTCGTTTAACGGCGAATATGGCGTCATCAACGACATCATCATGAAGCTTGGCTGGGCGGGCGAGAAGATCGCGTGGCTCGGAACGCCCGGGCTTTCGCTGCTGGTGGTCATTCTCGCGATGATCTGGATGGGCGTCCCGTTCTTCGCGATCATGAACTTGGCGGCGCTGCAGTCGATCCCCGCAGACGTATACGAAGCGGCGGACATGGACGGCTGCGGCGCGATCAGGCGCTTTTTCTCGATCACCATGCCCTACATAAAACCCACCGTCATCATGACGCTATTGCTTCGAACGATCTGGATTTTCAACTCCTTCGACCTGATCGTGGTCATCACCAACGGCGGCCCGGCAAACCACTCGCAGACGCTCCCGTCGTTTATGTACACCCGCGCGTTCTCAAGCTACGACTTTGGCTTGGCCTCGGCGCTCGGGGTATTGCTGATGGTGATCCTCGCGGTCTATGCGGTGGTCTTTTTGCGGGCTACGCAGTACAACAAGGCGGGTGATTTTTAGTGAACAAGACGCTTCAGAAGGTCCTGCTGACGGCCGGGCGCGTGCTGCTGCTCACGTGCTTTTTGTTGGCGGTCATCCTGCCAATCTACTGGATGGTGGTCACCTCGCTCAAGACGCATCCGGAGATCATCAACGCCCAGCACCTGACCTATTATCCGCACACGATGACCTTTGACAACTACGAGCAGTTGTTTTCGATGTTTAACTACGGGCAGATGCTGAAAAACAGCCTGATCGTGTCGATCTCGACCGGCGTGTGCATCACGCTTCTGTCCATACTGGGCGGCTATGGCCTCGCGCGGTACAAGTTCCGGGGCAAGGGCTCCATGCTACTGTTTTTCCTGATGACGCAGATGATCCCCGGCATTCTGGTCATCATTCCGCTGTACATCATCTTTGCGAAGATGGGGCTGATCAACACGCGGGTGAGCCTGTTCATCTACTACCTGATCGTCAACCTGCCGTTTTGCGTGATCACGATGCGCAGCTTCTTTGAGCGCATACCCTACACGCTGGAGGAGGCGGCCTATGTGGACGGCTGCACGAAGTGGCAGAGCCTCTTTCGCATCATCCTGCCGGTCATGTTCCCGGGCATTGTGGCGGTGTTCGTGTTTGCGTTTATCGGCGCGTGGAACGAATTGATCGCGGGCACGATATTCATCAGCACCTCCAACATGTGGACCATCCCGGTCGGCCTCAAGTCGCTGATCGGCAAGTACGACGTCAAGTGGGGCGTGCTCATGGCGGGCGGCGTGCTGGCGCTGTTGCCCACCGCGATCATGTTCGCCGTCATGCAGCGCTTCGTCGTCGACGGGCTGACGGCCGGGGCGGTGAAGGAGTAGATGCTGCCCAACACGCCACGCATTGAGCCGGTCGCGCGCGACCTCATGTACCGCAAGGTGGCGGAGGGCATCTGCCGCTTCATCGGCAAAAACGGCATGACCCCGGGCGAGCGCCTGCCCGCCGAGCGCGTGCTGGCGGAGGAATTTGCGGCCGGGCGAAATACCGTGCGCGAGGCGCTGCGGTTGCTTGAAAAAGAGGGCATCATCGAGGTGAAGCCGGGCAAGGGCGCCTACGTCCGAGCCGAGGTGCGGGGCGACAACCTGCAACTGGAACTCATGAAGGTCAACTACTGCGATCTGCTGGAGATCAAGATATGGCTTGAACAGCTGGCGATCAGGCGCGCGGTGCGCGTAGCAGGGCGGGCGCAGTTGGAGGCGCTCGACGCGGCGGCGGATGCGCTGCTTGCGCGAAGCGTGTTTTCGGTCGCGTGCGACCGCATATTTCACACGCGCCTGCTCGAGTGCGGCGCGAGCAATACGCTGACGCAATTGGTGCTCACGCTGATTGACGCGCTCAACGACTATTCCGGGATGCTCAGCGGCGCGCAGGACGTGTGGCAGCAGACGATCCCCTATCACAAGGAGATTGCGCGCGCGCTTTTGAACGGACGGCTGGAGGACGCGCTGGCGGCGCACGAGGCCATCTACGCCTACGATTTACGGGTACTGGGGGATATGGATATCCATTGGCATGAGGGAGTGTAACCATGAACAGACACGACGAACAATGGTGGCGCGACGCAAAATTTGGCCTGTTTATTCACTGGGGATTGTACGCGCTGCTCGCGGGAGAATACGAGGGACAAAAGACCGACAACATTGCGGAATGGATCATGCACGATCTGCATATTCCGCCCGACCAATACGCGCGTTTGGCGCGCGCGTTTGCGCCCATTCACTTTGACGCGGACGCGATCGTGCGCATGGCGCGGGACGCGGGGATGAAATACCTCGTGCTGACGTCCAAGCACCACGAGGGCTTTGCGATGTTTCACTCCGACGCGAGCGCCTATAACGTCGTGGACGCCACGCCGTTTGGGCGCGACGTCGCGATGGAACTGCGCGCGGCGTGCGACAAATACGGGCTGAAATTGTGCTTTTACTATTCGCAGGCGCAGGACTGGTACGACCCGAACGGCGTGGAGGAGGGCGTCTCAAACGCCGACAAGTGCTTCCGCACCTACCTTGACCAAAAGTGCATTCCGCAACTCACGGAGTTGCTCACGCGCTATGGCGAGATTGGCCTCATCTGGTTTGACACGCCCATGGGCATCACGCCCGAGGAATCGGAGGAGCTGCGCGACCTGGTGAAGAAGCTCCAGCCGCACTGCCTGGTCAGCGGCCGGATCGGCAACGGCCTTGGCGACTACATGACCACCGGCGACAACTTCATCCCGCTTTTGCCCTATCCCGAGGACTTCGAGGTGCCCGCGACGATCAACGGCACCTGGGGCTACAACAGGGGCGATACCCGCTGGAAGACCCCCGAAGCCATCCTGCGTTCGCTGGTCAAGATCGTCAGCCGCGGCGGCAATTACCTGCTGAACATCGGCCCCGACGCGCTGGGCGACGTGCCCGAAAAGAGCGTCGAAGTGCTGGCGCGCGTGGGCAAATTCATGCAAAAAAACGGCGAGAGCATCTACGGGACGCACCCGGTGCCCGCCTATCCCTACGACATCGACTGGGGCTACTTCACCGCCCGCCCCGGCAAGGTCTATATCCACGTCTTCGAAAGCATCCCCGATATCTACCTGATCAACATGGGCAACGTGCCGAAAGCCGCGTATTTGCTTGCGGACGGTACGCCCTTGACGCTCAAGGAGCGCATCACCTGCGAGGGCGTGCACAGCTGGCGCATCCTGTGGCCGAACGGCGTCCAGCCGGAGGCAATCGACACGGTCGTGTGCGTCGAAGTGGCGGAGGATCAGATCTGGTTCGAGCCGATCACCGATTAGCGCCCCGCAAGGGGCACGCCTTTGGGCGGGGAAAAGCGCTTTTGCGTCAAAAGATGGATCGCTTGAGGGAAGCAAAATGGACCGCTTGAGGGAAGCTACGTCCAACCCACCGCGTTTTTTAAGGCGCGCGGGGGGTTGGACTTTCTTTACCAAAAAATTGTTTAAAAGACCCCATGCGAGGCAGCAATTTTGCCAAAATTCATATTGACATAAGCACGGCTTCATGTTACAATCCACACGTTAACAAATTCATATCATTGGCAAAACCGTCGAAAGGCGGCGACGCAAAGCTAGAGGGCCCGCTCCCGCAATGAAGGGAAAGGCAGCCAGTTGCAAAAAACGTGTTTTTCTGCAACCCTGCCGTTTTGGCGGGGTTGTTGTTATTTTGGCGGATATTTAGATGAGAAAGCGTGAAGCGTATGAAACAAAGATGCGGAAAGATGTCGGAAAACAATGAGATTACCCGCAGTGGCGCGTGCCATGGCATGAGGCGACGCCTTGCATGGCTGATGATCCTGTGCCTGCTGCTGAGTGGCACAGCCCTTCCCTCCCTAGACCTGGCGCGCGCGCTGGAAGACGCCCTGTTCACCCCCGCCATGGCGGCGGAAGCTGCGGTATATGAAGGGGCGGGCACTGCGGCAAGCCCGTACCTCGTTAAGACTTACGAACAGTTGAACGCAGTCAGAGAGAATCTTTCCGCGTGCTATTTGCAGACGGCGGACATTGCCATTGCGAGCGGAACGGAATTTACACCCATCGGATGGGGTCAACCTCGTGCCGGAAGCTTTTCTGGAACGTATGATGGCGGCGGACATTCGATCAGTGGATTGGTTGTGACAGATCAAAGCAGCGGTTCGCAGAATGGAAACTCGTATGCCGCTCTATTTGCGAGATTGTATGGCGCGGTTGTAAAGAACATCAATTTAAACAATGTCAGCATCTCTGGCACGGGATTTAAGGTGGCAGGCATTGCGGGGGATTTAAGCGCGTCTACCATTGAAAATTGCAACATTACCGGACAAATTAACGGAACGGATACTGTCGGCGGTATTGCAGGCGCGGCCTACAGCGGGAGTAAAATCTCGAATTGCTCGTTTAAGGGAAAAATCATTTATGGCGTCGGTGCAAGCGTCGGTGGCATCTTGGGGCGTGATGCTCCGGGAAGCGATTCATCACAATCTATTCACATCGCCAATTGCATAGTCGGGGGACTGATTGCTTCTTCAAGCGGCTCGATATCGGGCTATGGCGGCATTGCCGGACAAATTACCATAGCCAACAGCACGGTGACAAATTGCGTCAATAACGCGATAATACTTGGCGGACGCGTGACGGGCGGCATTGTCGGAAGTGCGGGAGATATTGTCATAACCAATTGCACCAACAACGGAGCGGTCAACGCGGCGGGGCTGTCTTTCAACTATTATGTGGGCGGATTGGTTGGTTCCGGGAGCAATACGACCATTATAACTTCCGCCAACAAGGGCGATATCAATATTTACGCAAATGGACTGAAAATGTGCGGCGCGATTGTAGGGGATTATCCTGCGGGCTCGGAATATCCGGCTACGATTGACCAAGCGACGCGGGACGCATGTACAAAAACGCCAACAATCAAAGGGACTGGTACGCCGGGGATTGATGCCAATACCGTGGCGATCATTGGCGGGGCAGGATACCCGACGGTTGAGGCGGCGATCGCGGCGGCGAATGCGATGAAGGGGACTGAGCCGATCACCGTGGAGATTTTTGCGGGGACGTTTAACGCGACCGCCGATAATCAAATGCGCATCACGCGCGATCATGTCACGCTGAAGGGCGCGGGCAGCGAGAAGACGATCATCAACTGTGCAGCCTTTTCATGCTCGGGGCAGGCGGGGTTGCTCGTCGCGGCGAATGGGGTGACGGTGCAGGACCTGAAAGTGGCTGTGACATCTGCCAATGGAAACGTCAGCGGGATTAAGTGGAGTGCCATCGGAACCGATAGCGGACTTCCGATCCTCCAAGGCGGGACGATCAAAAACGTCGTGATTTCGGCTGAAAAGGGCAATGGCCTAAACATTCACGGCGTCGCGGGCACGCAAGGAGCACCTTTCCTTGTAGAGAATGTGAAGGTGGAAAACTGCGGCAAGGCATCCTTTGCGCTGGCAAGCGCCCAGCATATCACGATGCAAAACTGCACCTCGGCCATAGGCGGCTGGGGAACTGACGTACAATGCAACTATAAAAACAGTCCCGCATATGCCGTGCCGGTTGCCCTCACGATCGGGCGCGGGAACACCTTTGCCAACGGCGTGGTTTGCAGCGAGCGCCCGCGTTCCGCAGAGGGGGGCTGCGACGTCATCCAAGGGCTTACGGTGGCCGATGGTTGGGTCAAAGCCATCGTGGGGAAAACCGTCTATTTAAAGAAGACGGATGCGGAACTTGCGGGTGTCGCGGTTGCCCTTGTCAACAACGATGAAAATTCGCCGTATCTCTACCTTGACCACGCGCTATCGATGGCCGTGGCGGGCGACACCGTCAACATGACGCGCGGGAAGATGAGCACAAACCTTCCTGCGGTGACGACGACAATCGACAAAGACCTCACCCTCGTCGGCGCGGGCAAGGCGCTCACGGTGATCGACGGCGGGCATACGGATGGCACCACCGGGCATCAGCTATTCCAGATTCAGGGGACGGCAAACGTCACGATCAAGGACATGACGCTGCAAAACGGGTATTGCGAGCAGATTGGCGGCGCGGTGTCTGTTGCGGAGGGCGCGACGCTGACGGCGAGCGACTGCGCGTTTGATGCGAACGTGAATGCGCTTCACTATGGTTCGGCGGTCGCGGCCAACGGCACGTTTAACGCGACCAACTGCGCGTTTACCGGCAACCAGTCTATCGCACAAGGGCTTGGCGGCGCGGTTGCGGCGAGCGGACCCAAGGCGCGGCTTGCGCTCAAGGGCTGCACCTTTGTGGGGAACAGCGCAACCGGTCAAAATGGCGTTGCGGGCGCGGTTTACCTAAACGACGGTACGGGCGCGGCGGCCTCGTCTGTAATGGATTGCACCTTTACCGACAACACGAGCAGCGCCAACGCCGGTGCGATTTACATGGATAACGGGGCGCGGGCGAGCATTGAAAACACCACCTTTGCGCGGAATGCCGGCGTGAACGGCGGCGCGATTTATACGGCGGCTGGCGCGCCGGTGACGATCACGCGGTGCACATTTGACGGAAACACCGCAACGAACGGCAATGGCGGCGGCGGCACCTATCATTCGGGGCTGGCGACGATTGCGAGTTGCGTGTATCAGAACAACGCGACCATTGGGACAAGCGGCAAGGGCGGCGGCGCGATCGTGTTCGGCAGCGCGGCAGTGGGCTCGTCCGTAGCGTATACCGCGTTTGTGGGCAATGCGACCACCGGCAAGGGCACGGACGTCTACTGCGGACCGGGCGCGGCAAGCGGACCGGACGCAATCGACCTGTCCGAAAACTACTGGAAGAACGGCGCGCAGCCGGATGTCGCGGTGGATAGCGCCGATGCGGTCAACGTGTACGCCGTGACGCCGTCGGCGTCTACCGGAAGCCGCGTCGCGATGCGCAATTACTACAAGACCTTTGACGCGGCGACAAAGGCGCTTGGCGGCCTGACGGACTGGAATGGCGTGGAAGCGGCGTACGATTACTACATTGGAAATGCGGGCTACAAGACCATCGAGGCCGCGCTGAGTGCGGCGACGGCGAACGATACGATCAGGATTTTGAAGGACGTCGAGAAGGCGCTGATCGTGGGCACGGAAGGCATCACGATGGATGGCGGCGGGCGGTATAGCGTGAAGGGGCTGACGCTGAACGCAAATGCTTCCCTCCAGAACCTGTCGGTCTTGGGAAGCGTCACCGGACCCGGAAAGTTGACCATCCCGACCGGCACGGTGCACGTGACGGGCGATGTGCAAAACGATATCGCCGTAACCGGCGGCGCGTCGCTCTACGTAGATGGCGCGGCGACCGGAAGCGTCACGGGCGAAGTCTATCACCCGATGACGATTGCGCAACCGGCGAGCGGGACCATCCAAAGCAGCGCGCAGGGCGTGTCCTACGCGGGAAAATCCTACGTCCAGCACGGCCAAGCGGTCACGCTGACCGCCAGTCCGCAAGCGGGCTATCGGTTCAACCAGTGGACGTATTCGCCGGACGTGTTGCCGTCGAGTGATTCTTGGGCGACCACGAATCCAACGACCTATACGCCCGTGCGCGGCTATGCGTTTGGCGCGGTGCTGGACAGCCTCGTGACGCAGATCGCGATCCAAGCGGAAAAGGCGGTATGCACCGTGGGCGACACGTTTAAGCTAGCGGTGACGGTGACGCCGAGCACGGCGGCCAATGGCGCGATCACGTGGACGAGCGCCGCGCCCCAAGTGGCGATGGTGGACGCGGACAGCGGCGTGGTGACGGCGAAGGGCGTGGGCACGGCGGCGATCACCGCGACGGCGGAAGATGGCAGCGGGAAGACGGCGACTTGCACCGTCAACGTGATCCCCAAGGTCACCTTTAACGCCGCGACGTGCGCGCTCTACGCGGGCGGAAGCGCGACGCTGGGGTACAGCGTATCGCCGGCGGGAACCACGGGCATTGTGCTGGTATCCGATAGCGAAAACGTGTCGGTCAGCGGCGCAACGATCACCGCAAGCGCGGTGGGCGCTTCGACGATCACGGCGAAATACGGCGAAATTCCGTGCGCGAGCAATCAGGTGGCGGTAAGCGTCGCTGCGCGCACGGCGGTAACGCAGATGACGACGACCCTAGCGGACAGGGCGCTCACCTTTGGCGACAAGGTGGATTTCGCCGGCACGCTGACGGTTGAACCAGATGGGTACACCGACAACTTGGCGTATCGCATTACTGCGGGCAGTGGCATCACCGTAAACGAAAAGGGCGAGGTGGCCGTCGTTGCGACGAGCGGAAGCGGGCGCGCCACGATTACGGTTACGGCGATGAACGGGGAGACACGAGGCGTGTCGCAGGCATTTGACTTTTCGTATGCGGAAAAACAGACATTGCCTACCGATGTGACATTTACGCAAGATGTGTATGAGGTTTCGGTGGGGGCGAGCACGAAAGCGGTCTCAACGCTTCTGGCCGGGCCGAACGCGAATGTGTACGACGCGGCGTATTCGGACTTTGTCGCAACGACCGTAGATGGCGCGGGGAAGGCAAATGTCAAAGGATCGGGCGGGGATACGCAGGTTTCGGGCGTGACGGCGGGCGTCGTCAAGCTGACGATGGTGGTCAAATTGACGCTCAAAACGGGCGACAAGGCCTCAAAGACCTACGCCCCGTCGGCCATCATCCGCATTGCGCGGGCGACGCCGACCAGCGTGGTCATCGACAACGGGACAGCCGGCGCGCTGATGGTCGGCGATGCGCTGGCGATGACGGCGACGGCAAAGGCGGATTCGCTGCCGGTCAGCCAAGTAAAGCAGGGCGTGACTTGGTCGAGCAGCGCAGAAAGTGTTGCGACCGTTGACGCGGCGACCGGCAAGGTGACGGCAATGGGCAAGGGAATCGCGACCATTACGGCGACGGCGGCCGGCACGGGCGTTCAGGATAGCTACGCGCTCACCGTCTATGACCGCGCCGGAAAGCTGACATTCCCGGGCGGCGACGTGGTGACGCGGAAGGTGGATGCAAGCGCGGCGTTCCAGGCCACGATTGCGCCGGAAAGCACGAGCGCGCCGAAGCTGCCGATTGCGTATACGGTCAGTCCGGCAGGCATTCTCACGGTGGATGGCGCCAACGGCTACAAAGCAACCGGCGTGGGCACGGCGACGGTGATCGCCAAGAGCGCGATGACCGCGAACGGATTCCAGCTGATCGCCGCGCAGAAGGTCACGGTGGTTGAGGCGGTAACGGCGGTTGCGCTGACGACGCTGGACAATGCGGAAATTTCTGAAAAAGCGGCTGCGATGAGTACAAAGCAAGTCGTGCAACTTGCGTGGACAGTCACGCCCGCGACAGCGGCGGCGGCGGTCACCTTTGAATCCAGCGATCCGTCCACGGTGTCTGTGGGCGCGCGCGGCCAGTTGACCGCGCTCAAGGCGGGCACGGCGACGATCACGGTGACGGCGAAGACGGCCGATGGTTCGGCTAAGGTGGATGCCGTAAAAGTGACGGTCACCTCCACGCTGGCAAAGGTCACGCTGCCGACCGAAATCACGATATCGGCCACGGCACCCAACAACACGACGACGCTCGCGCCGATTTTCGAACCGGCCGACGCGGCGATTGGCGCGATTGCGTGGACGAAGACGGCGGACACAGACCGAATTGCGACAATTGATGCTAAGACCGGCCTGATTGCCGGCGTAGGCGCGGGCGACACAATGGTTCAAGTGACGGCGGGTGGAAAAACGGCGACATGTACGGTTTATGTGGTTGCGGACGCCATCAACCCGCCCCGCTCGATCGAGATGACGGATGCGGTCACGCGGAAAACCCAGCGGGCACAGTTTACGTCAAAGGTGCAGGCCCCGACGGCGTCCTTCGCGGTGCCCATCGGCATGACGGCGGGCAAGCCCTTTGCGGTCAAGCTGGTGTTCGACAGCGGAAGCGCAGATTGGAAGAACGTACAGGTGCAGTCGGCGGACCAGACGATCGCAACAGCAGCGCTGAATGGCCAGTCGATCACGATCACGCCCAAGGCGATTGGGACGACCGACATCAGCATCCTGTACAAAGAGGGCAATGTCTACGCGCTCTATCGGATCAACGTGGTCAACCCCATTGCGCGCATCAGCCTCGCGGGGACGAAAAACAGCCTGACGCTGGGCGAGGAAGCGCCGCTTGACATTGCCTGCGTGGCGGATCAGCCGAGCGTCGCGGCCACCGATACGGGCGTATCGATGAGCGATGTCGTGGTCGTGGACGCAAATGGCTGCGTGACCTACGACGCCAACGCTCGAAAACTGACGGCGGTCAAGGCGGGAACGGCCGCCATCACGGTGACGGCGAAGGTCGTGACGCAGGGCAACCCCAGCGGGCTTGCGGTAAGCGCGACGCACCAAATCGCCGTAAGCGGCGCGCCGGTCGAGAGCATCGACACGGCATCCAACCTGCTGGCCATGGTGGTCGGAAGCCACACGGAGATCACCCCGACCATCACGCCCAGCAACACAGGCGCGACCGCGACCGCAAGCGTGTCAGGCGACGCGGCGAGCGTTCAGGGCAGCGGGACGATCAAAGTGAGCGCCGTCAAGCACGGAAGCGCGCGGGTTACCTTCGCGGCAGGCGGAAAGGACAGGACAGTAGACGTGGTGGTGCTGCCGGAGAGCAAGGCGGTTGAACTGTACACGGGCGCCGTCCTGCGCTGGTGGACGGGCGCAAGCGAAGTGAGCAGCCTCAAATTTACGAGCGATCAGGACGGTGTGGCGTCGGTCGGCGCGACCGGCCAAATCACGGCCATCAAGGCGGGCACGGCAAAGATCACGGCGAGCTGCAATGGCGTGACGAGCACGTGCGATGTGACCGTCAGCGCCAAGGCGGTCAAGGCGAGCGGGATCAGCCTGAGCGCTTCCACGCTGAGCCTTTCGGTAGGCGGGGCGCAGGCGCTGGTGGCGACCGTTTTCCCGGCGGACGCGAGCAACAAAAATGTCCGCTGGAGCAGCAGCAAAGAAACGGTTGCGACGGTTGACAAAGACGGAAAGGTCAAGGGCATTGCGGCGGGCACCGCGACGATTACGGCGACCACGGAGGACGGCGCGCTTACGGCGGCGTGCGCGGTGTCGGTCGGCGCGGGCGGCTCCGGCGAGACCACGACGTGGGTCACGGGGGTGAAGCTGAACCCCGCACAGGTCGGCGTGCAAAGGACGGTGCAATTGATCGCGGTGTACGAACCGGCGGGCGCGACGCCCAATGCGCTTACGTGGCGTAGCGACAACGAAAAAGTGGCGACGGTCACGCAGCAAGGGCTGGTGACGGGCGTCGCGCAAGGCGAGGCGACGATCACGCTCACGGTGGATGGCGGCATCACCGGGACGGCCAAGGTGACGGTCGTGGCGGCAAGCGCGGGCGGGGTGACGCTGAGCACGGACGCGATTACGCTGGTGGAAGGCAGCACGGCGAGCCTGATTGCGACGGCGGAAGCGCCGGTTACCTGGTCGAGCGACAGGGAAGGCGTTGCGAAGGTGGATCAAATGGGCAACGTGACCGCGATTGCGGCGGGCACCGCGACGATCACCGCGCAGATCGCGTCCGGCGAAACGGCGCGCTGCCGCGTGACGGTCGTGGGCGAATGGCCTGTGAAGCTGGTCTATGACGTGCTGGCGCTGGCCAAGGGCAAGGCGATGGTGGTGAAGGCGCCGGCGGGCTGCACGGTCAAGTGGACGAGCAGCGACCCAAAGACGGTCACGGTTGGCGCAAAGGGCAAGATCACCGGGAAGAAGCTGGGCACCGCGGTGATCACGTGCACGGTGACGGGCATTGGCAAGGAAATCGATCCCGCCCTCGAGGTGGGCGACATCGGCCAGATCACGGTGAACGTGCGCCCCAAGGGCACGCTTGTGACCGGGATCAAGCCGAACAAGGCGAAATTGGTGCTGGCGATCGGCGACACGTTTAAACTGGCGCCGCGCCTCAAGCCCGCGAAGGCGCCCGACAAGCAGGTGCGCTACGCGAGCAAGGATGAATCGATCGCGACGGTGGGGAAAAACGGCCTCGTGACGGCGGTTTCGGAGGGCACGACCAAGATCACGCTGCTCGCGACGAGCGGAAAGCGCACGGAAGTGACCGTGGTGGTATCGGGAACGGCGGTCAAGCTGACGCTCAACTACAAGAAAAAGACGATCAAGGCAGGGGAGACGCTTCAGTTGATCGCGACCGCAGAGCCGGCGCTTGGATCGGGCGAAGCGATCATCTGGACGAGCGCGAACCCGAAGATCGCGACGGTGGACGAAAACGGCCTCGTGACCGCGCTCAAGAAGGGCAAGGCCAAGATCGTCGCAAAGACCGCAAGCGGCAAAAAGGTGAGCTGCAGCATCAAAGTCACAAAGGCCGCAAAACCCGCCGTGACAGAGGAACTCCCGGTCGAGTGACAAAAAGCGGGGCGATCCAATCGGATCGCCTCGCTTTTTTTGACGGTGCGCCCCTCCTTGCCGTCCGCGGGAGGGGGAGCGCGACGCCTTTGCGGGATGCGCGGGGGTTCGGGGAACGATGCGACAACGCCGCGTCATCCCTTCGCGTCCGCGTCATCCCGCTGCGCGCGAAGGCGTGGTTTCTAGCGGCAGCAGTACCCGAAGCGTGAATACCCCATCGGCTAGCGCAAAGGTGCAAAAGCCGTTTCGCTTTTGGGCGATGGAACGGATGCTTTTGCAGCCATATCCATGCCCGATCTCTGTTGAGGTCGGGGTCTGGCCGTTCATTTGGATATCCCCACGATAGGCATTCTCGATTTCGATCAGCAGCATATTTCGGATCAGCTTGCAAGAGATGAAGACGTTTTTGGGCGTGTCGTCCTCAAGCTTGCCGACGGCATTGAGCGCATTCTCAAGGCCGTTTGAAATGACCGAGCAAAGTTCCGTATCCGGAAGGTTCATATCCCTGGGCAAATCCGCCTTGACGCGCAACGTGATCGCCTGCTTTTGTGCTTTGCTCGTGAAAGAGGAAAGCAGCAGGTTGATGGTTTCGTTTTCGCAAAACCTAAGGGGCGTAATGGCCGTCAGCGTCTGCTGGGCGGTTGCGAGGTACTCCGTGATTTGGGCAAGCGCGCCCTGCTGGGCGAAGCTGTCAATCATGGCCAGGTGGTGCCGCATGTCATGGCGGTAAATGGCCGCCTGCTCCTGGGAGGCGCGCAACACGTCGAGCTGGCTCTTTGCCGCCTCCATCTGCAGGTGAAGCGTGTTTTTTTCCAGCTGGATCTGCGTTTTTTGTTGGACCTCGCTGTGATAGGTGACGATAAACCACACGTAGAAAAGCGCCATCACGGTGGGCAGAAATTCGCTCATCATTTCAATGCCGGTGTAAAGCGCGCGGGTATAGACGGTGGCGGCGTAGTCGAACACATAGTAAACCGCGGGGAGGCACCCAAAGAGAAACAGGGACTGTCTGGAGTAGGTCATCGCCTGATGGGCCGCCTCCACAAACAAGCGCCATAGCAGAAAAAAGAACACGATGATCGCCACGCTGTAGGCAATCAGATAGGCAATGCGGGCGTGAAAGAGGTGCAGCGCCAACACCCCTGTCCAACGGGCGAGTTGACAGCAGAAATATGCGGTCAGCACACTGACGATGGAAATGCCCACGGGTTTTTTGAGCGCCAGCACCAAAAACAAGACGAGGGGCAGGTGCGTGATCAGCGGGTACAACTTTGTGGTGGCACTCAAGCCGAAGGCGTAGGAACATGCCGTCTGCGCGCACAGGGTAAAGAGAGAAAACAAGAGGATGTAAAGGCGCTCTTTTCTGCCTTTGCATCCGCCGGAAAAAAGCACCGAAAGAAAAACCCCGAACAGCAGTACCAGTCCGTAGTTAACGGTTGAAAGCAGTCGTTCCATCATGATCCCCCATTTTTTGCAAATAGCCGCGCGATATAGCCATCTCGCACCTTGACGTAATTTTGCCGGATCACTTGCACGTTCGCCCCTGTCCGCAGCCGCGCTTCCCGCGCGGCCACTTGTCACTGGCGACAAGGGTTTAATGGCGCGGGCGTGTGCGCACAAATTTCGGCTTGGAAAGCAGCGCATCCCACAGGGCATCATGGCGAAAGGATAGCGCCCCTTCGTTGATTATACCACGCATTTGCTCATTTTTCCACGGCGTTTTGATTATAATGACTTTTCGTTCATCCGAAACGCAAAGCCTGAGGCCGCGCGTGCGCGTCTTGGCGCCGGCTGAATCAATGGGGCGCGGCGCGGTGCGCCGGTGGCGCGCTTCTTTGTGCCGATTTGTTTCATCGCGGGGACGCTTCAATAGATAGAATAAATCACCATATTGAATTGAAGCGATTTGATCAATCCTCCGTAAAAAAGAATCTGCGAAAAAGGACTGGAAGCTATTGACAGACGGTGACGGCTCGGCTATAATGTGATTGTCACTAATTATCAGATGAAACGACCACCGGGTGGTCGAGGAAACGCGCAAGGCGCACGCAAAGGCGGGATTGATTCATGGCGACGGAAAATACCGAAAAGGCATTCGACATTATGACCTATATTGTCGATAACGGCCTCAAACCCGGCGATAAATTGCCTTCCATTCGAACGCTGGCCACCAACATTGTAGCGGCGCGAAATATCTGAAATGCTCGGGGCGCAAAAAGCGAAACGAAAAATGCATAAAAACGCGCGTCCAACATTCGGACGCGCGTTTTGACAATATACCTTGTTCCCTTTTTCCGGACTATTTCTTCATGCCATTTCTCCCCTTTCCGCAATTTTCAAGCGGTGCATTGCCCGCTCGAAATAAGCGGTACTGATCTCGCAGCCTACCGCATCGTATCCTTCCATCGCGGCGGCGATCAGCGTCGAACCCGATCCCGCAAACGGATCAAAAATCATTCCGCCAGGCGCGCAGATCCGAACGATCTGGCGCATGAGTTCGAGCGGCTTCTGCGTCTGGTGGAGGCGGGTGCCAGATTGTTGCTGGGTATAGCTGAGCACGCCGGGCAATACACCAACGCCGCGATCAGCGGGCAACGCCCCATTGCTCCCCCAAACAATAAATTCGCTTTGCTGGCGAAACCGTCCACGCTGCGGGCGAGAGTTAATCTTGTCCCATACCGCCACACCACGCCACAGCCAGCCTGCCCATTGCAGCGCATCGGTGAGCGAGGCGATCTGCCGCCAATCGCAGAATACGCATAGCACCGCGCCATCCGCGCATATTCCGCGTACATCGCGTAGCCACGTCGCCATCCAGCGCGTCCAACTGCGCTGATCAAGGCTGTCACCCTCGAAATTCGGCAGCGGACACGCGCCTTTTGTGGCCGTATATTTGTGTGCCGTATCATGCTGTTTGCCGGATAACGATGAAGCCCCGGACGAATACGGCGGATCGGTTATGACCGCACCAAATGGGCCGTCGAGTTCGGGAATCAGACTGATGGCGTCGCCATGGATCAGTTCCACGCTGCGCCCAGATACAACGAATTTGTTGATAGGAATCACCTTCTTTGTTTTTGATAGTGCTTGCAAGCGCAGTATACTACCACAAAAAAGGCGAACGTGCGTTTAAGATCACGATCAATCATCGAAAATCCAACGCCGCACGCAGATCACCGTCCCGATCAGCGTCGGCAAGCCGGTTACCAGTGCCACCATAATTGCCTCGCTCATCGCCTACGCCTCCTCTCTAAACCACGCCATCCCTTTCCTTTGCCTGGTCACCACGTTCGCGTCCAGCGTCTTGTCGGGGATCCCGTCAAACGCCTTGACGGACGTATACTGCCACAGGTCGCAGGGGTATTTGGGCAGGTATTTGTCCTTGCGCGTGCCGTCGTTTTTGCCGTAGCGCGGAATCCAAATGGCGTCGGCGACCGCGATAAAGCCGTCCGCGTCCACGGGCAATATATACACCGGAACCCAATTGTGCCCGAGATAAAGCATCGTGCGCCTGGCACCCAGCTTCTTGATCTCGTCAAACCACGCTTCGATCTTGGCCTTGCTAAGGGAAGCTTCCTCACAATCCATGCAGTACCCGACCGGGTGGTGCTTCTCCGCCGCGTCGAAGGCGAACCGCGCTTCTTCGCGCGCCTGCTCCGCGTCCTTGGGGTTGCTGTAGTAGTACGCCCAGAACGGAATGCCGAGCTCGTTGCACTTTTTCGCCCACTTTTCAAACGCCACGTCGCCCCCGACGCCAAGCGGCTTGTTCTTGCGCCGCGTACACCCGCAGCGGAGCACCAGAAAGCCGACGTTCCGCTTGATCTTCTCCCAATCGATCTTGGGAAATTGCGTGCTGTTGTAACTGGACAGATCTAGCGCGTCGATTTCGTAGGATGCCGCAGGCGCGTCAGGCTCTTCGGGCGCGGGCTCCTCCGGCACGTCGGGTTCCGGCTCGTCGGGGTCTTCCGGCAGGAACGCGTCGTTGAGCGTCTCAAAGTCGCTTTCCTCCATGCGCCCCGTGACAGGCAGCCGGTATTTCGTTTGGAACGCCTCGACCGCCTTGTGCGTCGCCGCGCCGAAGTCGCCATCTGCGCCATAGCTGCCCAGATTAAAGCCAAGCTCGATCAACATCCCTTGCAGCGCGCGCACGTCGCTTCCGACGCACCCGAGTTCCAGCGCGCGCTCGCCCAGTTCAAAGGCCGAAGCGCCCTTTTCGTAGTCGAAATACCGGGTCATCAGCCCCCAGCGGTTCCAGTATTTATCCTGCAAGAGCCGCGTCTTGACCACGCCGTACATGACGCCCTTGGCCTCGACCACCCACCAATCGCCTTCGGGCTTCTCCCTTTCGACCGGCTCCACCAGATACCCGACGTGATGAATGGGTCCGGAAGAATTGGCCTTGAACACCGCCGCGCCGGGGACGCGGTAGGCCGCCGGGATCACGCCCTTGCCCTTGGGCTCGCACCACTCCGCATAGTTGTTGCGCGCGCGCACGTCGATGTTCTTTCCCATCTTTTGGTTGATGTAACCTTCGGCCAGCCCCTGACAGTCCCAAACATACGCGGCGTTTGCGCGCCAGTAAAGCGCCTTTTGCCGCTGCGAACCGCGGTACTGCGTAAACCACCAGCTATTCACGCCCCACTTGCGCGGGTTCTGCCCGCGCGACCCCATGATGTACCCATCCCCCGCCTCCGCTCGCTCCAGCAAAAACCCCGCGAACAGCGCTGCGCTCAACTTCCCCATTGTGTTTCTCCCTTCGCCTGTTTTGCCCATCATCACTGCGCCGCTTTTTCTTTCCATCCGTACACGCCCGGCTCCCACACGTTGCCCGCCGTCGTGCTCTCCCACTGCTTGCCGCCGTGCATCACCACGTCGCCAATCTGGTATGCGTCCGTCGCGCCCAGCGGCTGCACCCAGATGAGTACGCCGCCGAGTGTAATGCCTATGCGTTTGTACAGGCTCACCGCCGTGTCGGGTGGCCATTCGGCGGCGCTGGTATGCGCCTGCAACACGCTGTATAGCCGTGCATCCCCGCTATCGTCTTCTCCCCAGCGGATCACTTGCCCCGGCTTGTATGCCACGCGCACGCGGTATTCCGGGTATATGTCCGCGATTTCAAGCCTATCGTCGTCGTCCGTCAGCGTTTCCACAAACATCTCCAGCGCCCGCCGGATCGCCTCCGCCCGCCTGATCTCATTAGACATTTGCTTTACCTCCCGCTCCCGTCGCGCTGCCAAGCAACGCATCGATGATCCGTTGTTGATCCAATATCATTGCGCCGCCGTTAAACTCAACCAGTGCGACGCTTTCAGCCGTCGTGCCCGTCATTTCTGGTTTTCCCCAGATGTGATACTGCACCCCATCGCACGCAACGCCTTGCGCCTCTGCTTCGCTGCACGGAATATAGGCGTCGCTTGTGGATGATTTGCGGATGTAATACGGCTGCTCGACGCACGCCACCGTCACGTTGTTTTTTACGATCTTGTACATATTGTTTTCCTTCCTTATATACGATTTGTTGCCCCGGTTGATCATCACCCGCAAAGTGGCAGGATAGTACCGATAACTTTGGATTAAACACAGAAGCCGAACGAGACCCCGGCAAAGCTGTTAGCGGTGTTGGATTGGGCGTCGCCGTTGCCGTCCACAAATGCAAAACCCGACGAGTAGTTTGTCCGCGGCGACCGCTCCCACCACCAATTGGCGGAACCGTTTAGTCTCTTTATCCTAGAGTTCCCCGCCTTCCAGTAATCATATTGCACACCCTCTCCATTGTAAGAATAGAAATTATTCCTGAAAACTTCGGTCTCAGCGAACAAAAACAGTTTATCAGCGCTGGTCAACATCGTAGAGTTTTGAACTCCTCTTGTGGCGAGCTTGTCCACAGTGCGCAGTGCGGACTTAATCGATGCGTCTAGATAGCCGTAGATGGTTGTTGCGAGCGTGCTTTTGCGCATTTCACTCGCGTCCCACCCTCCGTAGTTATTGTCTGTCGGATTCATATCGTCCTGTGTTGCAAGACACTCTTTGAGCCCAAACGTAATTCCCGCCTTGTTGGTTCCGCCGTTGTACGACGTTCCGCGTTTTGCGTCGCTAGCCGAAAGATTGTCATGATTGAACCCGATGATTTGCGCAGTGTAGGTTGTGCCGTTCAACGTGATAGGCTTTTCGTCGCCAACGTTCCAAAAATTGTCCGCCGCTCCCGCCGCCGAAACCAAAGAAATGGTCTCCCAGCTATTGCTTCCAAGCGTCGCGCTAGGCGTGACCACGCTGATACCCTGCGCTGCCGTCTTGGTGATTCCACCGTAAGTATACGATACCGTATAGCTGCTTCCGCTGGCTGTCGCGGGGCTGTGTGTGCAAGACCCTGTCACAATGGCGGTACTGCCGTCGGAGTATGTCGCCGTCACCACCATGCCCGCTGTGTTGATCGTCTGGCCGCTGATGTAATTCGTAGTGGTCGGTGCAGTCGTGATGGCAATACTGGACAGGATTTTGGCAATCGTGATGGCCGTGGTCGCGGTCTTGGTAGTGCCTCCTGCCGTGTAGGACACCGTCACCACCGTGTCGCTGTGCGCCAGCGCCCCGGTCGGCGCATACGTCCACCCGGTGACCACGGCGGTGCTGCCGTCAGAATAGGTGGCCGTTACCACCATGCCCGCCGCGTCAAATGTCTCGCCATATTTGTACGCGCGCTTTGTCGGCTGCGTGGTGATGGCAATGCTGGACAGCGTCTTGACCGTCACAGGCTGCGTGGTCGCCTTGGTCACACTGTCAAACGTGCAGCTGATCGTCACCGACGTCGTTCCCGCCGCCATGACAGTCGGGGTTACCGTGTACCCGGATATCTCTATATCATCCTTTCCGATAGTTGCCGTGACCACCATTCCAGACGCATCAAATGTTTCCCCCGCGACATATACAGTTTTTGCGGGTGGTCTGGTGATTGATATGGATTTAAGCCCAACCTTCCCGCCCCCGCGCCGCGTGATAAATGCCTCGCCCATTATCGCACCACCCTTAATCTGACGCTAACCGCCTGCGTCGTCTTGTCGCTCGCCCAGACCGTGATCTTGCCCGCCGCCGTGGCGATCCGGTACACGACCGCCCA
>JAVXNW010000005.1:0-49848 GCA_036645575.1 Clostridia bacterium | reverse complement strand
CGACCGTATTCGGGCTATCTCGCGGTTTTTTTCGCCTCCTTGCACCTCGTCCCAACCTATAGGGCGCTATGCGAGAAAGCCACAGCAAGGGCGTACAGCTCGAGGGGGTGGTGTGGAGGGGGGCGAGAAGCCCCTCCTCCGCGTTCAATCACTCGCGTGAGCCCGGCACCGCAGTGCCGTGCTACGCTCACGCGGCTACTGCAATTCACGCAGGGCGGAAAAGACCTGCTCTGCTTGGCTTAGCGCGTTGATGCGGGCGCGCAATTTCGCGCAGCCCGCTTCGCCGGACAGATACCACGCGATGTGCCGCCGCATTTCGAGCACCGCGCCCGCCTCGCCGCGCATCGCGACCTCCATCGAAAGGTGCCTGATCGCCATCTGCACGCGCTGCGAAAAGCTCGGCGGCGTCCATTCCGTTCCCTCGAGCGCCGCCTTGATCTCGCCAAATAGCCACGGGTTGCCCTGCGCGCCGCGCCCCACCGCCACCCCGGCGCACCCGGTCTGCGAAAGCATTTGCCTGGCGTCCGCGCCGCTGGCCACGTCGCCGTTGCCGATCACCGGGATATTCACCGCCCGAACCGCCTGCGCAATCGCGTCAAGGTTCACGCGCCCGGTATAAAACTGCTCGCGCGTGCGCCCGTGCAGCGTGATCGCCGCCACGCCCGCGTCCTGGGCGATCTTGCACAGCTGCGCGCCGTTTAAATGCCACTCGTCCCATCCCGCGCGCATCTTGACCGTCACCGGCACATGCACCCGCTTGACGATCGCCGAAAGCACCTGCCCCGCCAATTCCGGCTTTTTCATCAGCGCCGATCCGTCGCCGTTTGAGACGATCTTCTTCGCCGGACAGCCCATGTTGACGTCGATAAAGTCAAACCCGCGCCCTTCCAATTGGTTGGCCGCCTCCGCCATCAGTTCCGGCTCATGCCCGAACAGCTGAAGCCCGGTCACGCCCTCCGCGCCCGAGCGCGCCAAAAGCTCGGTCACCGGCCGCGAATCCTTGGGCATGTACAGATACCCCTTCGCGCTGAGCATTTCGCTCACCGTCCACGCCGCGCCTTCGCCAAAGCAAATCAGCCGGAATGGCATGTCGCTCACCCCCGCCATCGGCGCAAGCCCCGCGCCCGCCGGAAGCACAATCGATCCTATCTTCATCCGCCATTCCTCACATAGAATTAGGGAACGGCACTTCGCCGTTCCCAAGATGCGCACCGCGCGTAAGCAAGCCGCCCTTTACGCAGCCGGAGACGCAAGCGGCGTGGGCGTCGGGTCCAGAATCACCTGCGTCTGCGTCATGCCCGCAATCTTCCACTGGCCGTTTGTGCGAAGCAGCGTCATCTTATACCGCCCGCCTTGCCAGCTCGGCGGCGTCGCAGACAGCTGCCCGTTTTTGACCAGCGCGCTCTTTTCCCCGATCACCGAACCCTTGATCGTGGGCACGCGGTGCACGATCGTCGCCTGCGCCGTGTCCTCCCATGGCCAGCTCCACACCCACTCCATCTTTACGTCCGACTCAAACGAGTTGATCTTGTAGTTGAGGTAGGGCGACTGTGGCGACAACCCGATCTGCAACGCCTCATCGCTCGACAAAAAGTCCGTGCGGAAAAAGTTGTTGAGCTCCTCGGTGTCCTCGCGCATCAAAATGACCTGCGTGCGCAGTTCCATCCCGTCGCTTAGCAATATGTAGATGTTGGCCGCGTTCATCGCCAGATAGAAACCCAGAATCAAAATCGATACGATGATCGAAAAGGCGAGCAGCCTCGAGGCAATAAACCACAAAAAGCGGCGCACATATTTCACGTAAAAACGCTCCCATCAAACCCTCATTGTCCTTTAGTATAACACCTTTTCACGCACCCCTCAACAACTGTGCGTTAATCCTCACGCAAATTCGCGGGCGCGAGAACCGGCGCGCCTTGCCCGTCAGTTCATCGTCTCGAGCAATTGCCGCATATCCTCGATCATCTGCTCGTCTTGCAGCCGGAACTTAAATTCCACGCGCCGCGACGCGGTCTTGTCAATCAGCCCATCCGCGCCATAGATCGGGTTTGCGAACGAGCGGCCGTTGGCGGTGGAGATCTGGCGAAGCCGCTTTTTCATGCCGCCGGTGATCCCCGTGTACTCGTCGCCCAAGATGTACTGCATGACCGACAGCGCGCGCTCCTGCGAGAGTTTGAGGTTGGCCATGTAGGTGCCGTCGGTGTCCGTGTGCCCCTCGATGATGATCTCCGCCACGTTGGCGGCGTTTTCCGAGTCCATCAAAACCGACAGGTAGACCGGCAGGAATTGGTCGAGCACCGCCTTCCCGCCCTCCTTGAGGTCGGATTTGCCCACGTCGAACAGTACGCTCGCGTCCAGCGTAATCGAGCCGGTCTGCGCGTCCACCCGGGCGGTCACGTTCGCGTTTTTGAGCGCTTCGCCCAGCGAGGCGATGATGCGTGCGCGCACGCCCACCAGCGCGTCCAGCTTCTGCTGCTGCGTCGCCAGCTGCGTTTGCTGGGATTCAAACAGCGTCTTTTGCGCGCTCAATTGCGCCTGCTGCTCGCCCATCTGCGCCTGTTGCGCGCTCAATTGCGCCTGTTGCTCGCCCATCTGCGCCTGTGCCGCCTCAAGCGCCGCCTGTTGGTCGCCCAGCAGCAGATTTTGCGCGTCCAGCTTGCTGCGCTGCTCCGCCAACAGCGCCTCGGAGGAGTTGAGCTCCTTTTCAAACAATAGTAGCTTTGCCTGCTGCGTGATCATTTCTTGCTCTGACGCCGTGAGCTTTGCCTGCGATTGATCGAGGAGACTCGTCTTCTGGATCAGCTCGTCGTTTTTCTGGGTGAGCGTTTGATCCTTCTCGTCAAGCTCCACCTGCTTTTGGTCGAGCAGGCCCGACTGGCGCATGAGTTCCGCCGTCTTGATCTCCAGCATGTCTAGGTATTGGTACACGCTATAAAACATGACCAGCACGAACACAAGCAGCAGCGCGCTCATCAAATCGGAAAAGCTGAGCCAGAAGCTGCCGCCCTCGCCGGATGCGCGCCTTGCGCCGCGCCGCGTGTTGTGCCGCATAGGGGCCTCCTTCTAAAAAAGTTTCAACGCGTGGGACAAGCCCTTTACTTCCGCGCCTGCGCGAGCTTGTCCACCGCTTCGTCCAGCGCGTCCTGCGCGCGCTCTAGCGCACAGGTCAGCCTGTCCGCCTGCTGCGCGTACAATTCGGTCGCGCCGTGAAGCGTCTCTGGCAGGCACGCGACGCTGTTTTTCACATCGTCGATCGCCCAGCCCAGGTGCTCCACCACCTCGTTGGTGGTCTTGAAAAATACGTTGTAGGTGCGGTCGATGTCCTTGGCAATGCCGCCGACAAGCGCCTTGTGGTTGCTTGCCAGCAGGTCGCTCGACTGCTTGATGCTGCCGGCCGCGTCATTGAGCGCGTGCGCGGACGCCTGCGCGTTGTCTGAAAGCGTCTGCGTGAACCGGGCGATCAGCTCGTCAAACTGCCCGGCGATTCGGCTCACCTCGCCCTGCAACTTTCCGACCGACTGCAAGTAGTTGTTCTGCTGGCGCGACACGATCTCCAGGTGTTCGCAGTTCGCCGCGATCCGGTCGTAGCCGTCCTGCGTCTGCGAAGACGTCGCGTTTAGCGCGGACAGGTACTTGTCAAGGCCGTTAGTCAGTTTGCCCGACAGCTGCGCGGCCTGCGCAATGTTCTGCGACACGCGGTTCAGCCCCTCGAGCGACTGGCAAACGCCCTCCGAAAGCGACAGTTGCGTGTGGTTTATCGACTCAAGCGTCTCCTTGAGGTGCGTAAACTGCCCGTCTACCGACAGGTTCATCTGCTGAATGAAGCGCTGAACGATGATGTCCACGCCCCGCAGCTGTTCGCGCGTCGAAAAGCTCATAAAGTCGTCCATGTTGTCCTTGAGCGACAGGATCGACTTGTTCACGGCGTCCGCAATGCTGCTCGACAGGCGCTCCGGCAGGTTCCCGGTAAATTCGCTGACCAATTTCTGGATGAGCGCGGTCTGCTCCTGCTGGTAGATCGCGATCTGCGTCATCGAATCGACCGAGACCACGCCCGCGCGCTGGTTCATCGCGGCATAAAAATCCGTGAGCGTGCCCATCGCCGCGCCGCTCACGATGCGGTTGGTCAGCGTGATCAAAATCGACGCGACCACGCCCACGATCGAGGTGTTGAAGGCGTACTGCATGCCGGGCACCAGCTGGCGAATCGCGCCCATGACCTTTTCCGCGTTGCTCATGTCAAAGCCGGAAAGGCCGCTCGACATGCCGATCAGCGTGCCCAAAAAGCCCAGCGACACCATGAGCCCCGGCGCGACGTCGGCAAAATGCGCGCGACCCGGGCCATAGATCACGGTGTCCTCGTTGATAAAATCCTCGATGTTGCTCGGGTTGTGAAATTCGCCGTCGGCAAAAAACAGGTTGTTCAGGTACTCGCGCCAGTGCGGGTAGAGCACGCCCTTGCCCAGAAACGTCTCCTCCTGCCAGCTGCGCTTGGAGCGCTCGCCCTGATTGATCTGGCGGGTGGCGCGCTTTAAAAGCCGCCGCGTGTTGACCACCGGCGCAATGCACTTGATCAGGCACACGACAAAGAGCACGCCTATGGCAATATACACAAGCGCGCTTGCGATATTGCTAAAGAGCGCCGAGCCGATCTGGTTCCACCAATCCATCATATGTCTATCGCTCCCTCTCATCACGCGGGGTGATGCGGCCATTGTAGGAAAAGCCGCCCGGCAAGGCGAACGCCCATAAAAATCAAGCCATCAATAGATGTTAAGACGCGAAACCGCGCGCGACGGTTCCATCCATTGGGACTTTGCGCGGATACGCCCTATTATACCATCGATTGCCGCGTCTTTCAATGCCCTTAGAAAATTGCGCCGGGGGGCTTCCGGTCACGCGAGCAGGTGCGTGAGCAATAGCTTGACGCCCATGCCCATCAGCAGCATTCCGCCCAGCCGCTGCGCGCTTTTTTCGTGGCGCGCGCCGAACAGGTTGCCAAGGCACACGCCCGTGAGCGACAGCGAAAACGTGACCATGCCGATCAGAGCGGCGGCGGGCAGGATGGCTACGCGCATGAACGCAAACGTGACGCCCACCGCCAGCGCGTCCATGGAGGTGGCCAGCCCCACCAGCCAAAGCGGCCCCGGCGCGCTCGGCGTGCCTTTGTCCCGCGCGTCCCACAGCATCTTGCTTCCCAGAAAGGTGAGTAGCGCAAACGCGATCCAGTGGTCGATTGGGACGATGCGCGCCTCAAACCGCTCGCCCATCAGGTACCCCATGACCGGCATCAGCGCCTGAAAGAGGCCAAAGGTGCCGGCGACCGCGACCGCGCGCGCGAGGCGCGCCTCCTTCATTTGCAGCCCCTGCGCGATCGCCGCCGCGAACGCGTCCATCGAAAGCCCCAGCCCAATCATGAAAAGTTCCCAAACATTCAAGCGCACTTCCCCCGCTTTCTTTTAAGCTACTTTATTCACGCGCGCCAAAGCTTAGCAGGCGCCTGCTTGCTTTTTGGCGATTCTTCGCGTATCATGATGGCCATATCGTATGAAGGGGTGTTTGAGCGGTCATGAATCAACAACTAATTCGCAACTTTTGCATCATCGCCCATATTGATCACGGCAAGTCCACCTTGGCCGACCGGTTGCTCCAGATGACCGGCGTGATGTCGGCGCGCGACATGACCGAGCAATTGCTGGACTCGATGGAACTTGAAAAGGAACGCGGCATCACGATCAAATCCAAGGCGGTGCGCATGCCCTACCTTGCGGCAGATGGCCAGACCTACGAGCTGAACCTGATCGACACGCCCGGCCACGTCGATTTTACCTACGAGGTCAGCCGCGCGCTGGCCGCGTGCGAGGGCGCGATTCTGGTGGTGGACGCCACCCAGGGCATCGAGGCGCAGACGCTTGCCAACGTCTACTTGGCGCTCGAGCACGACCTGGAGATCATTCCGGTCATCAACAAGATCGACCTTCCGTCGGCGCAGCCGGACGTGGTCAAGCACGAGATCGAGGACGAGATCGGCCTGGACACCACCAACTGCCCGCTGGTTTCGGCCAAGATGGGCATTGGCATCGAGGATGTACTGCGCGCGGTGGTTTCGCAGGTGCCGCCGCCCAAGGGCGACGCCGACGCGCCGCTCAAGGCGCTGATATTTGATTCCTATTATGACAACTACCGTGGCGCGATCAGCTCCGTGCGCGTCATGGAGGGCACCGTCAAGGTGGGCGACAGCATCTACATGATGCAGGGCAAGTGCGCCTTTGACGTGACCGAGGTGGGCGCGTTTATTCCCGGCGGCTACCTGCCGACGCCGGAACTTTCCGCGGGCGACGTGGGCTATATCGCGGCCTCGATCAAGGACATCGCCGACATCCACGTGGGCGACACGATCACCCACACCGAGCGGCGCGCGCAAAAGGCGCTGCCCGGCTACAAGACGGTGCTGCCGATGGTGTACTGCGGCATATTCCCAGCCGACGGCGCGGACTACGGAGACCTCAAAGTGGCGCTTGAGAAACTGCGCCTCAACGACGCGGCGCTCTCCTTTGAGCCGGAGACATCGGTCGCGCTGGGGTACGGGTTTCGCTGCGGCTTTCTGGGGCTATTGCACATGGACATCATCCAGCAGCGCCTCGAGCGCGAGTTCGACCTCGACTTGATCACCACCGCGCCCAGCGTGGTCTACCACGTGATCAAGACCGACGACACGAATCTGTCCATCGACAACCCGTCAAACCTCCCGCCGATCCAGGAAATTGCGTGGATGGAGGAGCCGATGGTGGACGCGCAGGTGATTACGCCCCAGGAATACGTGGGCGCGATCATGGAGCTGTGCCAGGACAAGCGCGGAACATTCATCGACATGAAATACGTCGAGGGCGGGCGCGTGCTGCTCAAGTACGACCTGCCGCTCAACGAGGTCATCTTTGACTTCTTCGATCAGCTCAAGAGCCGCACGCGCGGCTATGCCTCGTTTGACTATTCGCTCAAGGGGTACGTCAAGAGCGATCTGGTCAAGCTGGATCTGCTCCTAAACGGCGAGACCTGCGACGCGCTGTCGATCATCGTCCACCGGGAGCGCGCCTACGCGCGCGGCCGCTCGATCGCGGAAAAGCTCAAGGACGTGATCCCGCGCCAGCTCTTTGAGATCCCGGTGCAGGCCGCCATCGGCGGCAAGGTGATCGCGCGCGAGACGGTCAAGGCGATGCGCAAAGACGTGCTCGCCAAGTGCTACGGCGGCGACATCACGCGCAAGAAAAAGTTGCTCGAGAAGCAAAAAGAGGGCAAAAAACGCATGCGCCAAGTGGGCTCGGTCGAGGTGCCCAGCGAGGCGTTCATGGCGGTGCTCAAGATGGATTAGCGCGCTCGCGCCGCGCTGGCGGGTGGCGTTTGCGCATCGAAATGGGACGGGGGAGGAATGGAGCTTATGAAGGCGCTACTTTTAAATGGCAGTCCCCATCGGGCGGGTTGCACGTTTACCGCGCTCAACGAGGTCGCGCGGGCGCTGCGCGAATGCGGCGTGGAGAGCGAAATCTTTCAGTTGGGCGAAGGCGCGGTGCGCGGATGCACCGGGTGCGGCGCGTGCGCGGCCAAGGGCGCGTGCGTATTTGAAGGCGATCCGGTCAACGCGTTTATCCAAAAGATGCGTTCGGCTGACGCGCTGGTGATCGGCTCGCCCGTCTATTACGCCGCGCCCAACGGCGCGCTTTTGGCGCTGCTCGACCGCGCGTTTTACGCTGCGGGTCGCGACATGCGCTTGAAGCCCGGCGCGGCGGTCGTATCGGCGCGCCGCGCGGGCACCACCGCGTCCCTTGACGTGCTCAACAAGTACTTCACGATCTCGCAGATGCCGATCGCCTCCTCCAGCTACTGGAACATGGTGCACGGCAATACCCCGGACGAGGTGCGCCTTGACGCGGAGGGGATGCAGGTCATGCGCACGCTTGGGCGGAACCTCGCGTGGCTGATCAAGTCGATTTGCGTGGCGGGGCTCACGCCGCCGGAGATCGAGACGCCGCGCGCGCGCACCAACTTCATTCGCTGATGGATTCATTTGCGCTGTACCTGCACATCCCCTTCTGCAAAAAAAAGTGCGCCTATTGCGACTTTACCTCCTTTGCCGGGCGCGAGGACCAGTGGAACGCGTATCTGGCGGCGCTTGAAAGCGAGCTGCTCGCGGCGCGCGCCACCTATGGGCGGCGTCCCATTTCGACGATATTCGTGGGCGGCGGCACGCCCTCGCTGGTTCCCGCCGACTGGATCATGCACCTGCTGGCGATGGCGCGGGCGCTGTTTCAGGTGGACCCGGGCGCGGAGATCACGCTGGAGGCCAACCCTGGCACCGTCACGCGCGCGAAGCTGCGCGACTACCGGGACGCCGGCGTCAATCGGCTGTCGCTTGGGATGCAGACGGCCGAGGCGGAATTGCTTCAGATGCTGGGGCGCATCCATACCCAGCGCGAGGTGGAGGAGACGGTCGCCCTTGCGCGGGACGCGGGCTTTCAAAACCTCAACCTCGACCTCATGTACGCGCTGCCGACCCAGACGATGGCGCAGTGGGTGGATACGCTCAAGCAGGCGCTCAACCTCAAACCCACGCACCTGTCGATGTACAGCCTGATTCTGGAACCGGGAACGCCGCTGGCCGCGCGCGTGGACGCGGGCGAACTGCCCGCCCCGGACGAGGAACTGACGCTGAAAATGCAGCATGCCGCCGCGCGCATCGTGGGCGGGCGCGGCTTTCAGCGGTACGAAATCTCAAATTACGCGCTTGCGGGCTGCGCGTGCCGGCACAACTTGGCCTACTGGACGCGCGCAAACTACCTGGGCGTGGGGCTTTCGGCGCATTCGCTGATGGACTCAGCGCGCTTTAGCAACACCGATTGCCTGGCGGATTATCTGGCCGGGCGGCGCGAGTGCGCGCGCGAGGTGATCGATGAGGCCGGCGCGCGCGAGGAGGCGATCCTGCTGGGCACCCGCCTCGCGCGCGGCATCGACGAGGCGCTTGTCAAGGATCGCGCGCAAGAAATCGCGCAGATGAAGGCGCTGGGTCTGATTGGGCAGGCGGCAGGCCGCATATCGCTCACCGAAAAGGGCATGGACGTGCAAAACGCGGTCGTGCTGAAGCTGATCTAGGAAGCGCTGAATAAGGAAAACCACCGCATTCGCCCCAAGCCCCCTGACCGGGGGGCTTTTTTTGTCCGCTCATCTCGCCTAAAAAGCCCCTTTCTGTATACATACGCGCGGGGTGGTTCATACTAATTTCAATTTCAAACATGGACGCAACGGCGTGGCGCTCCTTTTTCGGGGCGCGCTATCCGGCTTGCGAAGCTGGCGCTGTTGCGCGCTGCGTGCCTTGCGCGGAGGAAAAATCTACGCGGGCTTTGAAAGCGTCCGTGTTTCTATCGGGACGCGTCCCGAACCATTTTGGTATGAAACGGAGCAAGTATGCGTATGAATCGCCTGCGTATCGGAAATGAACAGGGCGCGCTGCCGCTGGACGCGGCGCTTTCGGATGCCGCCATGCTGGAATATGCGCGATCGCTCGCCGCGCAGTGGTCAATCAACGGCCGGGCGCGCCTCGCGCCCGGCCGGGGCACGGCGGCGCGCCTGATGAAGCTGGGCCGGGAGGCCGAGCGCCTCGCCGCGCAGTCGGCGGTGCTGCCGCCCGCGATGCGCTGGCTGACCGACAACATCCGCTGGGTCGAGGTCGAGGCGCGCGACTGCGCGCACGAAAAGGGAAAGCGCATCCCGGCGCGCGACGGCATGCCGCGCATCAGCCGCCTGATGGGCGGGGTGGTGTCGCATTCGGACGGGCTGGTCACCCAGGCGCGCTTGACAGAGGTGTTGCAGGCATTTGACCGCGTGCAGGGGCTGTCGATGGCGGAGATATGGCTTGCGCCGCGCGCGCTGCGCATTGCGCTGATCGCCTCGTTTGATCAGATGGCGCAGGAGGTGCTCTCGGATCAGCGCGCGCGCCTCAGCGCCGAAAAGTGGGTGAACGCGGGCGCGCCGGTTCATGAATTGACCGGCCGCGAATCCTGCGCCTTTTGCGAGCGCGCGCTTAAGCTATTGCACGAACAGGAATCGCCCGAGGCGCGCATGGCGCTTGAGAAGTGGCTGGACAAGCGCGATGGCGACAGCGGGATTTCGGTGCACCGCGCGCACGAGCGACAGGCGATTGGGCAACTGGTGCTGGCCAACTTGACCGGATCGCTGCGCGCGCTTGGCGGGTTTTTCTGGGCAGACTGCTTCCAAAAGATCAGCCGCGCCGAGCAGATTCTGCAAAAGGACGCGGTCTATTGCGCGATGGACGACCGCTCGCGCAATTTGGTGCGGGGCGAAGTCGGGTTGATCGCGCGGCGATCCGGGCTGTCTGAGTGGACGGTCGCCCGCCACGCCGTGCGCGCCGCCCAAGCTTCGAACGCCGATCGATCCGGGCAAAATGACCCCATCGAGCGGGAAGCGCGGGAAAACCGGGAAGCCCCGGAAGCCCCGGACGGCCGCGCCGATTGGGAAGAGCGGGAAGGGCGCAAAGCCCCGGAAGGCCGCGCCGATTGGGAAGGGCGCGAAGGGCGGGAAGATCCGGACGCGCGAGAGGACTCGGAAAGTTGCGCGGCGCGCGGAACCTGCTGCTGGTGGCTGTACGACGACGCGGGGCGGCGCGCGCTGATGGCGCGGCTGGGGGCGGCGCGCGTTCGGCTGCGCAAGATCACGCCCGACCCGTCGGGACGCGGGTATTTGGTCGGATTTTTGCTGCTGACGGCGCTGATCGGCGGGGCGATTATGCGTTTTTCCGGGCACTGGTATTGGATGATTCCGATGCTGCTGATCGCCTGGCAGGCGGCGGGGCAGCTGCTCGACACGGGGCTTTCGTACCTGCTGCGCCCGCGGGCGCTGCTAAAGCTCGAGATCGATCAGGTGCCGGAGGCCATGCGCACGCTTGTGACGGTGCCGGCGCTGATCACCTCGCCCGAGCGCGCGCGCGAACTTGTGACGCAGCTTGAGACACTGGGCGCGCTTTGCCCAAAGGGCAATATCGAGTACCTGCTGCTGGGCGATTTTTGCGATGGCACACAGGCGGAATCGCCTGACGATCAGGCGATTGTGGACGCCGCGCGCGAGGGCGTGGCGGCGCTCAACCGCGCGTGCGGCTGGGATAAATACCATTACCTGCACAGAAACCGGGTCTACGTCCCGGTGGATAAGCGGTTTATGGGCAACGAGCGCAAGCGCGGCGCGCTGATGGCGCTCAATCAACTGCTGCTTGGGGGGGAAAGCACCTTTGACGCGGCGGACGATGTCGCCCTTGCCGGGCGCTTTTGCTATGTGCTGACGCTCGACGCGGACACGCGGCTTTTGCCGAGCGCGCAAAAGGCGCTGATCGGCCTGATCGCGCACCCGGTCAATCGCCTGCGGGTGGAGGATGGCCGGCGCAAGGGCTATGCGCTCATCCAGCCGCGCGTCGAGGTGAGCGCGCACAACCGCTTTTCCCGGTTGCTTGGCGGGCTGGGCGGCGTGGACAGCTACCCGACCCACGTGTCAAGCGCCTATCAGGACGCCTGCGGGCGCGCGATCTACGGCGGCAAGGGCATCTACGACGTGCGCGCCTTTTCGCAGGCGCTCGCGGGGCGACTGCCGGACGGATCGATTCTGAGCCACGACCTGATCGAGGGCGCGTTGGCGGGCGCGGGGCTGGCCAGCGACGTGACGGTGCACGACGGGTTCCCTTCAAGCGTGCAGGGGTATTTTAAGCGCATGCACCGCTGGACGCGCGGCGATTGGCAGTTGGCGCCGTTTATCTTTGGCGCGCTGCCGCTAAAAATGCTCGACCGGTTTTTGATGCTGGACAATCTGGCGCGCAGCTTGAACGCGGCGGCGGTCGTGCTGGTCTTGATGATCTCGCTCTGGACAGGCCAGAGCCACGCGCTGCTCATTGCGCTGCTCGCGGCGTTTTGGCCGCTTTTGTTGCAGTTCCCTTCGTGGGATATGGAAAAACTGCGCCAGACGCTTGCGCAGGTGGCGCTCCTTCCGGAAACCGCGTACACGCAATTGGACGCGGCGATCCGTGCGCTCTACCGCACGTTTGTCTCGCGCCGGGGGATGCTCGAGTGGACGCCCGCGGCCGACGCGGAGCGCGCGGGCAAAAAAGAAATGGGCGGCGCGCTGCCCGGGCGGGTGATGGCGCTGGCGCTCATCCCGGTGCTGTTTCGCCCGGGCTGGGCGCCCGTGGCGCTGGGCGTCGGGCTCTTGTTCATGATCGGGATGGAGTGGATGCGCGCGCTTGAGACGCCCGAGGAGAAGGTGGCGCTTGAGGCCGGGCAGGTTGAGGCCCTGCGCGATCTGGCCGCGCGCACGTGGCGCTTTTTTGAAATCTATGTGCCGGAGGACTCGCCTGGACTTCCGCCCGACAACGTGCAGATCGATCCGCCGGTCGGCGTTGCGCGGCGCACGTCGCCCACCAACATCGGGCTGTACCTGATGAGCTGCCTGTCGGCGAAACTGCTGGGCTTTCTCTCGCAGGAGAAGATGCGCCTGCGCATGGCGCGAACGGTTGAGACGCTGGAGGCGCTCGAAAAATGGAAGGGGCAGATGTACAACTGGTACGACCTTGAGACGCGGCTTCCGCTTGCGCCCAAATACGTATCCGCCGTGGATTCGGGCAACCTCGCGGCCAGCCTGCTGCTTTGCGCGGGCGCGGTCAAGGGCGAATTGGGCACGCGCATGGAGCGCCTCGCGCGCGAGATGGACTTTAGGGCGCTCTACGATGGGGCGCGCAAGCTGTTTTACATCGGCATCGACGTCGAGCACGACCGGCTGAGCGAGTCGCATTACGACCTGCTGGCATCCGAATCGAGGATATTGAGCTATACGGCGATCGCGCTTGGGCAGGCGCCGATCGCGCACTGGTTTAGCCTTGGCCGCGCCCGAAACGGCCCCGCGCTCATCTCGTGGAGCGGCACGCTCTTTGAATACCTGATGCCCGAACTGTTCATGCGCGCGCCGGAATACGCGCTCTTTCCGATGAGCAACCGCTACGTGGTGGCGCTTCAGCGCGCCGCGCACCCGGACGGCTGGGGCGTTTCGGAGTCCGGCTTTTTCGCCTTTGACCTCCAGATGAACTACCAGTATCGCGCCTTTGGGCTCAACGAGCTTTCGCTTCGCGGCGGCTCGTTTGAAAACGTGATCGCGCCCTACGCGTCGATGCTGGCGCTGGCGATTGACGCGCCCGCCGCCGCCGAAAACCTCGCGCAGATGGTGAAAAGGGGCTGGATGGGCGAACTGGGGCTGTATGAGGCGGTCGATCTGGACCCGGCGCGCCTGCCCGAGGGCGTGAAAAGCCGCGTCGTCATGAGCCACATGGCGCACCATCAGGGCATGATCCTTTCGGCGATCGCCAATTGCCTGACCGGCGATCAATTGGTGCGCAGTTTTTCCGCGCGCCCGGAGATGCGCGCGCTCGAGCTACTGTTGGAAGAGAAAAACCTGCGCGCGCCCAAGCGCGCAAGGCGCAATTTGCGCGCGCAAGAGCCCTTTTCGGCGCGCCCCTTGGCGCGCGCGACGCGCGAGGGCCGCGCGGGGCAGTTCCCGGACGGGCATTTGCTCTTCGGCGCGGGCAGCACCTGCTTTGTAGAGGCGGGCGGCGGCGGCTTTTTGAAGGCGCATGGCGTGATGGCGAACCGCTTTCGCGAGGCGCTCGTGCCGGGCGAGGCGGACGGGCTGTTTGTGCACGTGCGCATCGACGACAAATACGTGAACCTGCTTGCGCGCGTGCGCTTTGGCGAGGGCGAGGCGCAGTGGCGCGCGAAGGTTGGCGACGTGTCGGTCAAGCTGACGCAGAGCGTTTCACCCGAGGACGGGCGGCTGACGCAGCGGGTGGAGATACAAAACGCGGGCGCGCGCGCGGTGCGGGCGCGGGTGGTGGGCTGCTTTGCGGTGGCGCTTTGCGCGCAGGCCGCGCAGATGGCGCACCCGGCGTTTCAGCAGCTGTTCGTATTTGGGCAGTCGCCCGCGCCGGGCACGCTCCTCTTTACGCGCAAGGGCCGGGAGGCGGGCGAGCAGATGCGCCTCGTGTACGTCCTCGACGCGCCCGCAGGGGCAATCATCGGCCAAGAGAGCGACCTTGCGCGGCTGCTCGGGCGCGACGGCGCGCTCGACCGGCCGGAGAGCCTCGCGGAGGATTTTGCGCACACGGACGGCGCGACGCTCAACCCATGCGCGGCGCTGCGCGGCGAGTTTGCGCTTGGGCCGGGCGAAAAGAAGTGCGCGGTGCTCACGTGCGCGCTGTGCAAGGGCGATCAAGCGGTGCGCGAAGTGCTCGGGTGCGCCGGGCGCGAGGCGGCGGAGCGCGCGCAGATGCTCGCCGGCACGCAGGCGCGCGCCATGCTGGATTTTTTGTCGATCGACGCGCAGACGCACCACCTGCTCCAGCGGGCGAGCGCGTTCCTGGTCTATCCGCAACTGAAATGGGAGCGCTGGACGCAGGCCAAGCTCTCGCGGGACGCGCTTTGGGCGCTGGGGCTGTCCGGCGACCTTCCGATTATCGCGGTGTTCATCGGCTGCAAAGAGCAGATGCCGGTGGCGCGCGAGGCGGCGCGCGCGCACGAATTTTACCGCGCGATGGGCGTTCATTGCGACCTCGTGCTGGTGAACGACTACGGAAACGACTACCTGCAACCGGTGCGCGAGCAGATGCGCAACTTGATCGAGCACAGCCACCTGCGCGGCATTGAAAAAAACAACGGGGGCGCGACGCTGCTTGAGGGGCAGGCGCTGGGGGGCGAGCAAGTGGCGCTTTTGCGCAAGGTGGCGGCGCTGTGCTTTGATGGCGGCAAGGGGCAGCTGACGGCACAGATCAAGCGCATGTTGCCGGTCGAAGCGGACGAAAAGGCGTCCGTCGGGCAGATGCGGCCGGACGCCAAGCCCGGCGCGCTCAAGCGCCTCAAGTTCAACGGCTGGGGCGGGTTTACGCAGGATGGCGCGGCATATGCAATCGACCTCATGCCGGGAAAACCCACGCCCGCGGCGTGGTGCAACATCCTCGCAAACCCGGACTTTGGCTGCCTCGTCTCGGAGCGCGGCGGCGGGTTTGCGTGGGCGTTTAACAGCCGACTCACGCGATTGACCGCGTGGAGCGGCGACCCGCTGCGCGAGGGATTTTCGCACACGCTTGCGCTGCGCGACACCGACATGAACCGCGCGGCGTCGCTGATCCCGGTCACGCCCCCGGCGCGCGCGATTCATACGCAGGGGATGACCCAGTACCTGTCGGGCGCGGAGGGGCTCCGCTGGACGCTCACGCTGTTTGTGGACTGCGCGCTTCCGGTCAAGTGCACGCATGTGGAGGTGATCAACCGGAGCGGGCGCACGCGCCACCTGACGCTCACCACATCGTGCGCGTTTCTGATGGGCGCGGGGGCGGAGGAGGCGCGCATGACCTGCGTGCGCGCAGGCGACGGGCTGATCGTCGCGCGGGGCGCGATGGCGGGCGCGGGGTACCTCGCGCTTGCGGGGGCGCGGTATGCGCGCGGCGCGCTGGCGTTGGGCTTTGAAATCGCGCCGGGCGCGGCGTTTAGCGCGGATGTGCTGCTCGGATGGGCGGAATCGGCGGATCAGTGCGCGCAGGCGGCGTCACGCTTTTGCGAGGGAATTGACCCCGAAGCGCGCGGCGCGCAGGGCGCGAATCGCAGCGAAGGCGCGGGCGAAAGTCAACGGGCGGGCGAAGGCGCGGGCGCGAAGAATATGGGCGGGGGCGAGGCGCGGCTCAAGCGGACGCGGGACTGGTGGGAGGCGCGCCTTGGGCGGATCGCCATTCATACGCCCGACGTGCTGATTAACGCCATGGTCAACCGCTGGCTTCCGTATCAGGCGCTGGCGGGGCGCGTGATGGCGCGGGCGGGGCTCTATCAGGCGGGGGGCGCCTTTGGGTTCCGGGATCAGTTGCAGGACATGCTTTGCCTGATCCCGATCGCGCCGGAGATGGTCAGGGCGCACCTTCTGACCTGCGCCGCGCACCAGTTTGAGGAAGGGGACGTCATGCACTGGTGGCACGCCCCGGCGGTGGGGGTGCGCACGCATATTTCAGATGACATGCTGTTTTTGCCATACGTGACGCACGCGTATGTGAAGGAGACGGGCGACCGATCGGTGCTTCGCGAAGCGGCGCCGTACTTGCTTGCGCTGACCATTCCCGACGGGCAGGAGGACGTGTACGCGCAGGCGCAAGAGGGAAACGTGTCCGAATCGCTCCACCTGCACTGCCTGCGGGCGATAGGGCGCGCGGCGCGAACCGGGCGGCACGGCCTTGCGCTGATGGGATCGGGCGACTGGAACGACGGAATGAACCGCGTGGGCGAGGGAAGCGAGGGCGAGAGCGTGTGGCTGAGCATGTTCTTGTCGGAGGTGGCGGCGGAGTACGCGGAGCTGTGCGAGGACGCGCTTGCGGAAAAATTGCGGGCGCTTTCGCAAAAAATGCGGGCGGCGGTCGAAGCGGCGGGCTGGGACGGCAAGTGGTATCGGCGCGCGTACTACGCAGACGCAAGCGCGATGGGCTCGGACGACGCGCGCGCGGCGCACGGCTGCCGAATCGACCTGATCGCGCAGGCGTGGGCGGCGCTGGGCGGGTTTCCGGGCGCGGAGGAGGCGATGGGTCAGGCGTGGGATCAATTGGTGGACGAGAAGGCGGGGCTGATCAAGCTGCTCACGCCCGCGTTTGACGGAATCGATCAGATGCCCGGGTATATCGCGGCCTATCCCAAAGGGGTGCGCGAAAACGGCGGGCAGTACACGCATGGGGCCTGCTGGGGCGTCATGGGCTGGGCGGCGCTCGGCCAAGGCGAGCGGGCGTGGCAGGCGCTGCACATGCTGATGCCCTTCACGCACGCGGCCACGCGCGAGGGCGCGCAGAAGTACCGGGTGGAGCCCTATGTGGTGGCGGCGGACGTATATGGCGAGCCGCCCTTTGTCGGGCGCGGCGGCTGGACGTGGTATACCGGCGCGGCGTCCTGGCTTGTGCGGGCGACGACAAGCGGGCTAATGGGCTATGAGCGGGTCGGAACGCGCGCGCGGCTGCGGGCGCAGCTGCCCGAGGCGTGGAGCGAGGCGCAGCTGTGCGTCGCGGTCGGGAAGAGCCGCTATACGCTAATCGTCCGGCGCGACGCGACAGGCGCGACGCTCGACGGGCGCGCGCTGGACGGCGAATGGGTGAACCTGATCGACGACGCAAGCGCGCACGAGGCAGTGTTCCCGCTGCGCGTGAGCTGCGCACGGCACTGCGGTGCCGTGCTGCGCCCACGCGGTGATTGAACGCGAAAGGTGGGCTGCTCGCCAGCCCGACGCTGCGGCGTCGTGCTGCGCTCACGCGGGTTATTGAACGCGGAGGAGGGGCTGCTCGCCCCCCTCCACACCACCCCCTCGAGCTGTACGCCCATGCTGTGGCAGTCTCGCATATCGCCCTAGCCCTTGCTCGCGCGGGGGATTCGCCCGCGTCGATTGATACGCATCGGTAAATTCTGCTCGATTTTATCGGGCAGGCGGCCATTCTTTCAATTATGCCACACAAAATGCTGGACTTGCAAATGCCAATCTTGTATAATAAAGTAATTGTGGCCATCGGCCACACAGTTGGTATGCGCTCATGCCGACAAGGAGGCGAATTTATTTTGGATCATTTGGACGCGCTCGAATCAAAAAGCGTACATATCCTGCGCGAGGCCTACGCCGCGTTTGACAACATGTGCATGCTCTGGTCGATCGGCAAGGATTCGACGGTGCTTCTGTGGCTGGCACGCAAGGCGTTTTTTGGGCACGTGCCCTTCCCGCTCGTGCACATCGATACCCACTACAAGATCCCCGAGATGATCGAATACCGCGATCGGCTCGCGCGGGAATACAACCTCTATATGATCTATGGCGAAAACCGCGCGGCGCTTGACGCCAAAGAGACATTCCCCGACGGCGCGATCTCCCGCGTCGAGTGCTGCAAAAAACTCAAGACCGAGGCGCTTTCCAATACCCTGAACGGCACTTGGCCGCGCTATCGCCTCAACCTCGCAACCGGCCAATACGAAGTGGACGTAAATCACGAGGCCTACACCGGCGTGATCGTCGGCGCGCGCTCCGACGAGGAAGGCTCGCGCTCCAAAGAACGCTATTTCTCGCCCCGCGATAAAAACAACGACTGGGATCTGGACGACCAGCCGCCCGAGTTCTGGAACCAGTTCAAGACCGACTTCGCGCCCGGCACCCATGTGCGCATTCATCCGCTGCTCGACTGGACCGAACTCAACATCTGGGAGTACATCGAGCGCGAAAAAATCCCCACCGTGTCCCTATACTACAATCAGGGCAACGGCCTGCGCTATCGCTCGCTGGGCTGCGCGCCCTGCACCACGCCGATCAAGTCCGAGTCCCACAACCCCCGCGAGATCATCGAGGAGCTGCGCGACGGCGCGCTTGCCAATGTCGCCGAGCGCTCGGGACGCGCACAGGACAAGGAAGACGGCGGCGGCCTCGAGACGCTGCGCCGCAACGGCTACATGTGATGAAGGGGATAGAGGATATGGATGAGGTCATGAATATCGTCACCGTCGGACACGTCGATCACGGAAAATCTACGGTGATTGGCCGCCTCATGGCGGATACCCACACGCTGCCAGACGGAAAGCTGGAACAGATTCGCGAAATGTGCAAGCGCAATTCCAAGCCCTTTGAATATGCGTTTTTGCTCGACGCGCTCAAAAACGAACAGGCGCAGGGCATTACCATCGACACCGCGCGCTGCTTTTTTAAGACCGATAAGCGTCGCTACATCATCATCGACGCGCCCGGCCACATCGAATTTCTAAAGAACATGGTCACCGGCGCGTCCCGCGCCGAGGCCGCGCTGCTCGTGATTGACGCATCCCGCGGCGTCGAAGAAAACACGCGCAGGCACGGCTATTTCCTGTCGATGCTGGGCATTAAACAGGTGGCGGTGCTGGTCAACAAGATGGACCTCGTCGGATACCGCCAGCAGGTCTACGAAAACATCAAGGCGGAATACGAGCTGTTCCTCAAAAAAATCGACATTGAGCCCGCCGCGTTCATCCCGGTCAGCGGCATGGAAGGCGACAACATCGCATGTCACGCGACAGACACCATGCCTTGGTACGCCGGACGCAACGTGCTTGAACAGATGGACGAATTTACCTGCGCATTGCAGCCCGAACACCAGCCGCTCAGGATGCCCGTGCAGGGCGTCTACAAGTTTACCGAGGGCGGCGACAGCCGCCGCATCATTGCGGGCACGATCGACGCGGGACAACTGCATCCGGGCGACGACATCGTGTTCTATCCATCGGGCAAGAAGACGCGCGTCAAGTCGCTCGAGGTCTTCTCCGCCGCACCGCCCGAGCGCTTTGTCGCGGGGCAGGCCGCCGGCTTCACCATGACCGAGCAGATCTTCGTCAAGCGCGGCGAGATGGTGTGCCGGGCGGAAGAAAGCGCGCCCAACGTCGGCGTAAGGCTGCGCGTCAACCTGTTCTGGCTGGGCAAGCAGCGCTTTGACACCGGCCGCGAGTACTTCTTTAAGTGCGGAACCGCGCACATTAAGATGAAACTCGAAAAGGTGGAGCGCATCGTCAACGCCTCCACGCTCTCCTCCCTCATGCGCCAGTACGTCGAAAAAAACGAGGTCGCCGAGTGCGTTCTGACGCTCGAGCGCCCGATCGCCTTTGACCTGGCCGACGCCAACCAGTCCACCGGCCGCTTCGTCATCGTGGACAATTACGAGATCGCCGGCGGCGGCATCATCACCGAGGCCATGCAGGCCTACGATTACGACGTGCGCAACATCCGCTGGTCGTCGGGCCGCATTACTTCCGACGAGCGCGCAAAGCAGCTGGGCCACAAGGGCCTCGTCGTGTGGATGACCGGGCTTTCGGGCGCGGGCAAGACCACCATTGCCCAAGAGGTCGAGCGCATCTTAATCGAGCGCGGCATTGGCGCCTATACCCTCGACGGGGACGAGCTGCGGCGCGGACTGTGCGCGGATCTGGGCTTTACGCCCGAGGAGCGCCGCACCAACATCCGCCGCGTGATTCAGGTGGCCAAGCTCATGCGCAACGCCGGCCTTGTGACGCTGGTGTCGCTCATCTCGCCCTACGAGGCGATTCGCCGCGAGGCGCGCGAGCAGGTGGGCGAGGACAGCTTCCTCGAAGTGTACATCAAGGCAAGCGTCGAAACTTGCCAGCAGCGCGACCCCAAAAAGCTCTACCAGAAGGCCAAGGATGGCAAGATCGCCGAGTTCACCGGCGTGGGCGCGGGCTATGAGGTGCCGGTCAATCCCGACATCGTGCTCGACACCGAAACGTGGAGCGAGGTCGAGTGCGTCGAAAACCTGATGGGCGCCATTGGCGCCAAACTGTTGGAAATGAATCGCTGATGGGGGATTGTTCGGTGATCAAGAAAAAAATTAGGGCGGTGCTCCAAAAGTGCCCCAAGCTCTACCGCGTGGTGTGGATCAACTATGGCCGGTGCCAGAAGCTGTACCGGGGCTTTCGGCACATCCGCGCAACCGGCACGCAGATGACCCGCTGCTACTGCATTGCGCCCGGAAAAAAGCTTGTGTATGTGGTCAACTGCAAGGTGGCCTCCTCCTCGCTCAAGGCCAACGTCCAAGACCTTGGCCCGATCGACAACTACCAGCAGGTCTGGGCGATGGGCAAGGGCGAATTGTACCCGAGCGACGTCAATATCGACGACTACCCCGGCTACTACTTCTTCTCCTTTGTGCGCAACCCCTTTAGGCGCTTGGTCAGCTGCTATGAAAACAAGTTCCACACCGACGTCGAGCTGTCCGGCAAGCCTGGCCGCCGCCTCTATCAGGACGACCTGTACTTCGACCAGTACCTGATGGGCTACGTCGCGCGCGACAAGGGGTTCAAGGCATTTGCGAAAAAAGTGTCGAAAATCCCGGACAAGTGGGCCGACCGCCACTTCATCAGCCAGGCGTTTCTGCTGCACGACGCCAGCGGCCGCGACATCTGCCAATTCGTGGGCAAGATGGAGGACCTGCCGGACGCCTACGAGCCCATCCGCCAGAAGTACGGCATGGCCGAGCTCCCCCACTACAACCAGACCACCGTCAAGACCGAGTCCGGCAAGTGGATGGACTACTACGACCTAGAGAGCTACGCGTGGATCTACAACCGCTACCAAGCCGACATCGAGCAGTTCGGCTACCAAGCCGACGCCGAGAACCTCAAAGCCTACCTCCTCCAAAAAGCCGCCAAGGCACAATAAAAGACAGGGGCTGGCGCAGGACGCATTTCTCAAGGATGAAATGCATTCCGCGCCAGCCCCTTGCGATGCGCTTCCCTACAGCGTGCCGGTGAGCAGGTGGTAGGCTAGGTAGGAGAGCAGGGTTGCGGCAAGGGCGATGACCAGGGCGGTTCGGCCTATGCCTAGTTTGCGCTGGAGCTGCTTTTCAATCACGTTGGGGATGGTCATGGCGACCAAGAGCGCGACGATAAAGTTGAGCGGCAGGAAGCCCTCGCCGGGCAGGAAGAACAGGCACGCGGCGCAGACAAGGCCCAGCACGACGCCGCCCGCGATCTGCCATTTTTTCCACGCCTCAAGGCTCAGCGCGTTCACCTTTTGCGCAATGGCGTTCATGTAGGGGCCTTCGCCCGCCTCGACCGTGCCCTCGATGACGGCAGTGTCCAATTCGGAGGCCTTGCCATCCTCGGGTTCCTTGGGTTTTGCGGGCTTGGAAGACTTGCCGTCCTCGGGCTCCTTGAGGATTGCGGGCTTGGAAGGCTTGCCGTCCTCGGGCTCCTTGGGCAGTTGCTTTTGCTCCTCACTCATGGGGCGTACCTCCATTTTGTCAAAAGAGCGCCTGACAACGTCAAGCGCTCTTTATTATTTGATCAATCAGAACTTCAGCGAGTTCAGCTTGATGGCGGGGCTCATCGTGCTGGTCAGCACGGCAGAACGGATGTAGGCGCCCTTTGCCGCCGCAGGCTTGGCCTTCAGGATGGCGACCATCAAGACGCGCAGGTTCTCCTCGAGCTTGTCGGCATCGAAGGAGGCCTTGCCGACCGGGCAGTGGACGATCGCGGTCTTGTCGACGCGGTACTCGACCTTACCGGCTTTGATCTCGCCAATGGCCTTGGTCAGGTCCATCGTGACGGTGCCGGTCTTCGGGTTCGGCATGAGTCCTTTGGGACCCAAGACGCGGCCCAGACGGCCGACCATGCCCATCATGTCGGGCGTGGCAACCATGACGTCAAAGTCGAACCAACCGCCCTGAATCTTGGCGATCATGTCCTCGGCGCCGACGAAATCGGCTCCGGCATCCTCGGCTTCTTTGACTTTATCGGATTTGCAGATGACCAGAACCGTCTTGGTCTTGCCGGTTCCGTGGGGAAGAACCACGGTGCCACGAACCTGCTGGTCCGCGTGACGCGGATCGACGCCCAAGCGGACGTGCAGTTCGATGGTCTCGTCGAACTTGGCCTTGGCGGTCTGCTTGACCAGCGAGACGGCCTCCTCCGGATCATACTGCTTCAGGCTGTCAATCAGCTTTACGCTGTCCTGATACTTCTTACCTTTTTTCATTTCAATTCCTCCCTGTGGTGCTAACGGCACATTGTCCTCCCACATTTATGACTGACTTATTCCGTCACCACGACGCCCATCGAGCGCGCGGTACCCGCGACCATGCTGATGGCTGATTCGACAGTCGCAGCGTTCAGGTCGGGCATCTTGAGTTCGGCGATCTCGCGAACCTGCGCCGCGGTGATGTTGGCCACCTTTTCTTTGTTGGGCTGGCCGGACGCGGTTTCAAGGTTGCACGCCTTCTTAATCAGGACGGCAGCGGGGGGAGTCTTCGTGATGAAGGTGAACGAACGGTCCTGATAGACGGTGATGACAACCGGAATGATCAGGCCGATCTGCTTGGCGGTACGGTCATTGAACTCCTTGCAAAAGCCGGGGATGTTCACGCCGTGTTGGCCGAGCGCGGGACCGATTGGCGGCGCGGGCGTCGCTTTCCCGGCTTTCACCTGCAGCTTGATAAGCGCGGTAACTTTCTTGGCCATAAGGGTATCCTCCTTAACTTAATGTGGTGTAACGGAACAACTTATTGTTCCTCCCACGCTGAAACCCGCTCTGGGCGGGGGTCAGTCTGTCGTTATGCCGGGCGGTCAGATGTCCTCCCGCACGACCTCGTCGTATTCGAGGTCAACCGGCGTTTCACGCTTGAGCATCGGCACCATGACGCGCACCTTGCGCGCGACCGTGTCCACCGCGACCACGCGTCCCGAGAAGTTTTCAAACAACCCGGTCAGCACGCGCACACTGTCGCCCACCTCGATGTCGATGCGGGTAGTCGTGCGGTTGTCGCCAATGGAGGCAAAGTCGGCGTCGGAGAGCGGCGAGGGCTTGGAGCCCGGGCCGACGAAGCCAGTCACGCCACGCGTGTTGCGTACCAAATACCACGACTCGTTGGTCATGATCATGCGCACCATCACGTATCCGGGCAGCAACTTGCGCTGCACGACGCGACTTTTGTTATTCTTAATCTCAACGGCCTCCTCGACGGGGATCTTGACCTCAAAGATCTGATCCAACATGCCGTTGTTTTCAACGGACTTCTCGAGGTTGGCCTTTACCTTGTTCTCATACCCGGAATAGGTATGCACCACATACCATTGGGCTTCGAGATTTTCTGCCATTACATTCTCCCTATCATGCGCCGATGATCACGCTGACCAGCCACGCAGCGCCACCGTCCAGCAGGCCGATGATGACGCCCATCACAGCCATAAATGCCAGCACAACCAGCGTGTAGTTGATCAGTTCCTTGCGGGTAGGCCACGTGACCTTTTTGAGCTCGGCAAACATGTCCTTGAAGCTGCGGAAAATGCGCAGACCCAGATTCTTAAAAAACAAGACAAACCGCTTGGGAAAGCTCGGCTTGACCTTGCTTTGGGTGTTGGTCGAATTAGCCATGGAAATCATTTCCTCACTTTCGCGCACGTTACCGCCCGGCAACGCACAAAGACACGCAAATGCCTTAGCGGGTCTCCTTGTGCGTGGTATGCTTCTTGCAGAAACGGCAGTATTTGCTCATCTCAAGACGGTCGGGATCGTTCTTCTTGTTCTTCAGGGTATTGTAGTTACGCTGCTTGCAATCTTGGCAAGCCATCGTTACTTTGACACGCTTATCAGATGCCACTGTGAGACACCTCCTACCGGATGAATTTCAATCAAAACCAAAGCCCCTTACGGGGCGCGCTCAACTACTTTAGCATATTATTGCGCCCGTGTCAATAGTTGGGGGACATGATCGGACATAGGAAAGGTTAATTTATTGCATGAATGCCTTTTCCGGGCGCTTCCACAGCCAGATACGCGTCCAAACACGGGGATGCGCTTGCAAAACGCGCCGATCTTTGCTATAATAAACTGATTTTTTGTGGCCGTCAGGCGGCCCATATGGAGGACATGGATGTTTGATTTTTTGAGGAAGTTCCTACAGACCAGCAACGAGGGCGAGATCAAGAAGCTCTGGCCCATTGTGGATAAGATTGACGCGCTGGAGCCCAAGATGCAGAAAATGACCGACGAACAGTTGGCCGCGCAGACCCAGACGTTCCGCGATCGCATCAAGGCGGGGGAGGGGCTGGACGAACTGCTGCCCGAGGCCTATGCCGCCGTGCGCGAAGCCGCGGTGCGCGCGCTTGGCCAGCGCCCGTTTCGGGTGCAGATGGTGGGCGGCATCGTGCTGCATCAGGGGCGCATCGCCGAGATGAGGACGGGCGAGGGCAAGACGCTGACCGCCGCGCTGCCCGCGTACCTGAACGCGCTGACCGGCGAAGGCGTGCACATCGTCACGGTCAACGACTATCTGGCGCGCTTTCACTCCGAGTGGATGGGCAAGGTGTACCGCTTCTTGGGCCTTCAGGTGGGGCTGATCGTGCACGACATGGAGCCCGAGGAGCGCCAAGCGGCGTACCGCGCGGACGTGACATACGCGACAAATAACGAACTGGGCTTTGACTACCTGCGCGACAACATGGTCACCTACAAAGAGCGCTTGGTGCAGCGGCCGCTTCACTTTGCGATCGTCGATGAGGTGGACTCCATATTGATCGACGAGGCGAGGACGCCGCTCATCATCTCCGGTCAGGGCGACAAGTCCACCGAGATGTACACGCGCGCCGATTCCTTTGTGCAGCGCCTCAAAAAGGGCGAGGCCGACAAGGAGGGCGAGCTGATCAAGGACGGCGACTACCTGACCGACGAAAAGCAGAAGACGGTGTCGCTGACCGACGCGGGCGTGCGCAAGGCCGAGCAGTTCTTTGGCATCGAGAATCTATCCGATATCGAAAACACCGAGATCAACCACCACGTCCTGCAGGCGCTCAAGGCCAACGCCATGATGAAGCGCGATGTGGACTACGTCGTCAAAGAGGGCGAAGTGGTGATCGTGGACGAGTTCACCGGTCGGCTCATGACCGGGCGGCGCTACTCCGAGGGCCTGCATCAGGCGATCGAGGCCAAGGAGCACGTGAAGGTGGAGCGCGAGAGCAAGACGCTTGCGACGATCACCTTCCAGAACTACTTCCGCATGTACAAAAAGCTGTCCGGCATGACCGGCACGGCCAAGACCGAGGAGGAGGAGTTCCGCGACATCTACAAGCTGGACGTCGTGACCATCCCCACCAACAAGCCCATGGTGCGCCTGGACATGAACGACGCGGTCTTTACAAGCGTCAAGGGCAAGTATGCCGCGGTTGCCGACGAAGTGGAGAAGCGCCACAAGACCGGCCAGCCCATTTTGGTGGGCACGGTGTCGGTTGAAAAGAGCGAGTTGGTCAGCCGGATGCTTTCCTCGCGCGGCGTTGCCCACGTCGTGCTGAACGCGAAGTTCCACGACCGGGAAGCCGAGATCGTCGCGCAGGCCGGCAAGAAGGACGCGGTCACGATCGCGACCAACATGGCGGGACGCGGAACCGACATTTTGCTGGGCGGCAACGCGGAGTTCATGGCGCGCCACAAGATGCGCCAAATGGGCTACGCAGACGAGCTGATCGAGGAGGCCATCGGGCACGCGGAGAACGTGCCGGGCGAGGTCAAGGACGCGCGCAAGGTGTTTGACGACCTGCTGGTCAAGTTCCGCGCCGAGACCGACCGCGGGCACGACGACGTGGTGGCGCTGGGCGGCCTTCATATATTGGGCACCGAGCGGCACGAGTCGCGCCGCATCGACAACCAGCTGCGCGGTCGCGCGGGTCGCCAGGGCGATCCCGGCTCCAGCCAGTTCTTTATCTCCCTCGAGGACGACCTCATGCGCCTGTTCGGCTCCGATCGCATACAGCCGATCGTCGAAAAATTGGGCATGGAGGAGGGGCAGGCCATCGAGTACGGGCTGCTCTCCAAGCAGATCGAGAACGCGCAGAAGCGCGTCGAAGGCCGCAACTTCGACATCCGCAAAAGCGTCTTGCAGTTTGACGACGTCATGAACCAGCAGCGCGAGATCATCTACGGCCAGCGCCGCGAGGTGCTCGAGGGCGGCGACATGGAAGGGCGCGTGGACGACATGCGCGCCACGCTCATTGGCGAGGCGGTCGCCCGGTGCGTGGTCAACGAGCAGGACGAGGACAGCTGGGATATCCCGGAACTGTCTGAGTTCCTCGAGCGCATCTGCCTGAAGCCCGGCGCCGTGCACGCCGCCGTCCAGGCGATTTCCCCGATGTCGCGGGAGAAGCTCACGCAGGCGCTTGTCGATCAGTCGATCGCGTTTTACGCGGAGCGCGAAAAGGCGATCACCGACGCGGGCATCGACATGCGCGAATTTGAGCGGGTGGCGCTCATGGGCGCGGTCGATCGCCGGTGGATGGACCACATCGACGCGATGGATCAATTGCGCGACGGCATCGGGCTGCGCGCCTACGGCCAGCGCGATCCGGTGATCGAGTATAAGATGGAAGGCTTCGAGATGTTCGAAGAGATGATCCGCCTGATTCAGGAGGACACGCTCAGGCGCTTGTATATGGCGATGCTCGTGCGGCCGCCCGAGCGCAAGCAGGTCGCGACGCCGATCGCGGCCACCCATGGCGGAGACGGCGCGGCGGTCGCCAAAAAGCCGGTCACGTCTGGCCAAAAGGTGGGGAGAAACGCGCCCTGCCCGTGCGGGAGCGGCAAGAAATACAAAGAATGCTGTGGAAAAAATTCGTAGAGCGGCGCGCAAAGAAAATTTATGCGCCATGCCGCAGCACGCAGATTCATGCGTGCTGCGGCAAAATCCCGTAAGGCAAAGATTTTGCAAGACACAAATCCCATGAGACCCAAATCCCATGAGGGGAAGATTCCGCAAGGTAAAATGTGTAGAGGAGATTGCGTCATGATCGAAACCGAGGGCTTTAAACAATCGCTGAATCAGCTTCGCGCGATGGTCGTCGAGGCCGGTCAGTCGCTGAACATCGAGCATTTAAAAGAGCAGATGATCGAGTATCAGGAGGACATGGGTTCGCCCGGCTTCTGGGACGATTTGGAGCGCGCGCAGAAGATCAATCGGCGCGCGCATACGACGGAGGGGCGCATTGCGCACTACAAGCGGCTGCTGATGCGGGTAGACGACGTCGAAGTGCTGATCGAGCTTTCCGAGGAGGCCGAAGACCGCGAGCAGATTGCCGAGATTCAGGGAGAGCTTGCGAGCCTGCGGGCGGACCTTGAGTCGCTCAGGCTCACGACGCTATTGACCGGCGAGCACGACCAGTGCGACTGCATCCTGACGCTGCACGCGGGCGCGGGCGGCACCGAGGCGCAGGACTGGACGCAGATGCTGTACCGCATGTACACGCGCTTTGGCGAGCGCATGGGCTTTGCGGTCAAGGAGCTGGACATGCTGGACGGCGACGAGGCGGGCGTCAAGTCGGTCGAATTTGAGGTGACCGGCGAGTACGCCTATGGCTTTTTGAAAAGCGAGCGCGGCGTGCATCGGCTGGTGCGCATATCGCCCTTTGACGCGGCGGCGCGCAGGCACACCTCGTTTTCATCCCTGGATGTCGCGCCCGTGCTCGAGGACGACGGCGCGATGGTCATCAGGACGGAAGATCTGCGCATAGACACCTACCGCTCAAGCGGCAAGGGCGGCCAGCACGTCAACCGAACCGACTCGGCGGTGCGCATGACGCACTTGCCGACCGGGATCGTGGTGCAGTGCCAGAACGAGCGCAGCCAGATCCAGAACCGCGAGACCTGTATGCACATGCTGCGCACGAAGCTTTCGGCGCTGCACGAGCGCGAGAAGCTCGAGGAGATGGCGGGCGTCAAGGGCGAGCTCAAAAAGATCGAGTGGGGCAGCCAAATCAGGTCCTACGTCTTTCAGCCCTATACCATGGTCAAGGATCACCGAACGGGCTATGAGATGGGCGACATTGCGGCGGTGATGGACGGCGACCTCGAGGGGTTTGTCACGGCCTACCTGCAGATGCTGTAGGCGCAATAAGATGAAGATGACGCGCAGTCGCCTAGCGGCGTGGCTGTTTCAAACGATGATCTGGCTCCTGGTCGGCGTGGTGGCGCTCAGCCTATTTGAAGGCGCGGCGCTCGACCGGCGGGAGCATTTGGCGCTCCATGCGCAACTGGATTCGAAGGCGGCGACCGGCCTTACGCAAGAAGGCGTCGAGCGGGCGACCGACCGGTTGATCGCGTGCCTGCGCACGGGGTCGGTGGAGGGACTTTCTTACGCGGACGAAGTGCACGGCAAGACCGTTCCGGTGTTTAACGCGCGGGAGATCGCGCACATGCGAGACGTGGCGGGGCTGTTTACGCTTCTTTCGCGGGTGCGGTTGGTGATGCTCGCGGCCGCCCTCGTGCTGCTGATGGCGGGGCTGGTTGTCAACAAGCGGGGAAAAGTGCGGCCATTTACGCTGCGCGGCATGCGAAACGCCGCGCTGTTTTGGCTGTTTTCGTTTCTGGCCGTGGCGGTTTTCGCGATGGCCGATTTTGAGCGCGCGTTTCTGCTGATGCATGGGTTGCTGTTTGACAACGGATTGTGGATGCTCAACCCGGAAACCGACCTCATGATCAGGCTGCTGCCGGAGGCCTTCTTTTCGGGGCTTGCCCAGTACATTGCGGGGGCCATCGGGATCGGGCTTGCGGCGATTGCGGCGATTGGATGGATAGGGGGAAGAAAAAAATGACGCAGGGCGCATGGGCGCAGGAAAAGGCGGACGCGCTCATCGCGCGGGGTCACGCGCGGATATTGGCCATTGAGTCCTCCTGCGACGAGACGGCGGCGGCCATCGTTGAGGATGGGCGTAGCGTGCTGGCGGGCGTGATCGCCTCGCAGGTGGACATGCACGCGCTGTACGGCGGCGTGGTGCCGGAGATCGCCTCGCGTATGCACGTAGAGGCGATTGCGCCGCTTACGGATCAAGTGCTTCAAATGGCGGGGCTTGCGCTGCGCGATATCGACGCGGTGGCGGTGACATACGGACCCGGCCTTGTGGGCGCGTTGCTCACGGGCGTCAGCTATGCCAAGGCGCTTGCGTGGGCCAGCGACCTTCCGCTGATTCCGGTCAACCACATCGAGGGGCATGTGAGCGCCAACTACCTGGCGCATCCCGATTTAAAGCCGCCGTTTGTGTGCCTCGTGGCCTCGGGCGGGCACAGCCACATCGTGCGCGTCGATCGGTACGGCAGCTATACGCTGCTCGGGCAGACGATCGACGACGCGGCGGGCGAGGCGTTTGACAAGGTGGCGCGGGTGCTGGACATCCCCTATCCCGGCGGGCCGTTATTGGACGCGCTGGCGGAAAATGGCGACGATCGCGCCTACAAATTTCCCAAGCCCCACGCGCCCGGCTTGTACGATTTTTCATTTTCGGGCCTCAAGACCCATGTGGTCAACCTGGCGCATACGCTAAAGCAGCAGGGAAAGGCGCTCAACGCCGCCGACTTTGCCGCCTCTTTTAGGCGCGCGGTGGTGGATCTGCTGGTCGAAAAGGCGGTCGCGGCGGCGGTGGACGGCGGCCTTTCGACGCTCGCGGTGGCGGGCGGCGTGGCGTCCAACCGCCTTTTGCGCAGGGAACTTTTACGCTGTGGGGAGGAAGCGGGGCTGCGCGTCATGATGCCCCCCGCGCGCCTGTGCACAGATAACGCAGAAATGATCGGCTCGGCGGCGTTTTATCGCCTGATGGACGGGCAACTTGCGGGGCTTTCGCTCAACGCGCAGCCCTCTTGCCGCCTGGTCGAGCACAGAGAAGGAGAATAATAAGGTGAAATCGATTCGGTGGAGGCCCAACGCGCTGCAAACGCTGGCGTTGGGTTTCGCGCTCATCATCGTATGCGGCGCGCTGATTTTGATGCTGCCCGTGTCCAACAAAGGCGGCGGCACCATCAGCTTTTTGGACGCGCTGTTTACCGCGACATCGGCCACGTGCGTGACCGGACTTATCGTGTTTGACACCTATACGCAATTTACCGGCTTTGGCCAGCTGGTCATCATCCTGCTCATTCAAACGGGCGGACTTGGGTTTATGACGGTGGCGGTGATGTTTGCGATGGTGCTCAAAAAGCGCATTGGCCTTAAGGAGCGCTCGTTTCTGATGGAGGCGGTGAGTTCGCTTCAGCTGGGCGGCGTGGTGCGCTTTGCCAGGCACATCTTGATCGGCACGGCGGCGATCGAGCTTACTGGGGCGCTGCTTTTGTCGATCCGGTTTGTGCCGCAGTTTGGCTGGGCACAGGGCATCTGGTTTTCGGTCTTTCACGCGATCTCCGCGTTTTGCAACGCGGGCTTTGACTTAATCGGCGTAATCGAGCCGTACACGTCGCTCACGCCCTACGCGGCGGACGCGCTGGTCAATCTGGTGATCATGGGCCTGATCGTGGTGGGCGGCATCGGCTTTATCGTCTGGGAGGACGTGAGCAGCAAAAAATTCAAGCTGCGGGAATACAAGCTGCACACCAAGATCGTGCTGATCTCGACGGTGATTTTGACGCTGGGCAGCGCGATAGCCTTTTTGCTGCTCGAAAAGGACGGCGTGTTTGCGGGCATGGGTCCGGGCGAGCGGGTGCTGGCGGCGCTTTTTCAAGCGGTGACGCCGCGCACGGCCGGCTTTAACACGGTGGATACCGGCAAACTCACCGAGGCGAGCGCCTTCCTGACCACGCTTAACATGCTGGTCGGCGCAAGTCCGGGATCGACCGCGGGCGGCGTCAAGATCACGACCGTCGCGGTGCTGGTGTTGGCGGCGGTCAACTACGCGCGCCGGCGCGAGGATGTGAACCTGTTCGGCCGCAGGCTGGAGGACGGCGTGGTCAAGCGCGCGTGCTGCGCCTCGACGATGTACCTCGCGTGCGCGCTGACCGGCAGCTTTATCCTGATGGTGCAGCAGGGCGTTTCGCTGACCGACGCCTCGTTTGAGGCATTCTCGGCGCTGGGCACCGTGGGCATGACGCGCGGCATTACGCGCAGCCTTACGCCAATTTCTAAAAGCGCGGTGGCGCTGCTGATGTATATCGGGCGCGTCGGAAGCCTGTCGGTTGCGATGGCGTTTGTCGAGCGCAGCCGCGCCAAGAGCTTGCGCAATCCCGCTGAAAAGATCGTTATCGGATAGGAGATAGATTCATATGGCTAGCATGTTGGTGGTTGGCATTGGCCGGTTTGGAAAGCATCTGGCGACCAAGCTCGTGGAACTTGGCAACGAGGTCATGGTGGTGGATAAAAACGAGGCGCTGGTCGAGCACATTGCGCCCTATGTGACCAACGCGCTGGTGGGCGACTGCATGGACGAAGAGGTCATCGCGTCCCTTGGCGTCAGCAATTTCGACGTGTGCTTCGTGTGCATCAGCGACAACTTCCAGTCCTCCCTCGAGGTGACGTCGCTGCTCAAGGAGGCGGGCGCGGCCAAGGTGGTCTCCAAGACCGACCGCGAAATGCACGCCAAGTTCCTGCTCAAGATCGGCGCGGACGCGGTCATTCACCCGGAGCGCGACATGGCGTGGCGCACCGCGATGCGCTTTAGCACCGCCGGCGCCTTTGACTACATCGAGCTGTCCAAGGACTACGCGATCGTCGAAATGACGCCGCCCCTTTCGTGGATCGGCAAGTCGCTCAGCGACCTCAAGGTGCGCACCCGCTTTGGCGTCAACATCATCGGCATCAAGGACGCAAGCGGCCACGTGCGCCCGATCGTCGACGCCGCGCACGTCTTTCACACAGATGAGCACATGCTCATCGCCGGAAACCAGGCCGACGTGGCGCGATTGAGCAAGAAGTAGGCGGATTCGCTTTCCCGCAAAGCCCCAGGCGCGCCTGTCAAGATAATTTACTTGACAGGCGCGCCTTTGTCCGCTATAATAACCCGAGTGTGTGAGCGGAGGCGCGTATGGATCGGCGATTTGAGGTTGGGTGGCTGAACGACTTTTATGGGCCGCTGTTGACCAAGAACCGGCAAGAGGCGCTCAGGCTGTATCTGGAGGAGGACATGTCGCTGGGCGAGATTGCCGAGGAGACCGGCATATCGCGCCAAGGCGTGCATGACGCGCTGCACAAGGCCGAGGAGCAGCTGGACAATTACGAGGCCAAGCTGGGTCTGCTCGACCGGTATCGCAAGATTCAAGCGGCGGTGGACGACTGCCGGGCGGCGCTTGAGCGGGTCGTGCCCGAAGGCGGAAGCCGCGAGGCGCTTGCGCAGGCGGCGGCGGCACTGGAGCGCATCGAGAAAATCGAGCGGTGAAATCCCGAGCCGCGAGAAACCCGCGCGCAAGGCGTTGCGCAAATTGGCGCAAGAGACGGGCGCGTGAAAAAAATGAACGTTAGACGAGGTGAGAGCCATGGCCTTTGAGGGCTTGACCGACAAGCTGCAACAAGCGTTTAAAAAGCTGAGCAGCAAAGGAAAGCTGAACGAGCAGGATGTAAAGACCGCGATGCGCGAGGTGCGCATGGCGCTGCTCGAGGCCGACGTAAACTTCCTTGTGGTCAAGGATTTTGTCAAGCGCGTGACCGAGCGCGCAGTCGGTCAGGAAATTTTAGACAGCCTGACGCCCGGACAGCAGGTCATCAAGATCGTAAACGACGAACTGACCCAGCTCATGGGCGGCACCGGTTCCAAGCTTACCTATTCCTCCGCGCCGCCCACCATCTACATGCTGTGCGGCCTGCAGGGCGCCGGCAAGACGACGATGGCGGGCAAGCTGGGCGGGCTGATCAAAAAGCAGGGCAAAAAGCCGCTGCTCGTCGCGTGCGACGTATACCGGCCGGCGGCCATCAAGCAATTGCAGGTGGTCGGCGAGGCGGTCGGCGTCGAGGTGTTTGAAAAGGGGCAGATTAACCCCGTGGACATCGCGCGTCAGGCCGTGGAGTACGCTAGGTATTACGGCCGCGATCCGGTGATTCTGGATACCGCGGGGCGGCTGCACATCGACGAAAAGCTGATGCAGGAGTTGCGCGACGTCAAGGCGGCGGTGAAGCCGCAGGAGATTTTGCTGGTGGTGGACGCAATGACCGGCCAGGACGCGGTCAATGTGTCGGAGACATTTGAAAAGAACCTGGGTCTTGACGGCGTGATCTTGACCAAACTCGACGGCGATACGCGCGGCGGCGCGGCGATCTCGGTCAAGGCCGTGACCGGAAAGCCCATTAAATTCAGCGGCATCGGCGAAAAGCTGACCGATATCGAGCCGTTCTACCCCGACCGCATGGCCTCGCGCATTCTGGGCATGGGCGACGTGCTCAGCCTCATCGAAAAGGCGCAGGACACGATGGACGAAAAGGGCGCGGTCGACATGATGCGCAAGGTGCGCACCCAGTCGTTCACCCTCGAGGACTACATGGAGCAGATGCAGCAGTTGGGCAAGATGGGCTCGATGACGGACCTGCTCAAGATGATCCCGGGCGTCGGAAGCAAGCTCAAGGACGTGGACATCGACGAGGACAAGATCCTGAAGGAACAGGGCAAGAACATCGCCATCATTCGCTCCATGACCCGCATGGAGCGCCGGAACCCGGACATCTTAAACGCCAGCCGCAAGCGCCGAATCGCGACCGGAAGCGGCACCACCGTTCAGCAGATCAACCTGCTGCTCAAGCAGTTTGATCAGGCGCGCTCGATGATGAAGCAGATGGTGGGCGGCGGCAGGCACAAGCCGCGCATGCCCTTTGGCATGAAGCACTGACCTAAGATCGAGCGGAAGAAGCAAGCCGCGCATGCCTTTTGGCATGAAGCGGAAAGATCGAGCGGCGGCCGCCCGACAAGGCCGAGGGTTCGGCGACCAGGACGATCCAGCACGCAAAAGCGTTTCGGATAAAATTTAAGCTTGTACAATTTTTAAGGAGGACTTTCACTATGGTCAAGATTCGTCTTAAGAGAATGGGCATGAAGAAAAAGCCGTTCTACCGCATCGTCGTCACCGACAGCCGCAACGCCCGCGACGGCCGCTTCATCGAGGAGATCGGCTACTTCAACCCGCTCACCGAGCCGGTTGAGCTCAAGATCGATCAGGAGCGCGTAAAGTACTGGATGAGCGTTGGCGCACAGCCCAGCGATACCACGCGCGCGTTACTCAAGAAGGGCGGCGCGCTCTAATCGAGCGTCCGTAAAGGTGAGTGCATATGGTCGATTTGGTTCGATTCATCGCGCAGTCGCTGGTTGAAAATCCCGACCAAGTCGATGTGCGTGAGATCCAGAGCGCGGACAATACCGTGGTCGAGCTGCGCGTCGCCGAAGGCGATATGGGCAAGGTCATCGGCAAGCAGGGCCGCATTGCCAAAGCCATTCGCACGGTGGTCAAGGCGGCGACGCCGAAGGACGAGAAGCCTGTATTCGTGGAAATTATCTAATATAGGGCAGCGGCGCAGTCGTGCGGGAACCCAGTTTCCGGATGAAATCGCGCGGGTGCGCGCTGAAAGTGAGGAGGCCGCCGGTCAGACCGGAGCGCCTCCCTTTTCCCTTGCGGAGGCAATATGTTGAATGACAACTTGGTGATTGGCGAGATACTCAAGCCCCAAGGCGTGCACGGCGAGGTCAAGGTGCGCCCGATTACCTGTAACCCGATGCGCTTTGCCGACCTTACGCAGGCGCTTTTTGAGGAAGGAAGCGGCTTTGTGCCGGTGAATTTATACTGCACGCGCATTGATCCCGATGCGGTATACCTCAAGATCGAGGGGATCAAGGACCGGGACGACGCGGAGAAGGTGCGCGGAAAGTTCCTGTATGTCGATCGCGCCCATGCCATCAGACTGCCCAAGGACGCGGAGTTCATCTGCGATCTGGTCGGGTGCCGCGCGACGGACGACGAGGGCGTGGATTATGGCACGCTCACCGAGGTCATGCAGCCGGGCGCGGGGGACGTCTACGTGTTCAAAGGCCCCTTGGGCGAGGTGCTGGTGCCCGCGCTCAAGCGCGTGATTCTGGACGTGGATGTGGAAAAAAAGAAAATTTTGTTGTCGGCCGCGCAGCTTAAGCAAGTCGCGGTGTTTGAAGACGACTAAAAATGGTGATAATATATGCGTGTTAAGGTGCTGACGATTTTTCCCGGGATGCTTGCGCCGGTCCTGTCGGAGAGCATTCTGGGCAGGGCCGCGAAAAAGGGCCTTGTGACGGTGGACGCCGTCGATATCCGCCCCTATTCGCAGAACAAGCACAAAAACACCGACGACTATCCCTTTGGCGGCGGCGCGGGCATGGTGATGCTGGCGCAGCCCATTGTCGATGCGGTCGAGGCGCTCGAGGCCGAGGGCTTTCATGGGCGTCGAATCTACCTAAGCCCGCGCGGGCGCACGCTCAATCAAACGATTGTGCGGGAGTTGGCGCTCGAGGAAGAATTGCTTTTTTTGTGCGGCCATTACGAAGGCGTGGATCAGCGGGCGCTTGACCTATGCGGGTTTGAGGAATTGTCGATCGGCGATTACGTGCTCACGGGCGGGGAGATGGGCGCGCTGGTGGTGATCGACGCGGTGTCGCGGCTGGTGCCGGGGGTGCTTGGAAGCGAGGCCTCCAGCGTGGACGAGAGCTTTTCCGGCTGCCTGCTCGAGTATCCGCAGTACACGCGGCCCCGGGTGTTTCGGGACATGGCGGTTCCCGAACCGCTGGTTGGCGGCAATCACAAGGAGATCGAACGCTGGCAGCGCGCGCGGGCGATTGAACTCACCCGCGCACGCAGGCCCGATTTGATTTTAGGCATGTCCGATGAGCAATTGTCGGGCGAGAAGCCCCCAAAAAAGAAACGGCGAATGATTAGAAGGAGGGACAATACCATGAATGAACGTTTGAAGGGAACCCGTACCGAGGCCAATTTGCAGGCGGCGTTTGCCGGAGAATCCCAGGCGCGCAACAAGTATACCTTCTTTGCCTCGAAGGCCAAGAAGGAAGGCTTTGAGCAAATTTCGGCGATCTTCACCGAGACCGCAGGCAACGAAAAAGAGCACGCCGAGATCTGGTACAAGCTGATTAACGACATCGGCTCCACGGCGGAGTGCCTGAAGGCGGCGGCGGCCGGCGAAAATTACGAGTGGACCGACATGTACGCGACATTCGAGAAGGACGCTATCGCGGAAGGCTTTGACGACATCGCGCACCTGTTTTCCGAGGTCGGCAAGATCGAGCGCGAGCACGAGGCGCGGTATCTGGCGCTGCTGGACAACGTGGACAATGCGCTGGTCTTCTCCCGCGACAACGACATGATCTGGAAGTGCCGCAACTGTGGCCATCTGGTCATCGGCAAAAAGGCCCCCGAAATCTGCCCGGTCTGCGCGCATCCCAAGGCCTATTTCGAGATCAAGCCCGAAAACTACTGATTTTAAGAAGCCGCAGTTTCAATAGAGCAAGGTTTCAAGAAGCCAAGATTTCAATAAGCCAAGGCGCGCAGCAAACGCTGCGCGCCTTGACTATGCCGATCACTGGGCGGAAAATAGCGCTTCCACCCGCCGGCCATGTATGCGGCGCCGGACTGCTTTCGTTAGGGGGAGGGCGCTTGGGTCGTCCGGCGTCTATTAAAACCGCCCCGCCTTGTCAAGAACATGCCGGCGGCGCGAGGGCGGGCCTCCGTCAGCTGGACGGGGTCATGGTGCAGCCGCAGCGCGGGCACTGGGAGCAGCAACCGCCGCAGGCGGTTCCGCAGCTGGAGCAGGTGCTGGTGCTCAGGGGCGCGTTTGCCGTGGGCGCGGGCGGGCAATTGTAGATGCTGGTCGTGGCGGTCGATCCGCACTTGCAATTCTGCTGCGGGAATAGCGGGAGCGAGAAGAACTCATCGCATACGTTCTCCGCGTACTCCTCGCAGGGCGGAACCTCGCAGAAGCCGTAGGAGGGGATCATCACTTCCACCTCAGCCAGGATTTTGAGCACGACCGTTATGCAGATCGTGATCTCGAACCGGCATTCGCCCCGGTACACGCCGCTCACGCAGATGGCGCTGACCAGGCTCTCCAGCGTGAAGGGCACGATGGATTCGTCCGGAATGGCCAGCAGCACGTCTTTGACGACCGAGACGGTGGCGCGGCCCATCCACTCCTGGCAGCGCTGGTCGGTAAACAGGACGTCGATCGGGATATCGACGGTGCCCTTGACGCGGGCGAACTGCGGTCGGTCGCACAGGCGCTCGATCGTCAGGTCGCGGATCGCGCCGTTGGTCGTTGAAGAACGGCAGCTCTCAAACGTCCACTGGCCATAGGGAACCGGCAGCGGGCAGGGGCTGTTTTCGGCGTTGGTCACAGCGTCCTGATAAGTAAAGCCTCCGCACTTCTGGCAGGTGCAGGAACAGGTGTTGCCCTCGCAGGCGCACTGGCAGGGCGCGCCCGTGCGCCGCCCCGCGCAAATCTCCGGAAGCACCGGCACGATGTCCCGCACCGTCACATCCACTTCATCTAACTGCTCCTGTTGCAAACAGCTGTCGTAGACGTTTTTCACTTGTACGCAGATTTTCTCGGTCAGGCCTTGACAGATGTTGCCGCTTACGGTGCCGGGGCTGCAGCTGGCATTGGCGTTCTTGTAGCTATAAAACGACATTTTCATACCTCCTCGAGTTGGCTATGTGAGTCTGGCTCACACTGCATCGTATGTCGGGGCGGGTAAACGGTTCGGGAAAATCTTGCATTTGGGGCGGGTAGGGCAGTCAAATCAGGACTTGTACGGGTGGACAAGCATAAAATATGACGAATCTGGTTATTCCTGCTTGCAATTTGGCGCCGATGACGTTATAATAGCTTTATTAAAATCCAAGGAGGATATGGGATATGAAGAAGATTCTTGCGCTGTGCTTGGTTCTGTTCCTGTTCGTGCCGATGTGCGCGTCCGCGGAGGGTGTCATCAAGATTGGCGTGTTTGAGCCGGTGACCGGCGAAAACGGCGGCGGCGGCTTCCAGGAGATTCTGGGCATACGCTATGCCAACTCCTTGGTTCCTTCGGTTGAAGTGGGCGGCGAGACCTATCAGATTGAACTGGTCGAAGTGGATAACCAGTCCGACAAGACGGCGGCTGTGTCGGCCGCGCAGAGCCTGATGGCCAGCAATGTCGTCGCGGTGCTCGGCTCCTATGGCTCGGGCGTCTCGATCGCGGCGGGCGAGATCTTTGCCGATGCCGGCGTTCCGGCCATTGGCTGCTCCTGCACCAATCCGCAGGTGACCTTGGGCAACGACTTCTACTTCCGCGTGTGCTTCCTCGATCCCTTCCAGGGCACCGTCATGGCCAACTACGCCTTCCAGGAGGGCGCCAAGAAGGCGGCCGTCATCACGCAGTTGGGCGACGACTACTCCTCGGGGCTGGGCAACTTCTTCCTGAAGGCCTATAAGGAACTGGGCGGCGAGATCGTCTCCCAAGAGCAGTTCCAGACCAACCAGACCGACTTTAAGGCCATCTTGACCAACATCAAGGCGGCGGCCCCGGACGTCATCTTCGCCCCCTCGTCGATCGCGACGGCGCCGCTTCTGATCAAGCAGGCGCGCGAACTGGGCATCACTTCCACGATCATGGCGGGCGATACGTGGGAGAACGTGACGATCATTGAAAACGCGGGCGCGGACGCCGAGGGCGTCGTGCTGTCCACCTTCTTTGACGAGGCCGATACGGCGGCGGCGGAGTTCGTCACCGGCTACAAGGCGTTCCTGAACGCCACCCCCGAGTACCTCAAGAAAAACGGCGGCGACGGCGTCGCGGCGGTTTCCGCACTGAGCTACGATGCGTACATGGTCGCCATCGAGGCCATCAAGCAGGCCAACTCCATCGAGCCGCAGGCCATCCGCGATGCGCTTACGACCGTCTCCATGCCCGGCGTCACCGGCGCGATCTCCTTTGACGAAAACGGCGACGCGAAGAAGGACATGGCCTACATCAAGGTCGTCGAGGACGGCGCGTTTAAGTTCCTGAAGACGGTCACGATCGGCTAAGGAATACACTATTCTGCATTTGAGGGGCGGGACATGGGCCCGCCCCTTAAATTGTATCGTGCGATCGGGCAATCGCTGCGGGTCGGGCGCGTGCCGCTCGGCCTTGCCGCGTTTTCCCGGTAAGCGCTTTGGCCAAGGGGGCTTGCCGCGCGGGACGCGCGTACTTTTAGCGCTTGCCGGTGGGCGGCGCGCAGATGGAGGGGTCTGGCATGAGTCTGACGACCTTTTTACAGCACTGTCTGACGGGGGTATCGCTGGGCGGCGCCTACGCGCTGATTGCCATAGGCTATACGATGGTCTACGGCATTTTGCGCCTCATCAACTTTGCGCATGGCGATATCTTCATGATGGCGGGGTATTTCATGGTCTTTGCGATGGCGAGTATGCCGTGGCAGATTGCCATTCCCGTGGTGATTGTGGCGACGGTGGTGCTGGGCGTGGTCATCGAGCGCGCAGCCTATGCGCCGCTGCGTTCTGCGCCGCGCATGTCCATCATGATTTCGGCAATCGGCGTATCGATGCTGCTTCAAAACCTCGCGACGTACCTGTTCTCGGCGCTGCCGCGCCCGTACCCCGAGATTTCGTTTTTGAAGCGGATCTTTCAGATGGGCGACCTGTCGGCCTCGCTGGTCACGCTGATTACGCCGGTGCTCGCGGTGGGCCTCGTGTTTTTGCTCACCACGATGATCAACCACACCAAGGTGGGCATGGCGATGCGCGCGGTCTCCAAGGACTTTGAGACCGCCAAGCTGATGGGCGTCAAGATCAACACCGTCATTTCCACCACCTTTGTGATCGGTTCGGCGCTGGCGGCGGTCGGCTCCATCCTGTATTTTACCGACCGCATGTCGGTCAATCCCTTCAGCGGCACGCTGCCGGGGCTCAAGTGCTTTGTCGCGGCGGTGCTGGGCGGCATTGGCTCCATTCCGGGCGCGATGGTGGGCGGATTCCTGATCGGCATTTGCGAAACGACGCTGGTGGCGCTCGGGTACTCGACCTACTCCGACGCGTTCACCTTTATTCTGCTGATCATCATGCTGCTGGTCAAGCCCACCGGCCTGTTCGGCGAAAAAACGACGGAGAAGGTGTGACGCGCTTATGAAAAAAACAACAAAGTGGATCCTCTCCATCGTGGCGCTGGCGGTGCTGGCATGGCTGCTCACGGTGCTTGAGGAGAAGAAGTTCGAGCAGGGAATGCTGTACTCGGTGATGCAGAAGGGCGCGATCTTCGCGATCGTCGCGGTGTCGATGAACCTGCTGAACGGATTTACCGGGCTGTTCTCGCTGGGGCAGGCGGGCTTTATGGCGGTGGGCGCGTATGTGACCGCGATCCTGACCATTCCGGTAGGCAAGCTGGACGGCGTGTATTATATGAACGGCATTTCGCCGCTCATCAAAAACCTGCGCGAATTTATGAACCTTGCGCCCAGTTGGGTGGCCAGCTGCTATCCCTATCTGGCGCTGATTATCGGGGGACTTGTCGCGGCGGTGTTCGCGGCGCTGATCGGCATTCCGGTGTTGCGCCTCAAGAGCGACTATCTGGCGATTGCGACGCTGGGCTTTTCGGAGATTCTGCGCGCGCTGATCGCAAGTCCGCAGTTTGACACGGTGACAAACGGCAGTTACGGCCTCAAGTCGATCCCCAAGTTCAACTCGATTCTGGTGGTCTTTGTGATCGCGTTTGTGTGCATTGGCCTCATTGTGCTGCTGATCAAGTCCAGCTATGGGCGCGCGTTCAAGGCGATTCGGGAGGACGAGATCGCGGCGGAGGCGATGGGCATTGGGCTGTTCAAGCACAAGGAGATGAGCTTTGTCATTTCCTCGTTCTTTACCGCGGTCGCGGGCGGCATGCTCGCCATGTACATGCGCTCAATCGACTCCTCGACGTTTAAAATTGCGATGACCTACGACATCTTGCTGATCGTCGTGATCGGCGGGATCGGGTCGGTGACCGGCAGCGTCCTGGGCGCGTTCCTCGTGACCGCCGCCAAGGAGTGGTGGCTGCGCTTCTTTGACGAACCGCTGACGATCGCGGGCGTGAGCATTCCGCTGTTCAAAAACGGCTTCCGCATGGTGGTGTTCTCGGTGCTGCTGATGGTGGTGGTGCTGTTTTACCGAAAGGGTCTGATGGGCAACCGCGAGTTCAGCTGGGAGTGGTTCCTGCCAAGCAGATGGCGGCGCAATAAAAAGCTTGAGGCGGGAGGGGTCGGCAAATGAGCGAGCGCGTATTGGGCAAAAGTGAATTAGGCGAGCGCGTGCTGAGCGTTGAAAATATCACGATGCAATTTGGCGGCGTGGTTGCGGTGAGCGACCTGACGCTCGAAGTGCGAACCGGCGAGATCGTCGCGTTAATCGGGCCTAACGGCGCGGGCAAGACGACCGCGTTCAACGTGATCACGGGCATGTACGCGCCGACCAATGGGCGGGTGACGCTGTGCGGAAGCGTGATCGCCGAGGGCTATCCGGTGGGCAAGATGAAGGCGCTGTACGCGGGCGGGCACGCGGGCGAATATACGCATCAGGTCAAGTATACGCCCGACAAGATCACTTCGCGCGGCGTGGCGCGCACGTTCCAGAATATCAGGCTCTTTAAGGACCTGTCGGTGCTTGAAAACGTGCTGATCGCGCGGCATATGCACATCAAATCCGGCCTCATTTCCGCCACGCTGATGCTCAATCGGGCGGAAGAGAAAAAGATGCGCGCGGATGCGCAAAAGCTGATCGAGGAATTGGGGCTTGGCAGCGTCATGAAGGACGTGGCCGGCTCGCTTCCGTACGGCAAGCAGCGCATATTGGAGATCGTGCGCGCGCTTGCGACCGAGCCAACGCTTTTGCTGCTCGACGAGCCGGCGGCGGGCATGAACCCGCAGGAGACCGACGAATTGGGCCAGTTCATCTGTGACATCAAGAAAAAATTCAACCTGACCGTGTTCATGATCGAGCACCACATGAATTTGGTCATGGATATTTCCGATCGCATCTACGTAATCGATTTTGGCAAATTGATCGCCCAAGGAACGCCTGCCCAGGTGCAGGACAATCCCGAGGTCATCAAGGCGTATCTGGGGGTGGACGAGGCATGAGCGGGAATTTGCTGGAGGTGCGGGATCTCAAGGTCAACTTTGGCGGCATCGAGGCGCTCAAGGGCATTTCATTTGACGTGGAAAAGGGGCAGATCGTCACGCTGATCGGCGCTAACGGCGCGGGCAAATCGACCACGCTGCGCGCGATCACCTCCTTGGTCACGCCGTCTACCGGCACGATCAAGTACAAGGGCGAGGACATCACGCGGATGGACACGCAGAAGGTGGTCGAGCGCGGGATTTCGCTTGTGCCGGAGGGTCGGCGCGTGTTTTCGAACCTGACGGTGAGCGAGAACCTGCGCATTGGCGCCTACATGCGCAAGGACAAGGCCGGAATCGAGCAGGACATGGCGCATGTGTACGAGCTGTTTCCGCGGCTCAAGGAGCGCTCGTGGCAGTTTGCGGGCACGCTGTCGGGCGGCGAGCAGCAGATGCTGGCGGTGGGGCGCGGGCTCATGTGCAAGCCCGAGATATTGATGATGGACGAGCCGTCGCTGGGTCTTGCGCCGCTCGTGGTCAAGGACATCTTCGACATCATCGAAAAGCTCAACCAGGACGGCATCACGATTTTGCTGATCGAGCAAAACGCGAACGCGGCGCTGCGCGCGGCGCACTACGGCTACGTCATGGAGACCGGCCGCATCATCCTCGAGGGCAGCGGAAACGAACTGCTCGAAAACGAAAAGGTGCGCGAGGCGTATTTGGGCAAGGCGGCAAAATAGCAAAATCAGCCAAGACCGCGCAAAAGCGCCGCGCCCGCCCAAAGCGCTGTGCACGTCAAGGCGCGGCGGACAAAAAGCGCCGCCAAGCGAGCGCGTTCAAGCGCAAATCCGCATAGAAGACACCGCCGAATCAAAAAGAAACGGCGGTGTTTTTATCCCCATTTGCCTTAAATCGCCAAAATTCCGCGCCAATAAGCGCCACGCTTGCGGGGGCGTTCAGGAAAAATCCGCACTTTCGGAAGACGCCGCCAATGGTACCTGCCGTATGGGAAATTCGGTGTGGGCTGCGTTCCATTCTTCGATGTTCACAACCTCAATGGCATCGACAAATTTGTGCGTGCTTCCGATGCGGCTTGACATGACGCAGTTGATCTTTCTGACAAGCTCGTCGCGCAGCCCGGCGCGGGTAACCGCGTCATCAAGCGCATATTCTAATACACAGACATAATGGTATTGCGTAGCGCGCTGGAGACAATGGACGAAGTGCAGGCTGTCAAAGCACTTCTTGACCAATCTACGCAGGTTGTTTTGTGCAGATGGATTGTAAGCGCTGACCGAACATGCCGGGACGAGCGCGTTTTTATATTCCACCAGATAGGCCACCGCGTCATCGACAATCACCCAGTCTACGTCAGAGAACGTGCCGCTCGAAAAACATTCTTCATACAGGTTGTGCAAACGGCCAAACGACCAGTCCGCCAGCCGACAGTCAATGCAGTAGAACCCGTTTTCATCGGTGTAAATGCGGCTTTCTTCCGTACTTGCCATGAATCAATCCCCCATGTCCATGTCGTACACTTCCCCCAACAGGTCCAAGAAGGCCGTTTGGATGTCGTTGTGCGCAAGCGCGCCAAAGGTTTCGGACTTGGCGCACGCCACGCCCTGCTCGCCTTGATACAGCGAATGAAATAGCAGGTGGTCGTCCGCCTTTTTCCGCACTTCCATGTACTTTGCAAACAGATAACTGTGGGTCGTCAAGACCATCTGCACGCCGTTGCGCTGAAGCGCAAGCAGTATTTCCACCAACACCGGGATGTGCCGTGGGTTGATATTCGCGTCCGGTTCGTCCCATAAAACCAGCGCGCCGTCGGCAATGCTCCCGTTCATAATCAGCTGCCAGAGCAGCGCGAATTTTTTGTAGCCCTCCGCCTCGAGATAGAAATGAACCTTCTTTCCGTCGGCTTTCTGCACATAAAAGGTATCGCTTTCATAGAGCACCTTCCCCCCGATGACCGTTTCGATTTGCGTAAGGACGGCCTGACCCAGCGCGGGGATATCTTTCAGCGCCCACGCGGAGGCTGTTTCGATAATATCCAATAGCGTCGAATCAAAGGGCATGGTGTATTTGGCGCTCATGGCGAGCAGGCCGTTAGCGTGCGTCAGCATATCCTTGACGGGAATAAACACGGCGGGCAGGATGGGCGGCGGACTGCGGTGTCCGCTTCGATCGTAGCGGGTCTGAATGGGAGGACCGTAGGTCACATTGACGCGCCCCAGAACGCCGTCCTCATTGGACAATTCGCAAACGCCGTCGGCTTTTTCCCGCAGCATCGCTGAAAATACGATGCCGAAGATGCCGATCGGCCCTTGCGCGCGCAAAGTTTCTGAATTGCCTGAGAGGGGCCAATACTTATCGCTAAAGGCATAGATCCACTTTAGCAACTGCGTCTTTCCCGTTCCATTTTCCCCGACGACCAAGTTGATGCCTGGGCAAAGATTCAGGGACATGTCTCCAAATGTCAGCAGATTGTGAATGTGAATTTTTGTCAACATAAATCAACCCTCCTTGCGGCGATTATACAACAGTTTGCTCGGTAAAACCACTTTAAATGCAAGCAATCCTTATTTTTGGGAGTCCGCGAAGGTTAAAGGTCGAGTCGTGCGCGCGGGGAATTAATAGAATACCTGCATGAGGGTGAGGCCTTGCGGGGGGGCGGTGGGGCCTAGGCGGAGGCGGTCTTTTTGGGCGAGGGCGCGCGCGATGGCGCCGGGCTCGAGCTTGCCCGCGCCGACGGCGATCAGCGTGCCGGCCAGAATCCGCACCATATTGTACAAAAAGCCGCTTCCCTCGACGGTCAGGCACACAAACGGCGGGGAGATGAGCACGTCGCACGCGGTGATTGTGCGCGTCGTGTCCTTGATCACCGAACCGCTCGCGGCAAACGCCCCAAAGTCGTGCGTGCCCAGCATTTGCCGCGCCTCTTCCCGCATGAGTGCAAGGTCCAGCGGGTAGATCACGTGCGCGCACTGGTTGCGGTAGAGGGCGCTGGCGTGCGGCTGCGCGTAGATCTGGTAGCGGTAGCGCTTGCCGGTCGTGTCAAAGCGCGCGTGGAAATCGGGCGAGACCGCCTGGGACGCGACCACGCGCACGTCGCTTGGCAGCAGGGTGTTGAGCGCGTAGGCGTACTTTTCGGGCGGGATGCGCGAAAGCGTGTCAAAGTGCGCGACTTGACCCAGCGCGTGCACGCCCGCGTCGGTGCGGCTCGCGCCCGTCAGCAAAGTGGGCGCCTGCGTGAGGCGGCTGAGCGCCTCCTCGAGCACCTGCTGAACCGCGCAGGCGTTGATCTGGCGCTGCCAGCCCGCGTAATTCGTGCCATCGTACTCGATGGTCAGCTTGATGCGCGTCATACCGGAAGCAGCACGATGGCCGTGATCAACAGCGCCATGCTGAAAAACGCGCACAGGTCGATTTTTTGAAACTTCAGCACCTTCATGCGGGTGCGATGCTCGCCGCCGCGATAGCAGCGCGCCTCCATCGCCAGCGCCAGCTCGTCCGCCCGGCGAAACGCCGACACGAACAGCGGAACCAGCAGCGGCAGCATCGCCTTCGCGCGCTCGACCAGATTGCCCGACTCGAAGTCCGCGCCGCGCGCCTTCTGCGCCATCATGATCTTCTGCGCCTCTTCAAGCAGCGTTGGAATAAACCGGAGCGCGATCGACATCATCATCGCCAGTTCGTGCGACGGAAAGCCCACTTTCGACAGCGGCTTCATCAGGCTTTCAAGCCCGTCGGTCAGCGCAATGGGCGACGTGGTCAGCGTGAGCAGTTGCGTGCCCAGCACCAGCAGCACCAGGCGCAGCGCCATGTAGACCGCTGAAATCAGCCCCTGATCGGTGATCCGAAGGATGCCCCATTGGATGAGCGGCGTCCCCTCGCTGGCAAAAAATACGTTCAGGATAAACGTGAGCACGATGATAAAGAAGATGGGCTTAATGCCCTTGGCCATCACCTTGAGGCTGATCTTGGAAGTGGTCGCGGCGTACAGAATATAGGCAAACAGCACCGCGTACCCGACAAACCCCTTGACCAGAAACACCGACACGATCATCGCGATCGTCAGCAGCAATTTGGTGCGCGGGTCCAGCCGATGCACGACGGAGCTTCCGGGGAAGTACTGGCCCAAGGTGATGTTAACCATTGACCGCGTCCCCCTTTATCCCGCGCACGATCGCGCGCTCCACGTCCTCGAGCCGCCACAGGCCGCTGGGCATTGGGAAGCCCGCCTGCGCAAGCGCATTGGCCAACTGTGCCGCGCGCGGAAGACCCAGCCCCATCTCGGTCAGTGCTTCTCCGTTTTGGAATACCTCGCCCGGCGTTCCGTCCATCGCGAGCGTGCCCTTGTTCATCACCAGCACGCGGCTGCACAACTGCGCCACGTCGTTCATCGAGTGCGACACCATCACGAGGGTCATCCCGCCCCTGGCGTGCAGGTTGCGCAAAAGCGCCAGCATCTCGCGCCGCCCGGCGGGGTCAAGCCCTGCCGCCGGTTCGTCCAGCACAAGCGTCGTCGGCTGCATCGCCAGCACCCCCGCGATCGCGACGCGCCGCTTCTGCCCGCCCGACAGGTCAAACGGCGAGCGCTCGAGCAGCTCCGCCTGAAGACCCACCATTTCGGCCGCTTCGCGCGCGCGCGAAAGCGATTCCGCTTCCGTCAGCCCCAGATTTCGCGGCCCAAACGCAATGTCCTTGAGCGACGTCTCCTCAAAGAGCTGGTATTCCGGGTACTGAAACACCAGCCCCACCTTTTTGCGAATGTCGCGCAGGTTGGTCGCCTTGTCCATGAGGTCGAGCCCGTCCACGATCACCGTGCCGCTCGTCGGCTTAATCAATCCATTTAAATGCTGCACCAGCGTCGATTTTCCGCTGCCCGTGTGCCCGATCAGCCCGACCAGCTCGCCCTCGCCGATCACAAAGGAGACATCCTTGAGCGCGACCGACTCAAACGGGCTGCCCGCCGAATAGATATGACTTAGATTTTTGACTTCAATTGGCAAAGTGCCACCACCATTTCTTCAACGGTAAGAATCCCACGGGGCAGCTGAATCCCCTGCGCGATCAGCCGCTCGTCCAGTTCCGCCATCTCCGGCACGTCAAGCCCCGTCGCGCGCACCAATTCCACCTGCTCAAATACCTCGCGCGGCGTGCCCTCCAGGGCGATCTTTCCCTTGTCCATGACCAGCAGCCGGTCGGCCTCGGCCGCCTCGTCCATGAAGTGCGTGATCCACACGATCGTCACGCCCTCTTCACGGTTGAGCTTTTTGACCACCGACAGCACGCTCTCGCGCCCCGACGGGTCGAGCATGGCGGTCGCCTCGTCAAATACGATCACGCGCGGGCGCATCGCCAGCACCCCGGCGATCGCGACGCGCTGCTTCTGTCCGCCCGAAAGCATGTGCGGGGCGCTGCCCGCGCACGCGTCCATATCGACCACCGCAAGCGCCTCGTGTACGCGCCGGACGATCTCCTCCGGCGCAACCCCCAGATTTTCCAGCCCAAACGCCACGTCCTCTTCGACGATTGTCGCCACCAGCTGGTTGTCGGGGTTTTGAAACACCATGCCGCACGTCTTGCGCACGTCCCATTCGCGTCCCTCGTCTAAGGTGGACACATGGTCTACCGTGACCGTTCCCGACGCCGGAATAAATAGCGCGTTCATGAGCTTGGCCAGCGTGGACTTGCCGCTGCCGTTGTGCCCAAGCACCGCGAGAAACTCGCCCTCGCGCACGTCCATCGTCACGCCGTCCACCGCGTCGTCGCGGGTATCCGGGTAGGCAAAGTGCACGTCCCTGATTTCAATGATCGCCTTGTCTGTTTTCATTCATTACGCTCCCATGCGGGTTTTTCATACCGCCCTATATTACCATTCTCACGTTAAATGTGCTGTAAGCTGCGCAATCTATTTGGCGTCTGGTGGACAGATTAACATTTATCCGCTATGATAAGATCTGACATAAATTTGTCAATGACAATTGAAGGAGCGATGCAGCATGAGTAAGCGAACCATTAAGGATATCGACGTAGCCGGCAAGAAGGTGCTTGTCAGGTGTGATTTCAACGTGCCGCTGGACGCGGAAGGCCATATTACCGACGAGACCCGCATTCAGGCCGCGCTGCCGACGATTAAGTACCTGCTCGAGAACGGCGCCGCGGTGGTTCTGTGCTCGCATCTGGGCCGTCCGAAGGGCGAATTTAACATGAAATACTCGCTCGCGCCGGTCGCGAAGCGCCTGAGCGAGCTGCTGGGCTTTGACGTGCGCCTTGCCAAGGACGTCGTCGGAGACGATGCCAAGAAGCTGGCCGCCGAGGTGAAGCCCGGAAGCGCCGTGCTGCTTGAGAACGTCCGCTTTATGCCGGGCGAGGAGAAAAACGACCCCGAGCTGTGCAAGCAACTGGCATCCTTGGCGGAAATTTACGTCTCCGACGCCTTTGGCACCGTGCACCGCGCCCATGCCTCGACCACCGGCGTCGCGGCGTTCCTGCCCGCCGTCGCGGGCTTCCTGATCGGCAAGGAGCTTGATTTCCTGGGCGGCGCGATCACGGAACCGGCGCGTCCCTTCGTCGCAATCCTGGGCGGCGCAAAGGTCAAAGACAAGATCGGCGTCATCTCGAACCTGCTGGACAAGGTGGACGCGCTGATCATCGGCGGCGGCATGGCCTACACATTCCTCAAGGCGACCGGCGTCGCCATCGGCAACTCCCTGCTCGACGAGGAGCGCGTGGGTCTGGCCGGTGAGATGATCGAAAAGGCGAAGGCCAAGGGCGTAAAATTGCTCTTGCCCATCGACAACGTGTGCGGAAACGCCTTCTCAAACGACTGCGACACCATTACCCAGGACAGCGAACTGGGCATTCCCGACGGCTATTCCGGCATGGATATCGGCCCCAAGAGCATTAAATTGTTCGCAGACGAGATCGCGCTGGCCAAGACGGTGGTCTGGAACGGCCCGATGGGCGTGTTTGAGATGCCGAACTTCGCCAAGGGCACCCTCGCCATTGCGCAGGCCATGGCGATGTCCGGCGCAACCACGATCATTGGCGGCGGCGACTCCGCTGCGGCCGTCACCCAGATGGGTCTGGCCGACAAGATGAGCCACATCTCAACCGGCGGCGGCGCGTCCCTCGAGTTCCTCGAAGGCAAGACCCTGCCCGGCGTCGCCGCGCTCAACGACAAGTAAACGGCCTTACGCCATGCGCCAGGCGGGAAGCGCTGCGTGAGCGCCCCCTTTCACACTATCCCCTCGAGCTGTACGTCCTTGCTGTGGTGTCCTGTCCCGCCTCCCCCGCCTCCCACCTGCGCCCACAGGCGCGACTGGCATCCAAGGACCTTCCTTGGCGGGGTCCAGGGGCAGCGCCCCGGCCGCCGGAGGCCGTCCCCCG